>NZ_JBJGZV010000051.1:0-37013 GCF_054050715.1 Blastococcus sp. SYSU D00669
CCCCCCCCCCGCCCCCCCCCCCCCCCCCCCCCCCCCCCCCCCCCCCCGCCCCCCCCCCCCCCCCCCCCCCCCCCCCCCCCCCCCCCCCCCCCCCCCACGGCGCTGGCGGCGGCCGGCCGCGAGCGGCTGCGCGCGGCGTGGTCCCCGGCGCCGTCCGGGCCGGCCGGCAGCGCCTGACGACGCCTCAGGAGGTGCGGCGTCCGCTGCGCATCCCCTCGAGGAACGCCCGGAGGAGGTCCTTGCCGACGCTGCGCACCGTCACCGGCGCGGGCTGGACCTCCTGCCGCCGTCGCGGTCGGCGGCGCGGAGGGGCCTGGCGACCGCGCACGCCGGAGCGACGCGCAGGCTGTGCAGAGCGGGCCGAGCGTGGCATGACGGCCACCATCCGTTCCGTGCCCGGGGGAAGAGGCGAGCAGCGTCGCACGTCGGGACCGGTGCGCTGCCCCCGGGCGGCGCCACGGGGATGCCGTCCGGCGGGGCGACCGCGCAGCGTGGCCGGCAGCTACGTCACGCTCCTCCGACCCGCGTCACGGCCCGGTCGAGCAGCGGCACGGCGCGCTCCACGATCTGGCCGGCCAGATCGGGGTCGACGCCGAGCGCGGCGAGGAGCAGGGGGAGGTCCACCGCCCGGCCGAGCTCGCCCCGCACCGACGGCACAAGCTCGGACAGGCCGTCGACGTCGACCGCGCTCGCGACGGCGGAGAGCTGCAGCGCCCGTGCACGCCGGCGGGCGGGGGCCAGCTCGCGGTCGACGAACCCGGCGATGCGCTTGCCGTCGCCGCGCCGCGGGTCCGCAGCGTCCGCATCAGCAGCTCGGCATACCCGCGCTCCGCCTCGAGGTGCTCGACGCGGGCGGCCAGGTAGTCCGCGAGCGCCTTCCGCTGGACGTCGGTGGACCGGCGGAAGTGGCCGCCGGCCTTCTTCGCCACGGGCTCGCCCTCCTGCGGAGGTGGCGAGGTGACCGCGCCGCCGGGACCACCCGCCCACGGGGGGAGGCGGGTGGGGACCACGACGGCGCGGCCCCTCGTCCGCGTCATCGCCGACGCCCTGCCCAGGGGGCGCGCTGCCGCCCCGTGCACCCCACCGGCCCCGGGAACCGCTCCCGCCCCACCCGGCCCCGCGCCGGGCGCGGTGGGCGATCCGGGCGCGTCAGCGCGGCTCGGGATCGCCCGCCCGGACCAGGCGGGTCTGGTAGGCCAGCACCACCAGCTGCGCGCGGTCGCACGCGTGCAGCTTGCTCATCGCCCGGTTGACGTGCGTCTTCACGGTCAGCGGCGAGAGGAACAGGCGCGCGGCGATGTCGTCGTTGCTCAGCCCGTGCGCGACGAGGGCCACCACCTCGCGCTCGCGGTCGGTGAGCACGTCGAGCGCCGGGTCGGCCGGACCGGGGGCGGCGCCGTGCGGCTCGGCGAGGAAGCGGGCGATGAGGCTGCGGGTGGCCCGCGGGGAGAGCAGCGCGTCGCCGCGGGCGACCACGCGCACGGCGTCGAGCAGCTCGTCGGGCTCCACGCTCTTGCCGAGGAACCCGCTCGCCCCCGACCGCAGCGCCTCCAGCACGTACTCGTCGGCCTCGAAGGTGGTCAGCACGACCACCCGGACGCCGGGCAGGTCCGGCGACCCGGTGAGCTCCCGGGTCGCGGTCAGCCCGTCGGTGCCGGGCATGCGGATGTCCATGAGGACGACGTCGGGGCGCAGCGCCCGCGCCTGCCGGACCGCCGCGGCGCCGTCGCCGGCCTCGCCGACCACCTCGAGGTCCTCCGCGCTGCCGATGAGGGCGGCGAAGCCGGACCGGATGAGCACCTGGTCGTCGGCGAGGAGCACGCGCACCGTCACGCCGACGCCCGCGGGACGAGGGCCGAGACGGTGAAGAGGCCGTCGGCCGCCCCGGTGACCAGCCGGCCGCGCACCGCCTCGACCCGCTCCCGCATGCCGATCAGGCCGTGCCCGCCGCCCGGCGCGGCCCGGTCCGCGGCGCCCACGGGGTTGCGCACCTCGATCGAGACCCCCTCCGGCCCGTGGTGGATCGCCAGCTCGGCGGTGCCGTCGCCGTGCTTGGCCGCGTTGGTGAGCGCCTCCTGGACGACCCGGTAGGCGGTCAGGTCGTGGATCGGCGGCAGCCCGCCCGGCTCGCCGGTGACCGTACAGCTCAGCTGCAGCCCGGCCCGGCGGGCGGAGTCGACGAGGCCGTCGACCCGCGCCAGGCCCGGGGCGGGCTCGGTGGGCGCGTCCTCCTCCGGGGTGCGCAGCAGGCCGACGATCGCCGACAGCTCCGAGAGCACCGTGCGGCTCGCCTCCCGCACGAGGCCGAGCGCGGCCGAGGCCTGCTCGGGTCGCGTCCCCATCAGGTGCCGGGCCACCCCGGCCTGCACGTTGATCACCGAGATCGAGTGGGCGACGACGTCGTGCAGCTCGCGGGCGATGCGCAGCCGCTCGTCGGTCACCCGGCGCTCGGCCTCCTCCTCGCGGGTCAGCTCGGCCTGCCGGGCCCGGGCCTCGGCCGCCTCCAGCGCGGCCCGCTGGCTGCGGACGGCGACGCCGACCGCGGCCGCGCCGCCGCCCCACGCCAGGGCCTCCAGGCCGGGTACGTCCATGCGGTCGTCGAGCCAGGCGCCCTCGACGACCACCGACGCCAGGACGAACGCCGCGGCGGAGACCAGGACCGCCAGCGCGGTGGTCCGCAGGGACAGCTGCCGGCCGACGCTGTAGAGGGCCAGGCAGGCCGCCGCCCCGGCGACCGTGCTGAGGCCGCCGACGAGCACGGCCAGCACCCCGGCCGTCGTGGTGGCCGCCCACACCGGCAGCGGGTGCTCGCGGCGCACGACGAGGGTGGCCGCGCCCAGGAGGAACAGCCCCACCGCCGGCAGCCCGGGCGGCCGGGCGTCGGGCCCGTGCCCGTTCAGCCCCGGGAGGGCGAGCAGGACGACGAGCACGGCCAGGCCCGCGTCGACCAGTCGCGGGTGCGCGGCGGCCCAGCGCCCGGCGCCTTCGAAGGTCACGGGGACCCGGCCTACCCCATGGGGAGCGGCCGATCCGCCCGGCGCGCCGGAGGAGCGCCCCTCGTCGGTCGGCAGCGGCCGGCGGGCCGGCATCAGGGCTGGACCCGCACGGCGCGCAGCCGGCGGACCACGAGGGCGAGGACGACGGCGCCGGCGGCCGCGGCCAGCGCGACGGGGGTCGCCGTCTCGAGGACGCCCACCACCGACTCCCAGCGGTCGGCCAGCGCCACCCCGAGCCACAGGAAGGCGGTGTTCCACACCGCCGCGCCGAGGCTGGTGAGCAGGAGGAAGCGGCCGACCGGCATGCGCAGCGTGCCCGCCGGCACCGACACGAGGACGCGCACGCCCGGGACCAGGCGACCGAACAGCACGACGAGGTCGCCCCGGCGGGCGAACCACGCCTCCGCGCGCGCCAGCCGCGGCCCGGTGATGCCGAGGACGCGCGGCAGCCGCAGGACGAGCGGCCGGCCGCCGGCCCGGCCCAGCAGGTACAGGCCCCAGGAGCCGAGCACCGAGCCCACGGTGGCGGCCAGCGCCGCCGCCCAGAACAGCAGCGACCCGCCGGCGGTCCGCACGCCGACCAGCGGCAGGACGACCTCCGACGGGATCGGCAGCACGTTCTCCACCAGCATGACCGCGGCGAGGCCGACGTACCCGAGGGCGTCCACGACCTGCTCGGTGGCCGAGACCAGCCCGTCGACGACGCTCACCGGGTCCTGCCCGGGCGCTGCGGGGTCATGGCGACGAGCCTGCCGCGCCCGCGGGCCGGCGTCGTCGTCCGCGCGCAGGCACCGTGCGGGCGGGCGTACCGCGGATGCAGTAGGCGAGGAGCCAGCGCCGGGACGACGCGCCCCGGCGCGCGGACGGCGACGCTGGTCGTCGTGCTCGTCGCCCCGTTCCTCCGCTTCGTCGCCATGGGGGCGACGTCGAGCGCCGCCTACGGGCTGCTCTTCCTCCTGCTCGGCGCGGCCACCGGCGCACCCGACCTGCTGCGCAACCTGGTGGCCACGGGCGCGTCCACCGTGCTCGGCAACGAGCTGCACCGCCGGGTCACCTTCGCGGCGGGCGGGGCCTCGGCGGCGCGCGGGCAGGGGGTGGGCGGCGGCATGGCGCTGGTCGGTCTGGCGGCGAACAGCGTGGCGCTGGCCGGGTGGGCCGTGCTGGTGCCCGACGCGGGCGAGCCGGCGACGCTGGCCGTCGTGTACGGGGTCAACGGCCTGGTCGGGCTGGTCAACTTCGCCGCGCTGCGCTGGGCCCTGGGCGGCCGGGCGGTCCGACCGGTGCGTCGCGGCCGCCTCCGCGCGCGCCGGACCGGCAGACTGGACGGCCGTGGACCACTCCCCCGGCGCCGTCGTCGCCCGGTTGCGGCCCCTGCTCCTCGCCGTCCACGAGGCGCTGTCCCGCGGCGTCGCGGTGAGCGCGGCGATCCACGCCGAGCACGGCTGGAACCCGGCCGCCGACCGGCACCTCGACCACCAGCTCGTCCGGCGCGAGGCGATGGAGCAGCTGCGGCCGTGGGGCGCTGACGCCGACGACCTGTCCGATCCGCTGCTCGCCCGGCAGCTGGCGCTCCTCGACACCAGCACCGACAACCTCGGCCTGGCGATGAGCGGGCTGATCCTGCGCACCCCGACCGACGTCGTCCGGGTCTGGCGGTCGGAGGACGGCGAGCTGCCCGCGGCCGCCACCGACGGCCTGCGCGCCTTCTACCGGCAGGAGCCCGACCGCCAGCTGCAGCTCGACGTGGCCGGCCCGCCGGCGCCGCGCACGCGGGTGGACCACCTCGCGCTGCTGTGGGCCGACGCCGGCGGCGACCTCACCCGCTTCGACCTCGTGCGGCCCTCCGGCTCCGTCGGCCGGCGGGTGCAGGTCGACTGGCACGTCGACCTGCGGCGCTTCCTCGTGCTCCCCGCCGCCTGACCCCGGCCGGGGGCGATCAGCCCTGCGCCGGTCGGCGGCCCGCCGGCCGGCCGCGGCTCGTGGGCGCCCGGCGCCCGGCGCCCGACGTCTTCCCGCCCTCGTCCGCCCGGGGCTGCCCGGCTCCCTCGTCCTCGTCGTCGGACGCCTCCGCGGCGGACCCCTCGCCGGCCGAGCCGTCCTCGGACCGCGCCTCCGCCTCCGACGGCCCCTCCTCCTCGGACGGGGGCTCCTCCTCGGACGGGGGCTCCTCCTCGGACGGCGTCCCCTCCCCGGCGGGGCCGTCGTCCCCGGCTTCGCCCTGCTCCTCGGGCGCGCCGGCGGACCCGCTCGACCTCGACCACTTCAGCTCGAGCTCCAGCTCGATCTCGTCGCCGTCGACCTGCACCTCGAGCTCGCAGCGGACCCGCTCCGCCACCGACAGCTCCAGCGTGCTGGCGCCGAACCGGACGGAGACCTCCCCCGCACCCCCCAGCCCCCGCGCGAGCCCGGAGAGCAGGGCCGCCACCTCCTGGCGGCCCAGCTCCAGCTCCTGCTCGACCTTCAGTTCCGCCATGGCTCGGCTCCTTCTCCCGACGACGACCGCTGCTCGTGCCCGTCTACCCGTCCCCGCCGGTCCGCACAACCGGGCGGCGCAGGGCGTTGCCGTGCGGGGACCGGCGGCGGACGATGTCGCACGCGACGGGGGCCTCGTACCGGGAGGACCGGATGCGCGCGGACGGGTCGGTCGTCGGGGTGGACGTCACCGGCGGCGCGCTGCCGGTCGCCGGCGCCGGGGCGCGCTGCCCCGCGGAACTCGACCGCCGGGACGCCGGTGCCCAGGTGCGCGCGGAGATCGCCCGCTGGCGCACACCCGGGGTGCGCGAGGAGGAGCTCGACGGCCGCGCCCTGGCCCGCGCGGTGACCCGGGAGGTGCGCTGGACCGGCACCCACGCGCTGGACCCCTCGCTGCTGGCCGACCTGGCCGACGTCCGCGCCCGGCACCGCGGCCGCGACGCCGCCCTCGACGCCTTCCTCGACTGCGCCCTGGCCAAGCACGACGACCGCTACTGGAACCGCACCTACCTGTGCCTGCCGGTCCTGGAGCGGCTGGTGGACGGCCCCGGCGAGCCGCTGGACCCGGTCGCCCTGGCGGCGCTGCTGGCCGCCGACGTCGTCCGGCACGAGCTGTGCGCGTCCCGGCGGGACAAGGCGGTCGGCCCGCTCGACCGGCCCGACGAGCGCACCCTGCGCACCCGCGTGCGCCAGGCCGTGCGGTTCCTCACCGCCAACCTCGGTGCGCCGGCGGCGGCCGAGCTGCTGGCCGGCATCGCGCACGACCCGGAGGCCGGGCTGCCGGAGATCCTGGCCCGGCTGCCCGTGGCCCCGGAGTGCTGGGCGGCGGACTGGCTGGAGCTCACCGTGCTCCCCGTGTCGACGGTGCACGACGAGTACTTCTTCATCCGCGCGCTGCAGGCGCACGAGACCGTCTACGGCGTCGCCGCCCGTCGGGGCGCGGCCGCGGCGGCGGCCCTGGACGACGACCGGCCGGCCGACGCCGCCGCGCTGGTGGACCGGGCCACCGCGCTGGTCGAGCGCGGGCAGTCGCTGTTCCGGATGGTCGCCACGCTGCGGTACGAGGCGTTCCACACCTTCCGCGAGTTCACCGACGGCGCCAGCGCTATCCAGTCCGAGCAGTACAAGCGGTTCGAGGCGCGCTGCGGCACCCCGCCGGCCCACCGGCTGGGCTGCCCCGCGTTCGAGAGCGTCCCGGCGGTCACCGCCGAGCTGGCGCGGGACACCTCCTCGCTGGCCGGAGCCTGGCTGGCGGCCCGCGACCGGTCGCCCGCCGACCTCGCGGGGGTGACGGCGAGCATGGCCGCGCTGGAGGCCGCGCACCGCCGGTGGAAGGGCACCCACCTCAGCGTGGCCGCCCGCATGCTCGGCGACGCCGGCGGCAGCGGCGGCACCTCCGGGGTCAGCTACCTGCGCTCGTGGGTGGACCACCGGCTGTTCTGGGCCCTCGGGGACGCCGCAGCCACCGGCTGACCCGCTCGCGCCCGCGCCGCAGGGGACGGCGCCGGCGGGGCCGGTCGCGGACGGCGGTCAGCCGCACCCGCGCGGCGCCGGGCAGGGAGCGGACCCGCCTCGCCGCGCGTCCGGCGCCGGCGGCCGTCCCGCGCAGCCGCGCCCGCAGCCGCTCGGCGCCCCGCAGCCGCCGAGCCGGCCCGACCGGCGGTCCGGCCCGACCGGGGACCACCCGTCCCTCGCGTTCCCAGCGGGCCGTGTCCCGTCTCGCCAGGACCACGACCCCGGCGATGACCAGGATGAACGCGAGGACGTCGACGATCGCCCAGAGCATGGCGCTCCACCTCTCGGAGCGGCCGGAGGCGTTCCGGCTCCGGAGCGTCCCGGCGGCACCCGAACGATCCCGCGCCGGGGGCCGGCGGGCAAGGGCTCCCTGCGCGGCGTCGTCAGGCCGCGTCCCGGCCCCGCGGTTCCGCCGCCGGCGGCGCGGCGAGGTCCGCCAGGGCCCGGCGCCAGCGCACGGCGAGGACCTCGAGCCGGAGCAGGGCCCGGTCGTAGATCTGCTGGACGTCGATCTCGAGGGCCGTCGTCACCTCGTCGTGGGCGGTCGCTCCGGTCATCGCGGGTCCCTCCACCAGTGGTCCGAGGGAGGGACCGCGCCGCCGGTTCCCTCGCCCACGGGGGAAGACGAGGGCAGGACGGCGGCGCGGCCCCTCACCCCTGTCATCGCCGGGCGGCCGGGTAGGGGCGCCCTCGGCACCCCTACCGCCCCTCCCGCCCCTCCCGCCCCTGGAGCCCCACCCGCCCCAGGAGCGCCGTCCTGTCGGTGCCGGCGGCGAGGATGCGGGCATGGCGGCCTTCTTCCTCCCGCGGGCGAGCGACGACGAGCAGGCCGAGCGGCTCTACGACGCGCTCGCCGAGTTCGCCGGCTGCGAGCCGGCGCCGGCCGGCCGGCGGGTGCACGCGATCGCCTTCACCGCCGACGGGGCCGAGTGGGAGGCGCGGGTCGGCGAGGAGCTCCGCGGACGGCGGACGACGTCGCAGCTGCGCCGCGGCGAGCTGGTCGAGCGCACCGAGCACCTGTCGTCGCCCTCGCGGGTGCTGGCGATCTACCCCGGCAGCCCGTTCGTCGTGGTCACCGACGCGGCGCCGATCACCGGTGCGGCGTCGGAGTGGGCCAACCCGTTCGCGGCCGCACCCGAGCGGATCACCTGGTTCGACGCCGGCTGAGCGGGGACCACGTCGGGGAACGACCGGTCGCCGAACAGGATCCGGCGGGCCGCCGCCCGCCCCGGCGGCGTGCGCAGCAGCGCGAAGGCCGCGGCGGCCACGGCCGGCGTGCGCACCTGGGCCAGCCCCCGGCGCAGCGCGAGCCGCCCGCGGAAGCCCGCCCGCAGCGCGGCGCCGTCGTAGGCGGCCAGCCGGTCCGGCCGCCCGGTCCGCAGCGCGTCGTCGAGCACGTCGACGGCGTGGTCGGACAGCCGCAGGCACGGGTCGAGCCCGCCGGCGGTCAGCGGCGACACCGCTCCGGCGGCGTCCCCCACGAGCAGCCCCTCGGCGCAGCCGATCCGGGGCAGCAGGCCGCCCACCGGGATGGGGCCGCCGCGCCGCTCGACGTCGTCCGGCCGCGCGACGCCCGCCAGTCCCGGCGCCGAGGCGGCGAACCGGTCCAGCGTCCGGCGCAGCCCGTCGGGGAAGCGGTCGGCGTAGCCGGCCACCCCCACGTGGGCGTGCTCGCCGTCGTCCACCACCCACGCCAGGTAGCCCGGCGCGAGCGCGGGGTCGAGCACGCAGTGGAACGTCGGCGGTCGCTCGCCGGGCGGGACGGGGAAGACCTCCTCCGCGCCCACCAGCAGGTGCCGGTTGCGGTCCAGGCCGAGGTCGCGGGCGACCGCCGAGCGGGCGCCGTCGGCACCGACGACGAAGCGGGCCCGCACCCGGTGCGGACCGGCCCCCGCCAGGAGGTACGTCCCGTCGCGCCGGCCCGCGTAGCGGGTGCCCAGCGCGATCCGCACGCCGGCGGCGGCCGCTTCGCGGGCGGCCGCCTCGTAGAGCGCGCCCATGTCGCCGACCCGGAACTCGTCGCGACCGGACTCCAGCGCGACCGGCCGGCGCAGCCCGGGCGGGTACAGCACGACCCGCCGGATCGGCGGGCCGAGGCACTCCGGGGGCAGGGCGAAGTCGTCGAGCGTCTTGCGGACGAAGATGCCGGTGGTCCGGATGGCGCCGGCCAGGCCGGTGCGCCGGTCGACCAGCAGCACCTCGTGCCCGCGCCGGGCCAGCTGCGCCGCGGTGCGCAGGCCGGCCAGCCCGGCGCCGACGACGAGCACGTCGACCTCGGCGGTCACCGGCGGCCCTCGCGCGCGACCGGCTCGGCGGTCGGCACGGCGGCCTCGTCGTCGACCCACTCGAGCAGGTCGCCCGGCTGGCACTGCAGCACCCGGCACATCGCCTCGAGGGTGCTGAAGCGGACCGCCTTGGCCCGGCCGTTCTTCAGCACCGCCACGTTCGCCGGCGTGAGGCCGACCCGCTCGGCGAACTCGCCGACGCTCATCTTGCGCCGGGCCAGCTCCACGTCGATGCGCACGACGATCGGCATCAGATGACCGCCTCCATGTCGGTCCGCAGCGTCGTCGCCTGCAGCAGCAGTGCCCGCATCACCACGACCAGCAGCCCGAGCACCGCCGCGGCGACCAGCGTGAGCAGCAGGGCGGTCGACGGCCCGGCGACGCCCCAGACGGCGACGGAGTACAGCAGCGCCCCGGCCAGCAGGGCGCACTCGGCGACGATGGCCCACACGATCGCGTCCACCCAGGCCACGGAGGCCTCGGAGAAGATGCGGTCGGCCTCGACCAGGGCGAGCAGCCGCCAGGTGCAGACGATCACCACCTGGACGCAGAGCAGTCCCAGCACCGCGACGCCGAGCGACGGCCAGCGCACGTCCGCCAGCTCCGGCCAGTCCGCGGCGAGCTCGCCCCACAGCGACGGCAGGACGACGACCTGCGCCGTCCCCAGGGCGGCGAACGCCAGCGCGAGCAGGACCCGGAGCATGCCGACCACCCGGCGCGTCGTCCCCATGCATCGAGTCTCGATGGGCACCTATCGAAAGTCAATCGATCGAGGCGTCGTGTCGTCGTCGTGGACGTCAGGCCGGTCGGCAGAGGAGGCCCCGCAGCTCCTCGAGCGAGCGGGTCGTCGCGCCGGTGAGGGGCCCACCGCCCGTCCGCCGGCACCGGACGGCGGTCCGGAGGACGAGGATTCCCACCCCGGCCTCGAGCAGTGCCCCGGTGTCCGGCGCGGCGAGCCCCCGGAGGCGGGCCGGCCCCGCGGCGAGCGGGCCCTCCACGTCGCGCTGGACGGCCAGCGCGGAGCGCATGAGCCCCGGGTGGCCGACCACGATCTGGTCCCGCAGGGCCGGCGACGAGTCCTGCGACTCGAGGAAGGCGGCGAACCGCACGAGCACGGCCGGCAACCGAGCCGGCTCCGGGAGGGCGCCCACCGCGTCGACCGCGTCCAGCAGCGCCTCGGCGAACTCCTCCCGGTAGGCGAGGACGACACCCTCCTCGGAGCCGGAGTGGCGGTGGGACGTGGCCGGCCCGACGGCGGCCGCGGCGCACACCTCCTCGACGGTGACCCGGTCGGAGCCCCGGCTGCGGAAGAGCTCGAGCGCCGTCCACTCGATGCGGCCCCGCCGCCGCTCGCGTGCCCGGGCCCTCGCCGTCGTCGCGGTCATGGCCCCTCCTGGCCGCCGCGACGGGGGGCGGTCGCGGCGGCCCGGGCTCCTACGCCGACACCGCGGTCACCGCCTGCCGGATCACGTCGGCGACCACCTTGGGGACGGGCCGGACCGGCCGTGGAGGAGTCGACCGGCTGCACGCCTGCCGTCCGGCGCTCTGGCGCGTCGTCCACGACGGGCGGGCCGGCGGGGCGGCCACCTCCGCCGTCCAGGCGCTGATGATGCTGTGCCACGACGACTTCCGCGCCGGACGCTGGGAGGAGGCCGCCCGGGCGGCCCAGGAGGGGATCGAGTGGGGCGAGCGGCTCGGCTACCGGCTCATCTCCATGCCGGGGGTCTACTGCCGGGCCATGCTCGCCGCGGCCCGCGGCGAGGAGGCGGCCACCCGGTCGTCGACCGGCGACCTGCTCAGCTGGGCCGCGCCGCGCGGTGCGGTGATGATCGAGCACTTCGCGCACCGGGCGCGCGCCCTCGCCGCGCTCGGCCGGGGCGACTACGAGGAGGCCTACCGCCACACCACGGCCATCAGCCCGCCGGGGCGGCTGGCACCGCACGTCCCGGCCGCCACGTGGGTGGCCAAGGACCTGGTCGAGGCCGCGGTGCGCACCGGCCGGCACGCGGAGGCCGCGGCGCACGCCGCGGCGATGCAGCGCGCGGAGATCTTCCGCCTGCGGCCCCGGCTCGCCCTGCTGGCGGCCGGCGCCGCCGCGCTGGTGGCCACGGGGGACGACGCCGCCGCCCGCTACCGAGAGGCCCTCGCCGTCCCGGGAGCGGAGCGGTACCCCTTCGAGCGCGCCCGGGTGCAGCTGGCCCACGGCGAGCACCTCCGCCGGACGCGCGCGACCTCGGCCGCCCGGCGGGAACTGGCGTCGGCCCTGGAGGTCTTCCAGCGGCTCGGCGCCCGGCCCTGGGCCGGTCACGCCGCGCACGAGCTCCGCGCCGGCGGCCGGGCGGCGCCGCGGCCGCCGGACGGGCGGGGCGGTCCCGTGACGCTGACCCCCCAGGAGCACGAGATCGCCTCGCTCGCCGCCTCCGGCCTGTCGAACAAGGAGATCGGCAGCCGTCTGCACCTGTCCCCGCGGACGGTCTCCGGGCACCTCTACCGGGTGTTCCCCAAGCTCGGGGTCTCGACCCGCGCAGCCCTCCGCGACGCGCTCGCCGGTGCACCGCGGCCTCCGACCGAGCCGGTCAGGCCGACGACACCGGCGCCGGGACGGTGAGCAGCTCGGCCCCGCGCAGGTCCACCAGCAGCTGCCCGTCCCGGGACGCGAACCGCATCACGACCCCGGAGCAGCCGGGGCAGCGCAGCACCATGCCGGGGGCGTCGGCGTAGAGGAGGTGCGAGCCGAGCACCGACGTCGTCCCGCAGCCGGCGCAGCGGGACCGGGCGGTGGTCATGTCCACCGCGAAGAGCTCGGCCAGCGCGCCGCCGGCGGCGTTGCCGTCGAGACGGCGGGCGCTGGTGGTGTCGGCAGCCATGTCGGTCATCACGTGTCTCCAGCGTTCCCGAAGCGTTCGATCCTGATCGAGCGGGGTTCGTGTCCGAGGTCGACCAGCGTCGTGGCCACGGCCTCGGCGAACGTCGTCGGCCCGCAGACGAAGACCCGCGGGCGGTCGGCCGGCGCCAGGGCGCGACGGCGCAGCATCGCGGCGTCGATCCGCCCGGTCTCCCCCGTCCAGCCGGGAGGCGACTCCCGGGTCAGGGTCACCGTCGTCTCCGGTCCGAGCAGCTCCCGGGCCAGGACGTCGGCGGCGGTGCGGGCGGACAGGAGCAGCTGCATCGCCGTGGAGCTCCCCTGCCGGCGGCGGTGGTCGAGCATCGCCGTGAACGGGGAGACGCCGGTGCCGCCGGCGACCAGCTGCACCGGACGCCGCCCCTCGCCGGGGTCGGCCCGGTCGGCGGCGGCCGACCACACGAAGTAGCCCCCGATGGGCCCGCGCAGCTCGATCACGTCGTCGGGCCGCAGCTCCGCCGTCAGGTACCCGGAGACCTCGCCGTCCGGCAGCCGCTCGACCAGCAGGTGCAGCTCGTCGACGTCGGGCGGCGAGGCGATGGAGTAGCTGCGCTGGGCGGAGTAGCCGTCCTCGGCGGTGAGCCGGACGTCGACGTGCTGCCCCGGCAGGTGACCGGACCAGCCGGGCACGTCGAACACCAGCCGGTGCACCCGGGCCGATTCCGCCCGGTTCTCCAGGACCCTGGCCTCCAGCCAGGTCAGTCGCCGCTGTACCGCTGCTCGCGCCATGGGTCGCCGTAGAGGTGGTAGCCGAAGGTCTCCCAGAAACCGGGGCCGTCGTGGTGGCGCAGGGTCAGCCGCCGCACCCACTTGGCGCTCTTCCAGAAGTAGAGGTGCGGCACGAGCAGTCGGGCCGGTCCGCCGTGGTCGGGGGCCAGCGGCTCGCCGTCGTAGGTGTCGACGACCCAGGCCCGGCCGCCGGTGAGGTCCTCCAGCGGCAGGTTCGTGGTGTAGCCGTTGTCGCTCTCCGCGAGCACGTGGGTGGCCGTCGTGGGCAGGTCGCGCAGCAGGGTGTCGACGGCGACGCCCTCCCAGCGGGTGTCGAACTTCGACCACTTCGTCACGCAGTGGATGTCGACGGTGAGCGCCTCCCGGGGCAGTGCCCGGAACTCCTCCCAGTTCCAGCGGCGCACGGTGCCGGACCCGTCGTCGATGCTCAGGTCCCACCGCGACAGGTGCGTGCGCGGGGTGGGCCCGGCCGACAGCACGGGGAACGCGGTGCCGACGTCGTACTGACCAGGGGGGAGGCGGTCGTCGTCCGACCGGGTCCTCCCCCGGCCGAAACCACGGCTCAGGACGGGCATGCGGGCTCCTCTCGGGTCGTCAGCGGGATCCCCAGCGGGGGTCGTCCGGTTCCGGGCCGACGACCAGGTGGACGGCGGCCTCCTCCGCGCTCGCCCCCGCGCCGTCGATGCCCACGTCGCGGCCGTGGAGCTGCCCCTCGGCCGCACCCGAGAGCGCCCAGGCCCAGCACAGCCGACCGGACCGGGAACTGCCCACCTCCTCGTCGAGGAGCTCGCCGTCGGTGTCGGCCGTGTCGCCGAGGCCGTCGCCGGCGGGATCGCCGTCCCGCAGGTCGGGCAGCTCGCGGGCCAGCCGGCCGGCGAGGCCCTCCCCGGCGGTCTCCTCCCGCCAGGTCGTCCCCCAGTCCAGCGCCGCCCACGGGCGCTCCGGCGGCGACCAGCCGGTGTCGAGGACGTCGGCCACGCCCGCGAGCGCGTCCAGGGTCTCCGTCGGCTGCAGCAGGCCGGAGGCCTGTTCGGGATCGGCTCCACCCGAGCCCGGGATCGTCATGCCGACGAACCTCACGGCCGGGCCCGTCGCCTCGCACCAGGGGAACCCCCTGGCACTGCCCTGGTCCGGGCCCGGACGGCGGAGACGAGTCGGATGACCCATCCCCGGCGCCCCGGGAGGCCTGGCGGCGGCGGCCCGGCGTCCCCTAGCGTCCTCCCGCTCGACGCACCATTGCCGTCGGGCCCTGTCGCCCGGCCGGCTCCCGGGGTCGGATGGGGACGCCGCGCTGCCGGCCCCTGCAGCGCTCGACCATGACCGCCGAGCACTTCCCCCGACGACCTGAGGCGGTGGAGGACATGTCCGCTCCCGGCACGCGGCCCCGGCTGCTGGGACGGCGCACCGAGTGCGACCTGCTCAGCGGCCTGGTGGCCGCGGCGAAGGCGGGGCGCAGCCAGGTCCTCGTGCTCCGGGGCGAGGCCGGGATCGGCAAGACCGCCCTGCTCGACTTCCTGCTGGAACGCGCCGCCGGGTGCCGCGTCGCGCGCGCTTCCGGCGTCGAGTCGGAGATGGAACTGGCCTTCGCCGGCCTCCACCAGCTGTGCAGCCCGTACCTGCACCGGCTGGAGACGCTGCCCGTTCCGCAGCGAGCGGCGCTGTGCACGGCGTTCGGACTGCAGCCGGGTGCGCCTCCGGACCGCTTCCTCGTCGGGCTGGCGGTGCTCACCCTGCTCTCCGAGGTGGCCGAGGAACGACCGCTGGTCTGCGTCGTCGACGACGCCCAGTGGCTGGACCAGGCGTCGGCACAGACCCTGGAGTTCGTCGCCCGGCGGCTGCACGCGGAACCCGTGGCCGTGGTGTTCGCCGTCCGGGGGACCGACGACGACCCCCGCCTGGCCGGGCTGCCCGAGCTCGTGGTGCGCGGCCTGGGCAGCAGCGACGCCGCGGCGCTGCTGGACTCGGCGGTGACCGGCACGCTCGACCCTCGGGTGCGCGACCGCATCCTGGCCGAGTGCCACGGCAACCCGCTGGCGCTGCTCGAGCTGCCCCGCGGGCTCTCGCCCGCCGAGCTGGACCTCGGTGGCGACACCGGCGGCGGCTCGCTGGTGCACCGCCTCGAACGCGGCTTCATGGTCCAGGTGCAGCCACTGCCCCGTCCGACGCGCACGCTCCTGCTCACCGCCGCCGCCGAGCCGGTCGGCGACGTCGCGCTGCTGTGGCGCGCGGCCGGGCGCCTCGGCATCGGTGCCGACGCGGCCGCGGCGGCCGAGGCGGCGGGGCTGGTCGAGCTGCGCGACCGGGTCCGGTTCCGCCACCCGCTCGTCCGGTCGGCGGTCTACCGCTCGGCATCGCGGGCCGAGCGCCGGGAGGTCCACCGTGCGCTGGCCGACGTCACCGACCCCGAGGTGGACCCCGACCGCCGCGCCTGGCACCGCGCGCACGCCGCGGTGGGGCCGGACGAGACCGTGGCCGCGGAGCTGGAGCGGTCGGCCGGCCGCGCGCTGGGGCACGGCTGGCTGGCGGCGGCCGCCGCGTTCCTCGACGAGGCGGTGACGCTCACCCCCGAGCCGGCCCGGCGGGCACGGCGCGCGCTCGACGCCGCCCGCGCCAAGGTCACCGCCGGCGCGTTCGACGACGCCTCGGCCCTCCTGGCGACGGCCGAGGTGGGGCCGCTCGGCGACGACGGGCGCGCCCGTGCGCAGCTGCTGCGGGCCCAGTTGTCGTTCGCGGCGAACCGGGGCAACGAAGCGCTGCCCCTGCTGCTCGCCGCCGCCCGTCGTCTGGAACCGCTCGACGCCCAGCTGGCCCGGGACACCTACCTCGACGCGCTGTCCGCCGCCCTGTTCGCCGGGCGGCTGGCGGCCGGCCCCGGCGCCCGGCAGGTGGCCGAGGCCGTGCGCTCCGCGCGTCCCCCGGCCGCCCCCCGCAAGGACGACGAGCTCCTCGAGGGGCTCGCGGTGATGTTCACCGACGGGTTCGGACCGGCGGCGCCGGTGCTGCAGCGGGCGGTGCGCGCGTTCGTCAGCGAGGACCTGACGATGGACGAGGGGCTGCGGTTCGCCTGGCTGGCGGCGGCCACGGCGGCCTCGCTGTGGGACGACACCGCCTGGGACGCCCTCACCCGCCGCCACCTCGCCGTCGCGCGGGAGTCCGGCGCTCTCAGCGCGCTCCCGCTCGCGCTGAACACGCGGACCGTCGTCCACCTGTTCACCGGGGACCTCGAGACGGCGACGTCCCTGGTCGAGCAGGCCCGGTCGGGGACCGAGGTGACGAGGAGCCGGCTGGTCCCGTACGGCGAGATCGGGCTGCTCGCCGCGCGGGGCGACGCCGATCGCGCCGAACCGCTGCTGCAGTCCTGCCTCGACGACGTGACCGCCCGCGGCGAGGGGGTGGGGATCAACATGGTGCAGTGGGCGCGCGCCCTGCTGTGCAACGGTCTGGGCCGCTACGGCGACGCGCTGCGGGCGGCACGGGACGCGACCGCGGACCCCCTGGAGCTGGGCCCGCCCCGGTGGGCGCTCGCCGAGCTGGTCGAGGCAGGCGCGCGCGCCGGTGACCTCACCGCGGCGACGGCCGCGCTCGAGCAGCTGTCGGCGCTGACCCGGGCCAGCGGCACCGACTGGGCGCTGGGCGTCGAGGCGAGCCGGCGGGCCCTGCTCACCCCGGGAGCCGCCGCCGAGGAGCTCCACCGCGAGGGCATCGAGCGCCTCGAACGCACGACCGTGCGGGTGGAGCCGGCCCGCGCCCGGCTGCTCTACGGCGAGTGGTTGCGCCGGCAGGGCCGTCGAGCCGAGGCCCGGGCGCAGTTGCGGACCGCCCACGAGGACCTCGCCGCGATGGGCCTGGCCGCGTTCGCCGAGCGGGCGCGCCACGAGCTGCTGGCCACCGGCGAGACGGTGCGCAAGCGCACCGTGGAGACGACCGCGCAGCTCACCGCCCAGGAGGCCCACATCGCCCGGCTGGCCGCGCAGGGGCTGACGAACCCCGAGATCGGGATCGAGCTGTACATCAGCGCGCGGACGGTGGAGTGGCACCTGCGCAAGATCTTCACCAAGCTCGGCGTGAGCACCCGCCGGGAGCTGCGACGCTCGCTCCCCGCGGCCGACCGCGCGGCCACCTGACCCGGCCGACGGCTCGACCCGTCACGTGCCGGCCAGGACCTCGCGCGGCCCCCGGAACAGCGACCGCTCGCCGGCCGCCCACGCCTCGCGGAGACCGGGTCGGCTCAGGTCCCAGTCCGGGCGGGTCTGGGCCGTGGCCGCACGCAGGTCGTGCCACAGGTCCTGGACCGAGGGGCGGCCCCAGAACCAGTGGCCGTTGTAGAGCGAGTGCACGACCAGCCCCGGTCCGAGGACCAGCGTGTGGGGGATCATCGGGTCGTTCGCGGGGTCGGTGTACTCCCGGATGTCGAGGTCCTTCTGCACGATCCGCCCCGGGTCGGAGAGGAAGGTCCACGACGCGCCCACCGACGCGCGGAACTCCTCCAGCGTGCGCCGGTCGTCGGTCGCGACGGTGACGATCTGCGTGCACGCCACGGCGATCCGGGAGTGGAACGCCGCCAGTTCCAGGTGGTGCTGGCGCTCCTCCGGGCAGAAGTGACCGCGCGCCAGGACCAGGATCATCGGGTCCCGCCCCTGCAGCTCGCCGAGGGTGCGGACCGCACCGGTGTGGTCGGGCAGGGCGTAGTCGGGGAAGACGCCGCCCGGGGTGATGTCGGGGCGCACGGGGACCTCCTCTCGTCCGGGGGACGGGTCGGTCGTGCCGACGCCGGCCACCGTCGTCCGCCGGCGCCGGCCTCGCACCAGGGACTGCCCCTGGCCGTCCCGTGCGTCCCGCGTCCCTGCGCCACGCCGCGCGACCAGGCAGCGGACCAGGGACTTCCCCTGGGTCGATCGGGGTGGGCAGGCCGCCAGCCTCGACCCGCCGGACCTGCAGGTGCCGCTCCCCGAGACCAGGAGTGCTGCCGTGGACATGAAGCTCGAGGTCGTCGTCCTGCCCGTCTCCGACGTCGACCGGGCCAAGCAGTTCTACAAGGGGCTGGGGTGGCGCGAGGACGTCGACGTCGTCCGCGGCGACGACGTCCGAGTCGTCCAGATGACGCCTCCCGGCTCACCGTGCTCCATCCACTTCGGCACGGGCTTCCCGGGGACGGCGCCCGGCTCGGCGCGGGGCCTGTACCTGGCCGTTCCCGACATCGAGGCGGCCCGCGCGGAGCTGACCCGGAACGGCGCGGAGGTCAGCGGGGTCTTCCACGACGCCGAGGGGGGCCTCGGGTTCCCCTGGGACCCCGCACGGCGGGCACCGGGACCCGACCCGGGACGCCGCAGCTACGCGTCGTACGCGACCTTTCCCGACCCCGACGGCAACGGCTGGGTGCTCCAGGAGCTGACCGGCCGGCTCCCCGGCCGTTGAGCGGCGGGCCCGACGACGACGGAGGGGCACCGATGGACGTCCAGCACCTGGCCCGGCTCCTGCGGGAGGCCGAAGAGCACCACGGGGCGTACGAGGCCGTCGCACCGCCGCACCACTGGTCGGACTGGTACGCCGCCTACATCGTCGCGCGCGAGCAGGGTCGCGGCGAGGAGCAGGCCGTCGCCGACGCCACCGCGCACATGGCGACCGTGCTGCGCTGAGCACGGGGTGGGCGGGGGTGGCGGACGGTCGGCCCGCCACCCCCACCGCCGGGCTCAGCGCAGGGATCGGAAGGCCGCGCGCATCTCCTCGGCGAAGACCTGCGGCTCCTCCCACGCGGGGAAGTGGCCGCCGCGCTCGGCCCGGTGGAAGTAGACCCGGCTGGGGAAGGCACGACGGGCCCAGACCGCCTGCGGTCGTGCGGTCATCATCTGGTAGTACCCCCAGCCCCCGGTGGCGAGGAACGTCCGCACGTCGTCGAACGCGGCCTGCTCCTCCTCGGAGAGGCCGGCCGGGGCCGGCCCGCCGCTGGCGATGGCCGCGGCCGCGTCGGGCGGGAACACCGCCGGGAGGTCGGTGTGGATGCCGATCAGCCCCTCGGGCTCCTGCCGCGCCATCGCCTCGACGACGCCCGCGCCCCAGTCGCCGCCCTGGGCGACGTAGCGGGAGTACCCCAGCCGCGTCATGAGCACGGCGCAGGCCCGCCCGATGCGCTCGACGTCCCAGCCGGTCCCGGTCGGTCGTGACGAGAACCCGTAGCCGGGCAGGGACGGGATGACGACGTCGAAGGCCTCCTCCGCCCGGCCACCGGAGGCCGTGGGATCGGTCAGCGGACCGATGACCTTGATCTGCTCGAACACCGAGCCGGGCCAGCCGTGGGCGATGACCAGCGGGAGCGCGTCCTCGTGCCGGGAGCGCACGTGGGAGAAGTGGACGTCGACCCCGTCGATGGTCGTCGTGAACTGCGGCCAGGCGTTCAGCTGCGCCTCGCCCTGCGCCAGTCGTACTCCGTGGCCCAGTACCGGACCAGCTCCTGCATGTCGGCCAGCTGCGCGCCCTGCGGCCGGTCGGGGACGGTCTCCGCGTCCGGCCACCGCGTCGCCGCGAGGCGCCTGCGGAGGTCGTCCAGGTCCGCCTGGGGCACCTCCGCCCGGAAGGGGCGGACCGAGGGAGCGGAGGTCCCCCGCGCGGTGCCGAGGTCCGGCCTGATCGGTGTCGAGGTCATGGTGGTCTCCTCCCTGAGGACGTCGCGGTGGCGAAGGTGGCCTCCTCCACGGCCCTCGCCCCCGTGGGAGGCACGGGTTCGCCGCCGGGCCCCGCCGGACCGGCCCCGGGCCAGGGCAAGCACACCCGGAGGTTCCACGGGCGCGAGGGACCGCCCGGCCACGCGACGCTGCCGGGGAGGGACGGCGGAGCGGACGGTGGAGGTGGGCCCGTGGACGGCGCGCCGGTGACCGTGGCGGTCGTGGGCAGCCGCATCGAGGCGGAGCTGGTCGTCGGGCTGCTCCGGGCCCACGGGCTGAGAGCCGGCGCGGTCACCGACGACGCCGGCGGCCAGGAGCCCCAGCTGCAGCTCGACGGGGTGCGCGTCCTGGTCCCCGCCGCCGACGCGGACGCAGCCCGCCGCCTCCTCGACGACGCGGCCCCGGCCCCGGGGCACGCCGGCCCGCTCGCAGAACGGAGGCGCACATGACCGGCACCCTGGAGACGGCGGTCGGGATCCGCCCCTTCCACGTCGACGTCCCGGAGGAGGCCCTGGTCGACCTCCGCCGGCGGATCTCGGCCACCAACTGGCCCGAGAAGGAGACCGTCGACGACACGTCCCAGGGCGTGCCGCTGGCCGTCATGCAGGCGCTCGCGGAGCACTGGCGGACCGGCTACGACTGGCGCCGGTGCGAGGCGGCCCTCAACGCCCTGCCGCAGTTCGTCACGGAGATCGACGGGCTGGACATCCACTTCGTCCACGCCCGCTCGCCGCACGAGGACGCGCTGCCGCTGGTGGTCAACCACGGCTGGCCCGGCTCGGTCGTCGAGCAGCTGAAGATCGTCGACCGGCTGACCGATCCCACCGCCCACGGCGGCGAGGCGGCCGACGCCTTCCACGTCGTCGTCCCGTCGATGCCCGGGTACGGCTTCTCGGGCAAGCCGACCACCACCGGGTGGGGCCCCGAGCGGATGGGCCGGGCCTGGGCGGAGCTGATGCGGCGGCTCGGCTACGACCGCTACGTCGCCCAGGGCGGCGACTGGGGGGCGTTCGTCGTCGACCAGATGGGGCTGCAGGCGCCCGAGGGGCTGCTGGCGATCCACACCAACATGCCCGCCACCGTGCCGGCCGACGTCGACGCCGCCCTCCAGGCGGGCTCCCCGCTGCCGGCCGGGCTGTCCGAGGAGGAACGGCGCGCCTGCGACCAGCTGGTCCGGACCTACGCCCAGGTCGAGTACGCCAAGTACATGGCCGCCCGCCCGCAGACCCTGTACGGCATCGCCGACTCCCCCGTCGGCCTCGCCGCCTGGCTGCTCGACCACAACGACGCCGACGGCCAGCCGGCCGCCGCGGTCATGGCCGCCCTGGACCGGACGTCGAGCGACACCGGGGAGCTGACCCGCGACGAGGTCCTCGACAACGTCACGCTCTACTGGCTCACGGGCACCGGGGTGTCGGCCTCGCGTCTCTACTGGGAGTACCGGGGCGGCTTCTTCAACGCCAAGGGCGTCTCGATCCCGGTCGCCGTCAGCGTGTTCCCGGGCGAGCAGTACGAGGCCCCGCGCAGCTGGACCGAGCAGGCGTACCCGAACCTCATCCACTACGACCGGCTCGACCGGGGCGGTCACTTCGCCGCCTGGGAGCAGCCGCAGCTCTTCGCCGAGCAGCTCTGGGCGGCCTTCCGCTCGGTGCGCTGACACGACGCCGGACCGGCGGCCCCGGGGATCCCCCGGGGCCGCCGGTGCGTCCGGCTCGTGGGCTCAGCCGGTGCGCAGCGGCCGGAACGCCGCCCGCACCTCGGTCGCGAAGAGCTCGGGTTCCTCCCACGCGGCGAAGTGGCCGCCCCGCTCGACCTCGTTGAAGTAGGTCAGCGTCGGGTAGGACTGGGCGACCCAGCTCCGCGGGGCCCGCCAGATCTCTCCGGGGAAGGTGGTGAACCCGACGGGGACCGCGACCGGCGGCGGGGCCTGACCGGCCGCGGCGGCCCCCGGGGCGTCGGCCCCGTAGCTCTCCCAGTACGACCGGGCCGCCGAGGCCCCGGTGCCGGTCAGCCAGTAGAGCGTGACGTCGTCGAGCACGTTGTCCCGGGTCAGGCGGCCCGAGGGCTGCCCGTCGACGAAGGCGCGCGAGATCTTGTAGTAGGCGTCGGTGTCGTGGTCGATCAGCCACGCGGCCAGCGCCACGGGCGAGTCGAGCAGCGCGTAGCCGATGGTCTGCGGCCGCGTGGCCTGCTCCTGGAAGTAGGCGCTGCCGGTCGTCCGGAACGTGCCGACGGCGGCGGCCGCCGCCCGCTCCTGCTCGGTGTCGGTCGGCTGGCCGCCGGCCAGCGCGGTGACGAGCAGGTTGAGGTGGATGCCGAGCAGCCCCTCCGGTGCCTGGCGGCCCATCGCGTCGGTGACGCCTGCGCCCACGTCGCCACCCTGGGCGACGTAGCGGGAGTAGCCCAGGCGCCGCATGAGCTCCGCCCACGCGCGGCCGGTCCGGGCGACGTCCCAGCCGAGCTCGGTGGGCTCGGCGGAGAAGCCGTACCCGGGCAGCGACGGCAGCACGAGGTGGAAGGCGTCCTCGGCGCGGCCGCCGTGCGCGGTCGGGTCGGTGAGCGGGCCGACGGAGTCGAGCAGCTCGACGACCGAGCCGGGCCAGCCGTGGGTCATGACCAGCGGCAGCGCGTCCTCGTGCCGCGACCGCACGTGGATGAAGTGGACGTCCAGCCCGTCGATCTCGGTCAGGAACTGCGGGACGGCGTTGAGCCGGGCCTCGCACCGCCGCCAGTCGTAGTCGGTCGACCAGTACCGCGCGAGCTCCTGGAGCGTCGCCAGCTGGACCCCCTGCGACCGGTCGTCCACGAGCTCCCGGGTGGGCCAGCGGGTCGCGGCGATCCGGCGGCGCAGCTCGACGAGCTCCTCCTCCGGGACGTGCACCTCGAACGGGCGGACCGCGGTCGGGTCGCCGTCCGGGGCGGTGCGTGGCGCGGGTACGTCGCCGGCGACGGAGCCGGGTGCGGTGGGTCGGGTGGGCACGGACATGGGGACGCTCCTGGAGGGGTGGGTGCGGATCTCAGCCGAAGGTGAAGACGTGGGCCCGGGCGCCGGGCCCGCCGAAGGTGACCTCGAGCGTCCGGTCGCGGACGCCGTCGTGCTGGCGGACGAGCTGGTACATGCGGCCGTGCACGAGCACGCCGTCACCGCGCTCGTCGACGTCCACGCCGTGCGAGCGGCCCGGCTCCTCGCCGTCGAGGAGCACGCGGAACGGGATCGGCGCCCTCCCCGGGTTGGACAGCACGAGGTGGGCGTCGCGGGCCTCGAACCGGAAGGCGATGCTGCCGCCGGCCTCCTCGAGCACGACGTCCTCCGGCCCGAGGGACCACTCGCCGACGAGGGCCCAGTGGTGGGGCGGCAGGCGCTCGGGCAGGCGGTAGGGGCGGCCGTCCGGGGAGGCGAAGTGCGAGCTGCGCTCGTAGCCGAGGTAGGTCTCGGCCGTGCGCAGGGAGTCCCAGTCGGCCTGGGCCTCCACGCCCTCGGCCACGACGGGGACGAGCTGCCGGTCGACGCCCAGCAGCCGCTGCAGGAGCCGTTCGGACTCCTCGTAGCGCCCCTCGCCGAAGTGGGAGTCACGGATCATGCCCTCCCGGTCGACGAAGTACAGGGCCGGCCAGTAGTGGTTGGCGAAGGCGTTCCACACCCGGTACTCGCTGTCGACGGCGACCGGGTAGTCGATCGCCCGCTCCCGGACCGCCTCGCGGATGAGGTCGAGGTCGCGCTCGAAGGCGAACTCGGGGGTGTGCACGCCGATGACGACCAGCCCGTCGTCGCGGTAGGCCCGCGACCAGGCCCGCACCCAGGGCTCCTGGCGCAGCCAGTTGATGCAGGTCAGCGTCCAGAAGTCGACCAGGACGACCGTGCCGCGCAGGCCGGCCGGCTCGAGCGGCTCGGAGTTCAGCCAGGCGGTCGCCCCGTCGAACGAGGGCATGTGCAGACGCCGGAACAGGGTGGTCATGGGGCCGAACGCTCGTCCTCCCGCCCGGGGGTCGCACCCGTCGAACACCCTGGCCGCTCCCGGGCCACCGCGCTCCCGGGCCACCGCGCTCCCCGGGCCACCGCGCTCCCCGGGACACCGCGCTCCCCGGGACCCGTGCCCAGGTCAGCGGGCGGGCAGGGAGACGCCCGCCGGGGGCATCCCGGGCGCGCGCTCCCCGCCGGGCGTCTCCCCGCGGGCGACGGCGGCCGGCGCGGTCGCGCGGGGCACCCCGGCGGCGGCGTACGCCTCGTCCTCACCGAGCGTCTCGCGCTCGAGCAGGGCCGAGGCGAGACGGTCGAGCCGCTCGCGGTTGCCGCGCAGCGTGTCGAGCGCCTGGGCGTAGCACTCCTCCACGAGCCGCCGCACCTCGGTGTCGACGAGCTCCTTGGTCGCCGGTGCGACCCCGTCGACGCCGAACGGCTGCTCCTCCCCCGGCGGCGGGAGCACCGAGACCGGCCCGACCGCCGCCGACATGCCCCACCGGCCGACCATCCGGCGGGCCAGGCGCGTGGCCTGGTCCAGGTCGCTCTCGGCACCGGTCGTGACCTCGCCGTAGACGATCTCCTCGGCCGCGCGGCCGCCGAGGGCCCCGGCGATGCGGCCGCGCAGGTACTTCTCCGAGAAGCCGTACCGGTCCATCTCCGGGGTCTGCACCGTGACGCCCAGCGCCTGCCCGCGCGGGATGATCGTCACCCGGCGCACCGGGTCGGCGCCCGGGGTGAGCATGCCGAGCAGCGCGTGCCCGGACTCGTGGTAGGCGGTGCTCAGCTTCTCGGCGGGCGAGAGCACGATGCCGCGCACGGTGCCGAGCAGGACCTTCTCCAGCGCCTCGCCGAAGTCGGTCCCGGTCACCCGCTCGTGGCCGTGGGCGGCGGCCGCCAGCGCCGCCTCGTTGACGAGGTTGGCCAGGTCCGCGCCGACCATCCCCGGCGTCGCCGCGGCGATCGCGGCCAGGTCCACCTCGGGCGCGAGCGGCACGTGCCGGGTGTGCACCTCGAGGATCATCCGCCGGCCGTCGAGGTCCGGCGGGCTCACGGCGACCCGGCGGTCGAACCGGCCCGGCCGCAGCAGCGCCGGGTCGAGCACCTCCGGGCGGTTGGTGGCCGCGAGGACGACGACGCCCTCGTTGCCCTCGAAGCCGTCCATCTCGGTGAGCACCTGGTTCAGCGTCTGCTCGCGCTCGTCCACCCCGCCGGCGGCGAAGCCCCCGCCGCGCGCGCGGCCGATCGCGTCGAGCTCGTCGATGAAGACGATGGCGGGCGCGACCTTCTTCGCCTGGTCGAACAGGTCGCGCACCCGGCTGGCGCCGACCCCCACGATCGCCTCGATGAACTCCGACGCGGAGATCGAGAAGAACGGCACCCCGGCCTCGCCGGCCACCGCCCGGGCGAGCAGGGTCTTGCCCGTCCCCGGCGGGCCGGAGAGCAGCACGCCGTGCGGGATCCGCGCCCCCAGCCTGCCGTAGCGCTGCGGGTCGCGCAGGAAGTCGACGATCTCCCGCACCTCGTGCTGCACCTCGTCGATGCCGGCGACGTCGGCGAACGTCGTCCGCGGCCCGGAGTCGGGCGAGTACAGGGTCGCCCGGGAGCGGCCGAACCCGCCCAGCCCGCCCAGGCCGCCGGGGCCCGCGGCCGCACGCCGCCGCAGGAACCACACGAGCAGCCCGACGAGCAGCAGCGTCGGCCCGAAGCCCACGAGGAGCTGCTGCCACAGCGGGGCCGAGGCGTCCGGATCGGTGGCGTTCACCGTGACGCCCTTGGCCTCCAGCGTCCCCAGGAGGTCGTCGGTCGCGAACGACGGCCGCTGGGTGGTGAACAGGTCCACCCGGACCGCGTCGTCAGCGCCGGGCGGGTAGTCCACCGCGTCGCCCAGCTCGCCCTCGATGGTGTCCGCGGTCGAGGTCACCGTCTCGACGTTGCCGGCGTCGAGCTGCTCGGTGAAGAAGGTGTAGGAGACGTCGGTGCGGGCCGGCGGGCCCATGACCAGCGACGCCAGGACCCAGTTGACCACCAGTGCGGCGACCAGCAGCCACCAGACGCCCACCCGCCGTGGCTGCTGCCCGGCCGGGCGGTCGGCGTCGTCGGGCATGCCCTCCACCCGCCACGGGGCGCCGCGCCGCGGCTCGTCGGCTCCGTCGCCGCGCAGCCGCCGCAGGATCGACGGCCGCCGGCCGCCGGGGGTCGTGTCGGGAGCCACGGGCGCCGCCCTCCTCCTGCGCGGGGCGACCGGTCCCCGCGCGCCGTCGACGGTCCTCGTCCGGGGGCCACCTCGCGCCAGGGGGTTTCCCTGGGGCGAGACCGCGCCGGCCGCGCGACGCTGCCCGGACCGGTGCGCGCCGTTCCCCAGGAGCTCCGATGGCCCTCGGACGACCACGAGCCGGCCGCGGGCGGTGCTGGGCGTGGGGTGCCGTCGCGCTGCTCCTCCTCGCCGGGTGCGGCTCGGTGGTGGTCGGGTCACCCACCCCCGGCCCGGGTGTGCCGGTCGACGCGACCGCCACCGAGCCGGCCATCACCGGCGCGGTCGACGACCCGGTGGACCGGCTGGCCCGCAACGCGCTGGCCGACCTCGAGACCTTCTGGTCGGAGACGTTCCCCGAGGTGTACGGCGCGGCCTTCCCGGCCGTGGCGGGTGGCTACTTCTCCGTCGAGGGCACCGACGTCGACCGGGCCGCGTACCCGCCGACCGGCATCGGCTGCCCCGGGCAGCCCATCGACCCGGCCGAGGTCACCGGTCAGGCGTTCTACAGCACGCCCTGCGACGCCGTCTCCTACGACCGCGGGCTGCTGCGGGAGTTCCTGTCCACCCACGGCCCGGCCCTGCCGGCGGTGCTGCTCGCCCACGAGTTCGGCCACGTCGTCCAGGGGCGGGTGGGCTTCGCCGCGAGCGGCCGGAGCATCCAGGACGAGACGCAGGCCGACTGCTTCGCCGGCGCGTGGGTCGCCTGGGTGGTGGCCGGCTCGGCGGCGCACGTCGCCGTCCGGGCGCCGGACCTCGACGACGTCGCGCGCGGCTTCGGGGTGCTGCGCGACCCCGTCGGCGGCGACCCGGAGGGCAGCGGGGCGCACGGCTCGTGGTTCGACCGGCTCTCCGCCTTCGCCGAGGGCTACGAGGACGGCGCGGCGGCCTGCCGGGACGGCTTCGGCGCGGACCGGCTGTTCACGGCGACGGCCTTCGACCCGGCCGGGGGCGCGGGCCGGGTCGACGACCCCTACGGCGGGACCGTGCGGACGGCCGAGGGGACGCTGGCCGCGTTCTGGACGTCGGTGTTCCCGGGAGCGTTCGGCCGCGCGTTCGCCGTCCCCCGGCTGGAGGGGTTCGACGGCACGGCGCCCGGCTGCGCGGCCGGCCGCGACCTGGCCTACTGCGCGTCCGTGTCGACGGTCTACGCCGACGAGGCGGACCTGCTGCGGCCGGCCGCCGTGGGCATCGGCGACTTCGCGGTCGCCGCCGCCCTGTCGCTGCCCTACTCCCTCGCCGTCCGCGCGCAGCTCGGCCTGCCGACGGCGGGTGCCCGGGCGACCCGCTCGGCGGTGTGCCTGACCGGCTGGTACGCCGCGCGGCTCGCCGGCGGCGCCCTGCCGGGGGTGGCGGCGGGTCCGGGCGACGTCGACGAGGCGGTGCAGTTCCTGCTCGTCCACGGGGTCGAGGAGCGGGTGCTCCCCGGCTCCGGCCTCCGCGGGTTCGACCTGCTCCGCGCGTTCCGGGACGGGTTCCTGCGCGGTGGAGGGCCGTGCGGCGTCGGTGCGTGAGCCTCAGGGCCGGGCCCGCCGCCCCTCCCGGGCACCGACGCCGACCGGCGGGCCGATCTCGGTGGCGTGCTCGTCCTCGTAGGGACCGGTCACCATCCGGCCGAGGACGACGACGACGGTGGTCTCGACGAGGAGACCGGCGATGCTGAGCGCGATCCAGACCACGGCGACCAGCTCCCGCGGGGTCGTGCCGCACAGGGCCCCGTCCGCGACGCCGCCCACGCTGGGCGTGGACCGACCGGTTCCGCATCACCTCCTGCGGACGATCCGGCGCGGCCTCAGGCGAGAGCCGGCGCGGCGGCCGCAGCGGCCTCGAGGATGAGCTCGGTCGCCGCCTCGGGCTGCGAGATCATCGAGGCGTGGGAGGCCGCGACCTCCCGGATCCGCGCGCCCGCCCGCTCGGCCATGAACCGCTGGGTCGCCGCCGGGATCGCCCGGTCCTCGGTGCACAGCAGGTACCAGCACGGGATCGTCCGCCAGGCCGGTGGGCCGGACGGCTCGGCGAACCCCGCACCGCTCCACGGCCGCTGGGTCGCGGCCAGGACGTCCGCCGTGTCGCGGTCGAGGTCGGCGCAGAACGCCGCGTGGAACTGCGCGGGGTCGAGGTGGAGGTCCTGGCCGGCCTCCTCCCCGTCCGGGCCGGTGAAGGGCAGCGGCCGGATCGCCGGTCCCACGAGGCTGCCCTCGCCCTTCTGCTCGAAGACCTGCGCGATGCTCTCCCCCTCGTCGGGCAGCCAGCCGCTGAACAGGACCAGCGCCTTGACCTGGTCGTCGCCGGCCGCGGCGGCCGAGACGACCGCACCGCCGTAGGAGTGGCCGACGAGGACGACCGGGCCCTGCAGGGTGCGCAGGAAGTCGGCCAGGTACCGGGCGTCGTCGCGCAGGCCCCGCAGCGGGTTGGCGAAGCCGACGGCGCGCAGACCCCGGTCCCGGAGGGCCCGGATCTGCGCGGCGAAGCCGGAGGCGTCGGCCCAGGCGCCGTGGACGAGGACGATCGTCGGCCCGGTCCGGTCGGGAACGGTGGTCATGGCAGCTCCTCGCCTGCGAGGCGGTGTGGGGAGGCACAGGCTCGTCCCGCGCGCCGGGACCCGCCAGGGCCTGCCGGGCCGGGGTACGGCGCGCCGCAGCGGTCGGTCGGCCGCCGTCTGCGCAGCGGCACGTCCGGCCGCGCGCGGGGCTACCGCCCGACGCCCGGCGAGCGCCACCATGGCACCCCGCCCGACGACGCCTCCCGAGGACTGGCCATGACGGTCGACGAGCAGGACGCACCCCCGATCCGGACGCCGGACCAGCGCCTCCGCGTCTTCGTCAGCTCCACGCTGGCCGAGCTGGCCGAGGAGCGGGCGGCGGTGGCGCGGGCCGTCTCCGCCCTGCGGCTCACGCCGGTGATGTTCGAGCTCGGCGCCCGGCCGCACCCGCCCCGGGAGCTGTACCGCGCGTACCTGGCGCAGTCCGACGTCTTCGTCGGGCTGTACTGGCAGCGGTACGGCTGGATCGGCCCGGACATGGACATCTCCGGGCTCGAGGACGAGTTCCGGCTGTCGGGTTCCCTCCCCCGCCTGCTGTACGTCAAGACCCCGGCCCCCGAGCGGGAGCCGCGGCTGACGGCCATGATCGAGCAGCTCCAGGCCGAGGGGGCCGACTCCTACCGCTCGTTCCGCACCCCCCGGGAGCTCGGGCGGCTGGTGCGCGACGACCTCGCGCTGCTGCTCAGCGAGCGGTTCGCCACCCGTCGTCCGGAGCCCGGGGCGCCCCCGCCGCCGGCCGCGGACCGGCGGGGCGCGCGGTCGCTGCCGGTGCCGTCGACGTCGCTGATGGGCCGGGAGCGGGACGTCGCCCACGTCGCCGAGCTGCTGCGGACGCCCGGGGTGCGGCTGGTGACGCTGACCGGCCCCGGCGGCGTCGGCAAGACGCGGCTGGCGATCGCCGCGGCGGAGCGGCTCGAGGAGGGCGGTCCGCGCGGCGCCGTCTTCGTCCCGCTCGCCTCGGTCGACGACCCGGCGCAGGTGCTGCCGCGCATCGCGGCCGCCGTCGGCGCCGTGGTGGAGGGGGCGCGGCGGCCGCTGGACGTCCTCGTCGAGCACCTGGCGGACACTCCGACGCTGCTCGTCCTGGACAACCTCGAGCAGGTCGTCGGTGCCGCCCCCGACCTCGACGCCCTGCTCGCCGGGAGCGCCGGAATCCGCATCCTCGCCACCAGCCGCACCGCGCTGCGCCTGCGCGCCGAGCGCGAGTACCCGGTCGGGCCGCTCGAGGTGCCGGCGTTCCCGCACCCCCCGGGGCTGGCGGAGATCGCCGCCCTGCCCGCCGTCCGGCTCTTCGTCGAGCGGGCTCAGGCCGTCCGCTACGACTTCGCGCTGACCGAGGAGAACGCGACGGCGGTCGCCGACATCTGCCGGCGGCTGGACGGCCTGCCGCTGGCCATCGAGCTGGCCGCCGCGCGCAGCCGGCTGCTGTCCCCGGCCGCGCTGCTCGCCCGGCTCGCCGGCCGGCTCGACGCCCTGGGCCCCGGGCCGGTCGACCTCCCCGAGCGGCAGCGCACGCTGCGCGCGACCGTGGAGTGGAGCGTCGGGCTGCTGGAGGACGCCGAGCAGCAGCTGCTGGCCACGCTGTCGGTCTTCGTCGAGGGGTGGACCGTCGAGGCCGCCGTGCAGGTCGCCGACCTCGCCGAGGACCGCACGCTCGACCTGCTCGACGTCCTCGCCACGCACAGCCTGGTGACCATCGACCCCACCGACGCCGGGCCGCGGTTCGGCATGCTCGGGTCGGTCCGGGAGTACGCCGCCGAGCAGCTGGCCGGCCGGGCCGACCGGGACGATGTCCAGCGGCGCCACGCCGGCTACTTCGGGGCGCTGGTGGAGGACGCCGACTGGCCGACCGAGCGGCAGGGCGAGTGGGCCGACCGCCTGCAGGACGAGGAGGAGAACCTGCGCGCCGCCGTCCGGTGGTTCCTCGCCCACGACGTCCGGCGCCTGCCGCACGTGTTCCGCATCCTCTGGCTGTTCTGGCAGATGCGCGGCCGCATGCCGGAGGGACGGGCCTGGATCGCCGAGGCGCAGCAGCGCGCCGACGCGCTCGAGGACCACGCCCGGGCCGAGCTGCTGTTCACCTCGGCGGTCACGGCCGTGGAGGTGGGGGACGACGAGAGCGCGCTGGCCGCCGTCGACGGGCTGCGCCGGCTCGAGGGCCGCATCGGGGACCCGTCCCTCGAGTGCGCCGCGCAGCTGGCCGTCTCGTGGATCGTGCCGATCGTCGGCGACTTCGACGGTGCGCTGCGTGCGGCGGCGACGGCGCTCGACGGCTTCCGGTCCCGCGACGAGCCGTTCCTCGCCTTCGCCGTCCTGACGATGGGCGGCCTGGAGTTCGTCCTCGGCCGGGACGAGGCCGCGCGCGCGCACCTCGCCGAGGTCGCCGACCTCGGCGCCCGGTTCGGCAACGCCTGGCTGACGTCGGCGGCGCGCGCCCAGCTCGCCGCCCTGGCGGTGCGGGCCGGGCGCGAGGACGAGGCCCGCTCGCTGCTGGTCGCCTCGGTGGACGCGCCCGACGACACCGACGTCAGCACGCTGACCCTCAGCCTCTCCCTCGTCGCCGCCGCGGTGCTGGCGCTGGCCCGGGGCGATGCCCGGAGGGCGGCGACCGCGCTGGGCGCGGCCGACGGCCTGCGCCGACGGGCGGGGTTGCGGTCGTGGCCGGCGGCGCGGCCGACGGAGGCCGAGCTGGTCACCCGGGCCCGGCAGGCGCTCGACGTCGGGGACTTCGCCGACGCCTTCGCCGCCGGCGCCGGCCTGGGGCACCGCGAGGCCGTGGCCCTCGTCCGCCGCTCCTAGGCCGCTCCCGGTGCGGCCTCCTGCCGCCGGGTGGTGGTGATCCAGTCGTCGATCGTCTCCCACCAGCGGTAGAGCCAGTCGGTCAGCTCGGCGTCGTCCCGCGGCACCTCGGCCGCCGGCACGAACCACCAGCGCAGGTGCAGCGTCTTGTCCATGGGCAGGTACCGCCACACGTCCCGGACCGTGCTCAGGTGCTCGAGCCCGGTGTGCGCCACGAAGACGACGTCGGCGTGCGGCGCGCCCCGCAGCGCCGCGGTGACCCCGGCCGGCCGCGGGGGCAGCACGTGCCGCATCGCCTCGGCCCGGCGCACCGCGGACACCAGGCCCCGGTGCCGCAGCCGCTCGATCGCGCGGAAGCGGCGCTGCGGGGTGAAGTTGGCGCCCTCGGGGAAGATCAGCAGCGCGTCCTCCTCCCCCAGCCCGCGCGCCAGGTCGGCGATCGCCTCCTCGGCACCCCCTTCCGGGCCGGCGCCGACGAAGTGGTTGGGCAGCCGGTTGAGGTAGACGTCGATCAGCGGGTCCAGCTGCAGCACGTCCTTGAGCACGATGCGCGGCTGGCGCAGGTGGTCGCGGTCCATCAGCGTCTGCACGAGCAGGAACGAGTCGCCCGGGCCGGCGTGCCGCGAGAGCACGACCATGGCGTTGGTCGAGCCGGGCACGCCGTCGTCCAGCGGCGACCAGGACTCGCCGTCGGTGACCAGCCGCAGCGCGAACAGCCGGCGCGCGGCGGCCATGAGGACGTCGAGCATGCGCCGCAGCACCGCGTAGTGCGCCGCCCGGACCGCCGGGGTGTCCATCCGGCGGCCGAACCCGCCGCGCACCCACAGCGCGGCCGCGGCGACGAGCCCGACCACCTGCACCGCCAGGTACACCAGCCCGAAGCAGAGCAGCCGCAGCGCCCGCCACCGCCCGGGCAGCCAGATCGAGGCGAGCACCGCCACGACGAGGAGGAGCGGCAGCAGCAGGACGGCCACGACGAGCGCGGCGACGACCAGCGGTCCGGCGAGCCGGCGGACCCGGCGGGGTGGCAGCACGTCAGGCCCCGCCGTCCGGCGTGCCCGCCCGGTCCAGGTAGCGCCGGGCCGCGGCGTGCGCCTGCTCGATCCGGTCGGGGACGGCGGAGAAGTCGCGGTAGCGCAGGTTCGCCGCGCCCGGCGGGGCCTCGTCGCCGGCGGGCAGCACGTGCAGCGCGACGCCCGGCGGCAGCGCGGCCAGGTCGGCGGCGAACCGGTGCCGCCGGGCGATCTCGAACGCCACCGTCGCCACCTCCCACGGCCGGGTCGGCGGCTGCAGCGGCCGGTCGACCCGCCCGACGTGCAGCACGTAGATCTCGGTCGCCCCGAGGGCGACCGCCCGGCCGACCGGGATGCTGTGCACCAGCCCACCGTCGAGGAAGTGCTCGCCGTCCAGCTCGACCGGGGGCAGCAGGCCCGGGACGGCGCAGGACGCGAGGACCGCGTCGAGCAGCCCGCCGGCGGTGAACCAGTGCTCGGCGGCCCGCTCGATGCTGGCCGCCACGCACTGGAAGGGCACCTGCAGCTCGGCGAAGGTGCGCACCGGCAGGTGCGCGGCGAGGAGGTCCCGCAGGGGCTCGCGGGGGTGCAGGTGGGTGCGGGTGCGCACCAGGGTGCCGGCGCGGGCGAACAGCGACCCGGCGAAGATCCGCTCGGAGGCCATCTCCTGCCACACCTCGCGCAGCCGGGCCACCGCGGCGGGCGTGGGGTCGGCCGCGACGAGCGCGCCGTTGATCGCGCCGACCGACGTGCCGACGACGAGGTCGGGCCGGACGCCGCGCTCGAGCAGCGCCTGCAGCATCCCCACCTCGGCCGCGCCGAGGACACCGCCGCCGCCCAGGACGAACGCCGTCCCGCCCCGGTCGGCCGGCACCCGTGGCGAGGCCATGAGGGCATCGTGCCATCCGGTCGGCCGGCCCGTGCCGGCCCGTCAGCCGGGGTGGGCACGCCGCTCGGCGGGACGTTCCGGTCGAGGTGGAAGACGTCGCCGGGGCGACGGCGTCCTCGAGCGCGGTGAGCCTCGCCGGCTTCGCCGGCGGGTAGGCGCGCCGGACGCCGGCGGCGAACGGGGCCGGGCCGGCGGCGCACTCCCGGGCCGTCGCCACGCGGTCCGCGTCCTCGGCCGGGTCGGTCCAGCGGGCGGCGCCCCTCGACGGCGGTCGCGCCCTGGCTGAACGCCGTGGAGTCGTCGGGCACCCCGGCGATGGCCCCGCCGTCCGCATGCCGACCGGCTGCCACCGACGCGTCGTGCGCGAGCAGCCCGCCGTCCGGCACGGCCAGACCCGGCACGCCGTGGCCGCCGCACCGGACGCCGATCTCAGGCCCTCGCGCCGGGCGAGCGCGATCGCGTCCACGACGTCCCGGGTGTGCCGGCAGCGGGCTATCAGCGCCGGCCGCCGGTCCACCACGGCGTCCCAGACCCGGCGCGACTCCTCGTAGCCGGGGTCGCCCGCTCTCAGGAACCCGGCGTCCGCCACGTGTCGCCCCTCTCCGGTCGCTCGTCGGGGGGCTGACCCGTGGCGTGCGTCGGACTCATCGCGGACGGCGTGGCCGCGGACGCGACGGGATCGGTGCGCCGGCGGAGGTACGCGTACGTGGCCAGGCCGAGGGCCGGCCCCCACAGCGGCGCGGGGATCATCAGCACCAGCATCGGGCTGCCGTCGCGCACCGCCATGACGGTCAGGCTCAGCGCGGCGGCGCAGAGCACCACCGAGACGACGCCGGCGGGCACGACGGCCGCGAGCACCGGCACCGGACGACCGCGCAGGCCGGGCAGCCACCGCGGCCACACCTCGCCCCAGCGGGCGATCAGTCCGAGCGTGAGCCAGGCGCCGCCGAGCGCCGCGAGGCCGAGCGAGGCACCGAACACCCGGATGCCGTGGTCCAGCATCTCCTCGTGGCCCGGCCCGAGCCCCTGCGGCCACGGGGTCAGCCAGGTCATGCGCAGCAGTGCGTACGGCAGGGGGCACAGGGCCGCCACGACCGTCGCCCGCCGGCCCCACCGCTGCAGCCGCTCGCCGGCGGGGGCCCGGGTGCCCAGCGCGGCCGCGGTCGCCGCGCCGATCAGCACTCCCCCGGCGAGCAGGAAGAGCAGCACCAGCGGGCGGGGGCCCACCCGGCCCAGCCCGTCCCGGACACCGCGCAGCATCTCCAGGGTCGGCTCCCCGATCTGCCCGGTGAGGACGCCGACGCCGACCGCCGCGGCGATCGCCAGCAGGACCAGCAGGTTGCCGCGCGAGCGCCGCGCGCCCGCGGCCAGGACGGCGACCAGGACGGGGCCACCGAGCAGCGCCAGCGCGTAGCCGAGCAGGCTGAGCAGCTGCAGGTCGGGAGCCACCACGCCGGCGGTCGCGGCGAGCGCGAACCCGGCGCCGGCGAGGGCGCGCCGCCCGGGCGCCCCGTCCCGGTAGCGCCCCAGGAGCACGGCCAGGACGGCACCGGCCAGCCCCAGCGCCAGCAGCAGCGCCGACCCGGCCTCGGGCGGGAGAGCGGCCGGCAGGGAGGTCGGCCGGTCGGCCACGTCGTCCAGCACGTACCGCGCCGGGTCCAGCAGCCACCACAGGCCGAGGGCGGCGCAGGCCAGCGACCAGAGGCCGGCGGCGACGGCGAACCGCGGCGCCGCGCGCGCCGGGGAGCGGGCGGGGGGCGGTCGGTCGGGAGCGTCGAGGTCATGCGTCGAGGTCATGCGTCGACGCTGTCCCCGTCGGGCCGGTCGCCGCATCGGACGGCGGGACCGTCCCGTCGCGACCCCGGGATGACGCGGGAGGTACCGCGGGTGGACGCCCGCGGGAGCGGCTGCTGCCTAGGCTCGCGGCGTGGAGCACGACCCCGTCGCGGCGCTGGAACGGGTGGACGCCTGGACCCGCCGGCGGCCGTGGGTGGGCGAGCTCCTCCTGGCGGGCGCCCTCGCCGTCGTGCTGCTGCCCATGTCGCTCACCCTGCTGCGCGGCAGCGACGCCTCGGGCGCCCAGCGCGTCGTCCTGACGTGCCTGCTGGTCGTGCTGCACCTCGTGGTCGTGCTCCGGCGGCGCGCTCCGGTCGCGGCCTTCCTCGTCGTCGCGGCCGCGGAGCTGGCGCTGGCCCTGGCGCCGCTGCTGGGCGGGCTCGACGCGACCGGCACGACCTACCCGGCGGTCCTGCTGCCCTCCAGCCTCGTCTACCTCGTGGGCGCGTACTCCGTGAGCGCCCACGCCGGCCGCCCCTGGCCGTCGGTCTCGCTCGCCGTCGGGGCCGTCGGCGCGCTGCTGGTCGCGGCGCGGGCCGCGGCCGGCACGCCCCGGGCCGTCGGCGGGACCGGGGAGCTGGTGTTCCTCGGCGGGGCGCTGCTGGCCGCGGTGCTGGCGGCGTGGGCGCTGGGCCGGTTCCGCCGGGTCCGTGCCGACCAGGTGCTCGCGCTCGCCGAGCGCGCCCGCCGGGCGGAGGCCGACCGGGAGCTGCGGGACCGGCAGGCCGCCGCCGAGGAGCGGGGCCGGATCGCCCGGGAGCTGCACGACGTGATCGCGCACTCGGTGTCGGTGATGGTGCGGCAGGCCGAGGGCGGCCGGTACGTGGCCGCGCGGGACCCGGCGGCGGCCGCGGCCGCCCTGGCGACGATCGCCGACACCGGGCGGACCGCGCTGACCGACATGCGGTCGATGCTCGGCGTCCTCGACGCGGGCGACGGGGCGTCCGCCGGGACCGGACCGCAGCCCACGCTCGACGACCTGCCCGACCTGGTCGAGCGGGTGCGCGCGTCCGGGCAGCCGGTGCGCCTGCGGGTGGAGGGCGCGCCGCAGCCGCTGGACCGCGCGGCCCACCTGGCCGCCTACCGCCTGGTGCAGGAGGCGCTCACCAACGTCGTCAAGCACGCCGGGCCGGACGTCGAGGCGGCCGTCACGCTCAGCTGGAGCCCCCGCGCCCTGCGTCTGGAGGTGACCGACTCCGGTGGGCCGGCCCGCCCGGCGACCGGGAACGGGCCCGACGGCCGCGGACTGGTGGGCATGCGCGAGCGCCTGCAGCTGGTCGGCGGGCGGTTGAGCGCCGGACCGGCACCGGCCGGGTTCGCCGTCGTCGGCGAGATCCCGACCGCGGGACCGGTGGGCGGGCGGCCGCGGTGACCGGGCCGGAGATCCGCGTCGTCCTCGCCGACGACCAGGCGCTGGTGCGCACCGGCCTCGCCATGATCGTCGACGCCCAGACGGACATGCGGGTCGTCGGCGAGGCGGCGGACGGCGCGCAGGCGCTCGACGTCGTGGCGGGAACGCCGTGCGACGTCGTCCTGATGGACGTCCGGATGCCCCGGATGGACGGCGTCGAGGCGACCCGGCGCCTGCTCGCCCGCTCCCCCGCCGGTCCCCGGGTGCTCGTGCTGACCACGTTCGACCTCGACGAGCACGCCTTCGCCGCGCTGCGCGCCGGGGCCAGCGGGTTCCTGCTCAAGGACGCCCCGGCCGAGGAGGTGCTGGCCGCGATCCGGGCGGTGCACGCCGGCGACGCGGTGCTCGCGCCGTCCACCACGCGGCGCCTGCTCGACCACGTCGCCGCCGACCTGCCGGTCGGGCCGGCCGGCGACGACGCGCTCGCTGCGCTGACGGAGCGGGAGCGCGAGGTGATGGTCGAGATCGCCTCGGGGGCCACCAACGCCGAGATCGCGGTCCGGCTCTACCTGGCCGAGCCGACGGTGAAGACGCACGTCGGCCGGATCCTGGCCAAGCTCGGCCTGCGCGACCGGGTGCACATCGTCATCCGGGCGTACGAGACCGGTCTGGTCCGCCGCGGTCGTCCCTGACCGCCGGACCGACCCGTCGAGGGGGGGGGGGGGGGGGGGGGGGGGGGGGGGGGGGGGGGGGGGGGGGGGGGGGGGGGGGCTGGGGGGGGGGGGGGTGCGCGGCCGGCGCGGGGGGGGGGGG
>NZ_JBJGZV010000052.1:0-32275 GCF_054050715.1 Blastococcus sp. SYSU D00669
CCCCCCCCCCCCCCCCCCCCCCCCCCCCCCCCCCCCCCCCCCCCCCCCCCCCCCCCCCCCCCCCCCCCCCCCCCCCCCCCCCCCCCCCCCCCCCCCCCCCCCCCCCCCCCCCCCCCCCCCCCCCACCTCACGAGAAGAGGGCGCTGTAGCCGTTGAGCGCCGGCTGCCCGCCCAGGTGCGCGTACAGCACCGTGGACGACGGCGCGATCTCGCCGCGGCCGACCAGGTCGATCACCGCGGCCATCGACTTCCCCTCGTAGACGGGGTCGGTGACCATGCCCTCGGTGCGCGCGGCGGTCTCCATCGCCCGGATCGTCGTCTCGTCGGGGATGCCGTAGATGCCCGCGTGGTAGCGCTCGTCGAGCTCGACGTCGGCCGCGGTGAGCTCTCGCTGCACGCCGATCGCCTTGGCGGTGCGCTGGGCGATCCGCAGCACCTGCTCGCGGGTCTCGGCCGGCTTGGCGCTGGCGTCGATGCCGAGCACCCGCCGCGGCCGGCCGCCGGCCTCCTCGAGCTGGGCGAACCCGGCGACCATGCCGGCCTGCGTCGAGCCGGTCACCGAGCAGACGACGACGGTGCCGAAGAAGACGCCGAGCTCGGCCTCCTGCGCGGCCACCTCGTGCGCCCAGCCCGCGAACCCGTGCCCGCCCAGCGGGTGGTCGCTGGCCCCGGCCGGGATGGCGTAGGGCTTGCCGCCGCGCGCCTCGATCTCGGCGAGCGCGGCCTCCCAGCTCTCCTTGAACCCGATGCCGAACCCGGCCTTGACCAGCCGGACGTCGGCGCCGGCCAGCCGGCTGATCAGGATGTTGCCCACCTTGTCGTACACGGCGTCGGGCCAGTCGACCCAGCTCTCCTGCACGAGCACGCAGGACAGGCCGACCCGCGCGGCCACGGCGGCGACCTGGCGGGTGTGGTTGCTCTGCACGCCGCCGATCGAGACCAGCGTGTCGCAGCCCTGCGCGAGGGCGTCGGCGACGAGGTACTCCAGCTTGCGGGTCTTGTTGCCGCCGAACGCGATGCCGGAGTTCACGTCCTCCCGCTTGGCCCACACCGCGGCGCCGCCGAGGTGCTCGGTGAGCCGGTCGAGCCGGTGCACCGGCGAGGGGCCGAACAGCAGGGGGTAGCGGGGGAAGTCGTCAAGGCTCATCGGGGTCGTCCTCCAGTTCGGACAGCAGCGCCGTCCAGATCACGGTGGTGGTGGCGACGGCGGCGGCGACGTCACCGGCGGCGCAGGCGGCGATCAGCCGCTCGTGCAGGGCGATCGAGGGGTGTGCGTCGGCGGGGGCGAACCGCAGCCGCTCCAGCCGGCGGATCGCCGGGGTGAAGCGGTCCGCGGTGGCGCTGAGCGCCCCGTTGCCGGCGCGGGCGAGCAGGACGCCGTGCAGCTCGTCATCCGCGGCGAGCGCGGCGTCGACGTCCCCGGCGGCGACCGCGGCGGCGAACCGCTGGTTGGCCGCCCGCATGGCCGCGAGGTCGTCGGCGGTCACCCGGGCGGCCGCGGTCCGCACGGCCAGCTCGTGCATCGCCCGGACGACGACGGCGGCGTCGCGGACCTGGCGGACGACGAGCGGGGTCACCCGGGTGTGGCTCTGCGGCTTGGCCTCGACCAGCCCCTCGTCGGCCAGCCGCGCCAGCGCCGCCCGCACCGGCGCGACGGAGAGCCCCAGGCGGGCGGCCAGCTCCGCGTCCTTGACCACCGTGCCGGGCGCGAGGTCACCGGACACGATGGCGGCCCGGATCCGGTCGGTCGCCTGGTCGCGCAGCAGCACCCGGGCGACGGGGGCGAGCGCGGTCATAACTGACATTTCAGATGTCAGATGCCACCGCGTCAAGCCCCCGCGCTCGATCGCGATCGAGCGCGGGTGCTTCATCCCGACAATGCCCCGATCGTTGCGGTGGTTGGCAGGCGGGGACCTCGTGCGGACGGTGGCCGGGCCCCACCGTGAGCACATGTACGCCGACTGGGCCTCCCCCGCCGACGCCGCCGCCCACTTCGCGCACCGCCTCGCCGTGGAGACCGACGTCAGCGACGTCGCCGCGGCCCTGGGCAGCGGTGGGTTCGTGCTGCTGGACAGCCGCAGCGCCGAGTCGTGGGCGCAGGGGCACGTGCCGGGCGCGGTGCACCTGCCCGGACGGGAGATCCCCGCCCGCGCGGCCGCCGAGCTCGACCCCGCCGTCCCCGTGGTCACCTACTGCTGGGGACCGGGCTGCAACGGCGCCACCCGCGCCGCCCTCGCGCTGGCGCTGCTCGGCTACCGCGTGCGGGAGATGCTCGGCGGCTTCGAGTACTGGGCGCGCGAGGGCTTCCCGGTGGAGACCGCCGCGGGCGTGCGACGCGAGGACGTCGATCCGCTGACCGCCCCGCTGCCCGGCATCAGCTGCGGCTGCTGAGCCGCGTCAGCAGTCCCGTTCGGGCAGGGCCTGCTCAGCGCCGCCCCTGCCGCCGCCGCGTGAGCCCGCCGACGGCCCCGTCGTCAGCCCAGGGTGGGGACGGGGTCGTCGGCGAGGCGCGACCACAGCAGCTCGTCGTGCTCGACGCCGTCCCCGTACCGGTAGGAGCGGCGCAGCCGGCCCTCCTGCGTGAACCCGGCCTTCTCGGCGACGCGGCCGGAGGCGGTGTTCTCCACGGCGTGGCAGAGCTCGATCCGGTCGACCGGCAGCGCGGCGAACGCCCACCGGCAGACGGCGTCGACGACGAGCGGGGCGATCCCGCGGCCGCGCGCGGCGGCGGTCGTCCAGTAGCCGATCTCCGCGTCGGCCTGGCCCCGGTCGATCGAGTGCAGCGACACCGAGCCGAGGAGCTCGCCGCTGCCGGCGTCGACGACGGCCCACGAGGCGTGGTCGCCGCCGCTCCAGTCCATCCGGCCGCGGATCATCCGCAGGACGTCGTCGCGCGAGGCCGAGCCCGAGCCGTTCCAGAGCCGGATCGACGGGTCCTGCAGCGCGGTCCACGTGGCCTCGGCGTCGTCCTCCCGCCACGGGCGCAGCAGCACCGGGCCGACGGCCAGCTCGAAGGGCTCCACGGCAGCCGATCCTGCCGGGGAGCTCAGACCGGGATCGAGACCCCGACCCCGCCGCGGGTCCGCGCGCCGTAGCGCTCGATCTCGCGGTCCAGGTCCAGCGGCCGGATGGCCATGGCCTGCGCGCGGACCTCCTCGGTGATCAGGTCGGCCGGCAGCAGCCAGGAGACCTCGAACTCCAGGCCGTCGGGGTCCTGGGCGTAGAGGGCCTTGGTGGTGGCGTGGTCGGAGGCGCCGACCAGCGCGCCCGCCTGCACCAGCGCCTCGCGGACACGGGCGAGCTCGGCGAGCGTGTCCACCTCCCAGGCCAGGTGGTACAGCCCCACGGTGCGGCGGCCGGCCTCCGACGGCCCGGCGCCCGCGCCGATCGCGAACAGCCCGAGGTCGTGGTCGTTGGTCGAGCCCTCGGCCTGCAGGAACACCGCGCGTCCGGGGATCTCCGCGGCCACCCGGAAGCCCAGCACGTCCCGGTAGAAGGCGAGGCTGCGCGCCACGTCGCGCACGTAGAGGACGGCGTGGTTGAGGCGCTGGACCGGCATGGGACGAGCATCCCGCACCGTGCTTGAGTCCTCAAGCATCCCCTCGTCCGGTGCGGGTACGAGCGGGTCGTGAACCACTCGCGCGTACCCGTCCTCGAGGCCCTGCAGGAGTTCCGCCGGCGCGGCGACGTCGTCTACGGGCCGCCGGGGCACGAGCAGGGCCGCGGCACCGACCCGCGCGTCCTGGAGATCCTCGGCGAGGCGCTGTTCGCCGACGACGTCCTCTCGCTCACCGGCCTCGACGACCGGCGCCAGTCGCAGGGCATCGTCAGCCAGGCGCAGGGCCTCATGGCCGACGCCGTCCACGCCGACCACGCCTTCTTCTCCACCTGCGGCAGCTCGCTGTCGGTGAAGACGGCGATCATGTCGGTGGCCGGCCCCGGCGAGCGGCTGATGATCAGCCGCAACGCGCACGAGTCGGTGATCTCCGGGCTGATCATCAGCGGCGTCCAGCCCGTGTGGGTGCACCCGACGTTCGACCCCGAGCGCAACCTCGCCCACCCGCCGGAGCCCGACGACGTGCGCCGCACGCTCGCGGCGAACCCCGACGTCAAGGGGATGCTGCTGATCACCCCCACCGACTGGGGCACCTGCGCCGACATCGCCGGGACGGCGGACGTCATGCACGAGCGGGACCTGCCGCTGGTCGTCGACGAGGCGTGGGGCGCCCCCCTGCCGTTCCACCCCCACCTGCCGGCCTGGGGCATGGACGCCGGCGCCGACCTCGTGGTCACCAGCGTGCACAAGACGGGCGGCGCGGTGGAGCAGAGCTCGGTGTTCCACCTGCGCGGCGACCGGATCGACCCCGATGTGCTCAAGGCGCGCGAGGACCTGCTGGGGACGACGAGCTCCTCGGCGCTGGTCCACCTGACCCTCGACGGCTGGCGGCGGCAGATGGTCGAGCGCGGCGAGGTGCTGCTCGGGGTCGCGCTCGAGCGGGCCCGGCGCGTGCGCGCGGCGATCTCCGAGCTGCCCGGCATCGACCTGATGGACCGCGAGGTGGTGCGGCCCGGCGGGGCGTTCGACCTCGACCCGCTGGTCATGACCATGGACGTGCGCGGTCTCGGGATCACCGGCTACCAGGCCAGCGAGTGGCTGCGGGCCGAGCGGCACGTCGACATCGGCTCGGCCGACGCCTGCCGGATGAGCGCCCGCCTCACGCACGCGGACGACGACGAGACCGAGCGGCTCCTGATCGACTCGCTGCGGGCGCTGGTCGAGAACGCCGGCTCGATCCAGCGGCCGCCGGCGGTGGCCCTGCCCGAGCCCCGGGCGCTGGAGCTGGAGTCGGTCATGTCCCCGCGCGCGGCCTTCTCCGCCCCGGTCGAGCAGGTGCCGGTGGCGGAGGCGGTCGGCCGCGTCGTCGCGGAGCTGGTCACCCCGTACCCGCCCGGCGTGCCGGTGCTCGCGCCGGGTGAGCGGATCACCCAGGAGGTCCTCGACTACCTGACCACCGGCGTCGAGGCCGGCATGCTGCTGCCCGACCCGGCGGACCCGTCGCTGGAGAGCCTGCGGGTGGTCGCGGAGTAGACGTGGCGGACGTCGTCGTCCGGGTCGAGGCGTCGCTGGCCTTCCTGCTGCCGCCGCGCGACCGCGCGGCGCGGGAGCGCCGGCTGGCGTTCGACCCGGACGCGACGGTCGGCCACCTGGTGCAGGCCGCCGGCGTCCCGCTGACCGAGGTCGGGGAGCTGACCGTGGACGGCGCACCGGTCGGGCCTCCCGCCCGCACGACGCCCGGAGCCGTCGTGGGCGTCGGCGCGGCACCGCGGCCGCAGCCGGTCCCGGCGGGCGGCTTCCTGCTCGACGTCGGGCTCGGCGCGCTCGCCCGGCGGATGCGGCTGCTCGGCCTGGACGTCGCCTGGTCGAACGACGCCGACGACCCGTCGCTGGTGGAGCGGGCCCGCGCCGAGCAGCGGGTGCTGCTCACCCAGGACCGGGGCCTGCTCATGCGCCGCGCCCTGCCGGCCGGCGCACTGGTGCGCGGCAGCGGTGCGGACCCGCAGCTGGCCGACGTCCTCGACCGCTTCGCGCCCGCGCTGGCGCCGCTGACCCGCTGCACGGCCTGCGGCGGGCCGCTCGTCGCCGTCCCCAAGGCCGAGGTGGCCGACCGGCTGCCGCCGGGCACCCGGCGGACCTACGAGGAGTTCTCCCGCTGCACCGCGTGCGGGCGCGTCTACTGGCGCGGCGCGCACGCCCGGCGGATCGACGCGCTCATCGCCCGGGCGCGGTAGGTCGGCCCGCACGGGCCACGGCCTGGCCCCGGTGTGTCACGCGGGCCGGGCAGGGACAGGAGCGACCGCCCACCCGAGACCGCTCGCGAGGCCGCCGTGTACCTGTCGAAGACCGAGGCCGCCGTCCTGCCGACCATCCGGCTGGGCGCGCCCGACCGGCCGGCACCACCGCCCGCGGCGACCGGCCGGCGCCGGCTGTGGCCGCTGCTCGGGCCGGCCTTCGTCGCCGCCGTGGCCTACGTCGACCCGGGCAACTTCGCGACCAACTTCTCCGGCGGCGCGGCCTTCGGCTACACGCTGCTGTGGGTCATCGTCGCGGCCAACCTCATGGCGATGCTCATCCAGTCGCTGACCGCGAAACTGGGCATGGCCACCGGCCGCGACCTGGCCACCCTCTGCCGCGAGCGGCTGCCCCGGCCGCTGACCCGCGTGCTGTGGCTGCAGGCCGAAGCGGTGGCGATCGCCACCGACCTGGCCGAGATCGTCGGCGGCGCCGTCGCCCTCTACCTGCTCTTCGGCGTGCCGCTGCCGGTCGGCGGCTGCATCACCGCGGTCGTGGCGTTCCTGCTGCTGGCCGCCCAGTCCCGCGGGCACCGGCCGTTCGAGCGGGTGATCGCCGGGCTGCTGCTGGTCATCGGCGCCGGGTTCGTCTACACGCTGATCGGCTCGGGGGTCAGCCTCGGCGGGCTGGCCGGCGGGATGGTGCCCTCCTTCGACGGGCCGGAGAGCCTGGTGCTGGCCACCGGCATCCTCGGCGCCACGGTCATGCCGCACGTCATCTACGTGCACTCGGCGCTCACCCCGGGCCGGTACGGCGACGTCGTCACCGCCGGGCGGACGACGGCGGGACGGCGGCGGCTGCTGCGGGCGCAGCGGCTCGACGTGCTGCTGGCCATGGGCCTGGCCGGCCTGGTGAACGCCACCATGCTGGTGATCGCCGCGCAGCTGTTCAGCGGCGGCGCGCAGGCCGGCTCGCTGGAGACCGTGCACGCCGGGCTGGGCGACCGGCTGGGCGCCGGCGCGGCGGCCGCGTTCGGCATCGCGCTGCTGGCCTCGGGCTTCGCCTCGTCGTCGGTGGGCACGCACGCCGGGCAGGTGGTGATGGCCGGCTTCCTCCGGCGCAGCATCCCGGTGCTGGCCCGCCGCGCGATCACGCTCGCCCCGGCGCTGGCCGTGCTGCTGCTCGGCGCCGACCCGACCGAGGCGCTGGTCTGGTCGCAGGTGGTGCTCTGCTTCGGCATCCCGTTCGCGCTGGTGCCGCTGCTGTGGCTGACCAGCCGCCGCGACCTCATGGGCGGCTGGGTGAACCGGCGGGTCACGACCCTCGCCGGATCGGTCGTGGCCGCCCTGATCATCGGCCTCAACCTCTACCTGCTCGCGGGTCTGGTGCTCTAGCCCGGAAAGGCTCCTCGGGCCCGGTCGGCGGTGGCCCGGATCTCGTCGGCCACGTTCTGCTGCTTCGCACCGAGCAGGCCGCCGAGGTGGTCCGCTACCCCCTCGACCGCCTGTTCACGAGGAGGGAGAGATAGGCTCCACGCCACAACAGAACACGTCCGACAGGGGAGCGCCTAGGCGCTGAGAGTGCGGTCCGCCGCAGACCCTCGAACCTGATCCGGGTAATGCCGGCGCAGGGAGTCTGGAGGAACCATGGCCGACCAGGCCGTCCGTCCGTCGTCCGCCACCACCGACGCGCCCGCCCGCAGCCTGCGCTGGCGCACCGTCGACATCGTCGTCGCCGCCGTGCTCGGCGTCGCCTTCGGCGTCGTCTTCTGGGCGTGGAACCTCGTCTCCGAGACGCTGTCCACGCCGCTGGACTTCTTCCCGCCGATCAAGGGCCTGCTCAACGGGGTCTTCCTGATGCCCGGCGTGGTCGCCGGGCTGCTCGTGCGCAAGCCCGGCGCGGCGGTCTTCGCCTCGACCCTCGCCGCCGCGGTCAGCCTCCTGCTGGGCTCGCCCTACGGCATGATCATCGTCGTCTACGGCCTGGTGCAGGGCGCCGGCGGCGAACTCGGCTTCCTGCTCACCGGCTACCGCAGCTTCGGCTGGGGCACCGCGGTGCTCGCGGCGGTCACCGCCGGCCTGTCGACGTCGGTGCTCGACCTGTCGCTGTACTACCCGGTGTCGGCCGACTACCCGTTCTGGTCGTTCACCGCGCCGTACACCCTCACCACCGTGCTCTCCAGCGTGCTGCTGGCCGGCGTCGTGGGGCTCCTGCTGGTGCGGGCCCTGGCGCGCACCGGAGCGCTGAGCTCGTTCGCCGCGGGTCGCCGCCGCGTCTGACGCGGGCCCTGCGGTGAGGCCCTCGGACGCTCGTGCCCTGCCCGCTCCCGGTGGGCAGGGCACGAGCGGCCCGGCACGGCTGGTCGCCCGCGGCCTCGGCGTGCGGCACGCCTCCCGCCGCGCCTGGGCGCTGACCGGGATCGACCTCGTCGTCGAGCCCGGTGAGCGGGTGCTGCTCACCGGCGCCTCGGGGTCGGGCAAGTCGACGTTCCTCGCGGCGGTCGCCGGGATCCTCGAGGCCGAGGGCACCGAGGTGGCCGGCTCGCTGACCGTGGACGGCGAGCCGCCGCGGGCGGCCCGCGGCCGGCTCGGCCTGCTGATGCAGGACCCCGACAGCCAGCTGGTGATGACCCGCGCCGGGGACGACGTCGCCTTCGGGCTGGAGAACGCCGGGCTGCCGCCGGCGGGGATCTGGCCCCGGGTGGACGAGGCACTGGCGGCGGTCGGCTTCCACTACGGGCGCGGGCGGCCGACGGCGGCGCTGTCGGGCGGGGAGAAGCAGCGGCTGGTGCTCGCCGGGGCGCTGGCCCGCCGGCCGGGTCTGCTGCTGCTCGACGAGCCCACCGCCCAGCTGGACCCCGACGGCGCCGCGCTCGTCCGCGGCGCCGTCGCCCGCGCCACCGCCGACCGCGGCGTGACCGTGCTGGTCGTCGACCACGACGCCGAGCCCTGGCTGCCGCTGGTCGACCGGGTGGTCGAGCTGACGCCCGACGGCCTGGCCGAGCAGGGCCCCGGCTGGCGGCCGGTCCGGCGCACGGCGGGTCTGGTCCTCCCCCCGGCGGCGGACGGACCGGTCCTGCTCGCGGCCGACGGCGCCGGCTACGCCTACCGGGGCGCCCCCGACCCGGCCCTGGGTCCCACCGACGCCGTCCTGACCGCGGGGCGGGCGCTGGCCGTCACCGGGCCGAACGGCACCGGCAAGTCCACCCTCGCGCTCCTCCTGGCGGGCCTGCGGGCGCCGACCGCCGGGCGGGTCGAGGCCTCGGCCGAGCTGGCCGCAGGGGTGCGCAGGGGGTACCGGGAGCCGCACCGGTGGCGGGCCGGCGAGCTGGTGAGCCGGATCGGCACCGTGTTCCAGCACCCCGAGCAGCAGTTCCTCACCGGCCGGCTGCGCGACGAGCTGGCGCTGGGCCCGCTGCGCTCCGGCGGGCACGCCACCGCGGCGCGGGCGACCGCCGACGCGCTGCTGGAGCGGCTCGGGCTGACCGCCTTCGCCGAGGCGAACCCGTACACGCTCTCCGGCGGCCAGCAGCGCCGGCTGTCGGTGGCCACCGCGCTGGCCACCTCGCCCCGGGCCGTGGTGCTCGACGAGCCGACGTTCGGGCAGGACGCCGGGACCTGGCGCGAGCTGGTCACCCTGCTGGCCGAGCAGCGGGCGGCCGGCTGCGCGGTCGCCGTCGTCACCCACGACGCGGACCTGGTGGACGTCCTCGCCGACGACCGGGTGCAGCTGTGAGCTCGCTGGCGCTCGGGCCGGTGGCCGACGTCCGGCTCTCCCGGCTGAACCCGGTGGCCGGGCTGACCGCGATCGGCGTCGTCACCCTCGTGCTCCTCACCAGCCTCGACGTGGTCACGCCCGCGGTGCTGGTGGCCGCCGAGCTCGCGCTCTTCCCCTCCGCCGGCCTGACCTCGCTGCGCACGATCTGGGTGCGCACCTGGCCGGTGCTCCTGGGCGCGGGCACGGTCGGGCTGGTCAACGTGGTCCTGGCCGACGACGCCCCGCCGATCGCCGGTGTCGGGCTGGGCCTGCGCGTGGTGGGGCTCGCGCTCCCCGGGGTGCTCTTCGCGGCCTCGGTCGACCCGGTGCGGCTGGCCGACGCGCTGACGATCCACTGGCGGCTCTCGACCCGGTTCGCCTACGGCGCGCTGGCCGCCCTCCGGCTCGCCCCGCTGCTGGTCGCCGAGTTCGAGTCCCTGCGGCTGGCCCGGCGGACCCGCGGCGTCGAGGCCGGCCGCAACCCGGTGGCGGCGGTGCGCCTGCTCGCGGGCGTGGGGTTCGCCCTGCTGGTGGCGGCGGTGCGGCGCGGCTCGCGCCTGGCGACGGCGATGGATGCCCGCGGCTTCGACTCCGGCATCCGGCGGACCAACGCGCGCGGCTCCGTCGTCACCGGCCGGGACCGCGCGTTCGTCGCCGCCACCGTCGCCGTGTGCGCCGTCGCGGTGGCCCTCAGCGTGGCCGTGGGGGTCTGGGACCCCGTGTTCGTCGGCGGCTAGCCTGCCGGCCGTGGCCGCCACGCGCTACGTCGCCCTGCTGCGCGCGATCAACCTCGCCCGCACCCGGCGGGTGCCCATGCCGCGGCTGCGCGAGCTCCTCGGCGCGCACGGCTTCGGCGACGTCCGCACCCACCTGTCCAGCGGGAACGTCGTCCTCGACAGCGGCCTGGGCGAGGCCCGGCTGGCCGCGGAGCTGGCGCAGCTGCTGGAGCAGGGGTTCGGCTTCGCCGTCCCGGTCGTCGTCCGCACCGGGGCGCAGCTCGCCGACGTCGTCGCGGCCGACCCGCTCGGCGCGGTCGCGACCGACCCCGCCCGCTACTCCGTCACGTTCTTCCCCGAGGCCCCCGACCCCGCCCGGGTGGCGGCGGCGCCGCGGGTGCCGGGGGCCGAGGTCGAGCTGCGCGGCCGGGAGCTCTACCTGTGGCTGCCCGAGGGCCTCCAGGCCGCACGCGGGGTGAGGTGGGACGAGCTGCTCGGCGTCGCGGGGACCGACCGGAACTGGAACACCGTCACGCGGCTCGCCGAGCTCGCCCGGTGGGATCCGGGCTGCCGGACCGGCCGGTCCGTGGTGAACTCGCACCCGAGACGGATCCGCGGCGGGAGCACGGCGGTCACCCGTCCGGGGTGACACGCGTCCCATCACGTTTGGCGACCCTGCGTGGAACCCATACGCAGGTGTTCGGTCGTCGATCCCAGGCGGCCTCGGTGGCGAGGGGACAGCACGTGGCGGGCAGGACGGAGCCGGTCTGGCCGTCGGCGGCACCCCCGTCGGCGTTCGACGGCCTGTCCTGGCAGCTCACCGACGTCGCCGAGCTCCCCCGCGTCCGGCACGAGCTGCGCCGCCACGCCGCGACGACGGCGCTGCGGCACGACGCCCGCGGCGAGGACCTGCGCGACCAGCTGGTGCTCGCCCTGGACGAGATGGCCAGCAACGCGCTGCGGCACGGCGGCGGCCGGCAGGTCACCGCGGCGGTGCGGCTGACCGAGCAGGCCTACCTCATCGAGGTCACCGACGGCGCACCCTCCTCGCCACCCGTGCCGGCGGTCGACCGCGACCCGAGCGAGGGCGGGCTCGGCCTGTTCCTGATCGCCGAGCTCGCCACGCGCCACGGCTGGTACGCCGACGGCGCGACGAAGGTGGTCTGGGCGCTGCTCCCCCGCGGCTGAGGGCGGTCGCTCAGTCCTCGGCCGGCACGTCCGGCGGCACGTGGGCCGGGCCGGCCTCGACCGGCCGCGGCCGGTCCTGCGGGTGCAGCCGGATCGCCACGAGCGCGACGTCGTCCTGCAGGCCGTCGGGCCGCAGCCGGGCGATGAGCTGGTCGCACAGCTCGGCGAGCGGCCGGTCGGCGAGCTCTGCCACCGCCTCGCGCAGGCGGTCGATGCCCTCGTCGAGCAGCAGGTCGCGGCCCTCCACCAGCCCGTCGGTGTAGAGCAGGACGGTCGACCCGCGGGCGAAGGTCACGACGGACTCCGTGCGCGGAGCGGTGTGGTCGACGCCGAGCATGAGCTCGGCCCGGTCGGCCGCGAGCAGCTCGATCCGCCCGTCGGCGTGCAGCAGCAGCGGGGGCGGGTGGCCGGCGTTCGACCACCGCAGCCGCGTCACACCGGCCGCCTTCTCCTCCGGGGTCTGCTCGACGCGGCCGATCGCGGCGGTGGCCAGCGCGTGCATCTCCAGCCCGTGCACGGCGCGGTCGAGCTCGGTGAGGATCCGGGCGGGCGCGATCCCGTCGCGGTAGGCGATGCCGCGCAGCAGGCCCCTGAGCTGACCCATGATCGCGGCGGCCGCGGTGTCGTGGCCCACGACGTCGCCGATGACCAGCACCGCCGCGCCGTCGGGCTGCAGGAAGGCGTCGTACCAGTCGCCGCCGACCTGGGCCGCCTCCATCGCCGGGTGGTAGCGCACCACGATCTCGGCGTGGTCGGGCTCGGGCGGCGCGGTGAGCATGCTGCGCTGCAGCCCCTCGGCCAGCCGCCGCTGCTGGTCGTAGAGGCGGGCGTTGTCGAGCGCCAGGGCGGCCCGGTCGGCGACCTCCCGGGCCGCGGCGATGTCCTCGCCGTCGGCCGGTGGACGGTCGGCGCCGCGGTAGACGCTGAGCGCGCCGAGGGTCCGGCCGCGGGCGGTCAGCGGGAGCGCCACCGCGGTGGCCGGGGCCAGCTCGTCGAACAGCGGCCGCACCTCGGGTGCCATGCCGGGCAGGATCGCCGCCGGCACGTCGGGCACCACCATGACCCGCCCCTCGGCGAGAGCGGCGAAGATCGGGGCCGCCGGGTCGACCGCGGCCAGCCGCAGCTCCGCGTAGCGCGCCGTCGTCCCCCGGACGGCGGGATCGCGGTGCCAGCTGCCGACGTCGCGCATCCGGCCGTCCTCGTCGAGCAGGCTCACGATCGCCCAGTCCCCGAGCACGGGGACCACGGCCTCGGCCAGGTGCTGCAGGGCACCGCTCTCGTCCTGCCCGATCGTCTGCGAGAGCATCGCGCTGACCTCGGCGACCAGCGCCAGCCGGGTGGCGCTGCGCAGCGCCCGCTCCTCGGCCGCGCGGCGCTCGGTGATGTCGTGGAAGTAGACCGACAGACCGTCGGACCCCGGCCAGGCCCGCACCTCGTACCAGGCGTCGAGCGGCGGCGGGTAGTACGCCTGGAAGATCCGCTCCCCGCCGGAGCTCATCGCCCCGCGGTAGTGGGTCTCGAACTCGCTGCCGACGGCGGCCGGGAACAGCTCCCAGATGTCCCCGCCGATCAGCTCCTCGCGCGAGGCCTGCAGCAGCCGCTCGCCCTCGGCGTTGACGTAGGCGAACCGGAAGTCGCGGTCGAGGGAGAAGAACGCCGCGGGCATGGTCTCGAGCACGCGGGCCACGCGCGCGTCGGCGTCCCGCTGCTCGGTGGTGTCGTACGCCGCGCCGAGCAGCCGGACGGCGACCCCGCGGTCGTCGCCGACGGCCCGGCCGCGGGCGTCGATCCAGCGGATCTCCCCGCTGGGCAGGACGACCCGGTACTCGGCCTCGTAGGTGCCGCAGGTGTCGATCGCGTGCCGCAGCGCCTCGGACACCCGGGGCAGGTCGTCGGGGTGCAGCCGGTCGTTGAACGCCTCGATGCTCTCGGTGAAGGTGGCCCGGTCGTAGCCGAACAGCTGCACCAGCCGGTCGTCCCAGATGAGCCGGCCGGTGACGAGGTCCCAGTCGAAGCTGCCGATCTCGGCGGCGTCGATCGCCAGCTCGAAGCGCAGCCGGTGCGCCTCGAACTCGCGGGCCAGCGCCGACAGCTCCAGCTCGGTGGCGATCGAGTCGGCCATCTGCCGCAGCAGCCCAACGTCGCCCTCCCGCCACTGCCGCACGCGGCGGTCGGCGACCACGAGCGCCCCGACCACGTGCCCGTCGAAGCCGGACAGGGGCATGCCGAGGAAGGAGCCGACGCCGCGCTCGGTCACCGCCGACAGGCCCGCGGTGCGCGGGTCCGCGGCGGCGTCGTCGACCACCAGGGCCTCGCCGATGGCCGCCACCAGGGCGGCGACCGAGTCGTCCAGGGGGGTGGCGCTGCCGACGGTGCCGATGGGCAGGCCGGCGCCGCTCACGACGGACTCGGTGTCGCCGAGCAGCGAGATCCGCACCATGGGCGCGCCGAGGAGCCGCGCGACCAGCTCGGCGAGCCGCTGCAGGGGTCGCGAACCGGCTGCCGTCTCTTCCAGCCGGCGCACGGCGGCCAGGCGGCCGTCAGGCGAGCTCACGCCGGTTCCTTCCACGACTCCGTCGACGGCCTGCTTCTGGACCGCCGGGGCGAGGAACGGGCACTCGCCGCTGTCAGACGTCCCTTTGTCTCACGGAGGACCCGTCGCGCACAACGCATGTGTCGGAACCGACAGGAATCGATCGAGCACTCAGCGTCCGGCGGCGTAGCCCTGCATCCCCCTCGGGTTGGCCGCCGCCCGGAGGATCCCGGTCGCCGGGTCGCGGCTGACGGCGGACATCCGGCCCAGCGACCAGGCGCCCGAGACGACGACGTCGTGGCCGCGGCGGCGCAGCTCCGCGACGACGCCGTCGCCGATGCGCGACTCGACGACGACCTCCCCGGGCGTGGTGTCCCGCGGGTAGAAGGACGACGGGAAGCTGGTCGTGTGCCAGGCCGGCGCGTCGATGGCGGCCTGCAGGTCGAGGCCGCGCAGGGTGTGCGCCAGCCAGAAGCACAGCTGCCACTGCTCCTGCTGGTCCCCGCCGGGGGTGCCGAAGGCGAGGGTGGGGACGCCGTCGCGCAGGGCCAGGGACGGCGTGAGGGTGGTGCGCGGGCGCTTGCCCGGCGCCAGCGAGTTCGGCAGGCCGGGCTCGAGCCAGAACATCTGCGCCCGGGTGCCGAGCGCGAAGCCGAGTTCGGGGATCACCGGCGAGCTCTGCAGCCAACCCCCGGACGGGGTGGCGGAGACGAGGTTGCCCCAGCGGTCGACCACGTCGACGTGGCAGGTGTCGCCGCGGGTCGTGCCCAGCGGGTCGACGGTCGGCTCGCCGACGCCGGCGGCGTGCGGGCGGGGCCCGGTCGGGCCGGCGGTCACGAAGGCCGGCAGCCGGGGCGGGCGCCCACCGGGGGAACCGGGCCGCAGGTCGCGGCTCGCGGTCCGCCCGATGAGCGCCCGCCTCTCGGCGCTGTAGGCGGGCGAGAGCAGCTCGCCCACCGGCACGTCGTCCACGTCCCCGTACCAGGCTTCGCGGTCGGCCATCGCCAGCTTCGTCGCCTCGACGCTCGCATGCACCACCTCGGCGGTGTCCGCGTCTTCGGAGACGGAGGCGTTGCGTCCCGCGGAGCCGGCCGGCAGGGCACCGTCCAGCATCGCCAGCACCTGGAGCAGCGCCGGTCCCTGGGACCACGGCCCGGCCTTCGCGAGCGTCCACCCCCGCCAGTCCAGCGTGACCGGCGACTCGTACGTCGGCGTCCACGTGGCCAGGTCCTGCGCGGTCAGAAACCCGCTGTGCCGACGACCGGAGTCGTCCGGCACCGGGTACCGGCAGAACCTGTCGATCGCCTCGGCGACGAAGCCCGTGTACCAGGCGGCCAGTGCCGCGTCGATCTGCGCCTCTCGGGTGGGACCGCGCGCTGCGTCGAGCAGTCGGCGGTAGGTCGAGGCCAGGACCGGGTTGCGGAAGAGGCTGCCGGCGGCGGGAACTGCACCGTCGGAGGTGAGCCAGGTGGCGGCCGAAGTAGGCCAGGAGGTGCGGAAGTGCTCGGAGACCGAGGCGACGGTCGCGACCACCCGCGGGTGCAGGGGGTGGCCGGTCTCGGCGTACTCGATGGCGTAGCGGAGGACGGCGTCCAGCGGCAGGGTGCCGTGGTCGCGCAGCAGGGTCAGCCAGGCGCCGACGGCGCCCGGGACCGTCGCGGCGAGGAGGCCGGTTCCGGGGACCAGCTGGAGGTCCAGTTCCCGGAAGGCGTCGATCGTCGCAGCGGCGGGGGCGACCCCCTGACCGGACAGGAGCTCGGGCTGCCCCGTATCCCCCCTGGCGAAGAGGACGGGGACCTCGCCCCCGGGCCCGTTGAGGTGGGGCTCCACGACCTGGAGGGCCAGCCCGGTGGCGACGGCCGCGTCGAACGCGTTGCCGCCCTGCTCGAGGGTGGCCATGCCGGCGGCGGTGGCCAGCCAGTGGGTGGAGGCGACCATGCCGAAGGTGCCGGCGAGCTCCGGTCGGGTGGTGAACACCCGGCCACACTAGGTGCGGCGGCGGGACGGTGCGCCGCGGCGGGGGAAGACGCCGCGGGCGGGATCGTGGGGGTGCTGGGCAGCGCGCGCAGGACGACGGGGCCGTCCGGGCGGGACCGCTCAGGGGCGAGCGAGATGACCCGCGCCGAGGCGCCCCAGCTGCGGTAGGCGCCGTCCGGGCCGGCGCCCCAGAGGGCGGCGCGGCGCAGCAGGCCGCGCAGGCCGCGGCGCGGGCGGGGGGCGGGCGCAGGAGCGGGGCGCCCGGGGTTCCAGGCGAGGTGCTCACCGTTCGGGCCGGCGCCCCAGAGCGCGGCGCGGCGGGCCAGCCCGCGCAGCCCGCCGGGCGCCGGCGGGGCGACGGCGACCGGCGCGGGGGTGGGGGCGGCGGCGGGCGCCGGCTCGGTCCGGCGCGCGGGAGCCGCGGAGGAGCGCAGCGGCGGCACGGGGCGCAGCGCCACGCCGCGGGACGAGCGGTAGGCCGTCGACCGGCGCGGGCGGTGCGCCGGGCGGGGCAGCATCGCGTCGGCCCGGTCGAGCACGTGCAGCAGGCCGGCGAGCGAGGTGTCGGCGTCGGCGGGGGAGGACGGCAGGAGCCGCGCGGCGGCCGGAGAACGCGTCTCGCTGCTCATGCCGTCCTCCCTTCCGTTCCGGTGACCGCGGCTGGGGAAGGTGCCGCGGACAAGGAGAAAAGTAGGCGGCGGGGCACGCCATTTCGGCTCTTTCACGACACCCCTGGAGTGCGCGTGACCGAACCGTTGCGGCTGCCCGCGGAACCCGGCGGTGACCTGCTCTTTCCGCCGGCCGTTTGTCGACATGAGGCGCATTTCCCCGCTCGCGGACGCCATTTCCGGCACCGGTCACCTCGCGCGGCCGCTGACCCGCGCGGCGTGTCGGGGGATGTGGAGCTCGCGGCCGGTTGCGGCCTAGAGGCGCGCGGCGATCGCGGCGGCCAGCCGCTGGGCCGAGCCGGGCGCGACGGGGAGGTTGAGGCTCGGCTCGGTCAGCTCCACCTCGATCACGAGGGGCGCGCCGTCGGCATCCGGCACGAGGTCGACCCGCGCGTACAGCGGCTCGCTGCCCGTGCGCTCGCGGACGGCGGCCAGCACCGCGTCTCCGACGGCGCGCTGCGCCGCGGTCGCGGTGCGGGCGGTGATGGTCTCGGTTGCGAACAAGCCGGGGCCGAGCGGCTCCCCCGCCAGGAGCGCCGCCTTGCCGAAGGCGTGGCTGTACGCGCCGGCGAGGTAGACCAGGCCGGTCTCGCCCTCGTCGTCCAGCCGGTGCAGGTAGGGCTGCACCATGACCGGCCGGCCGGTGCGGAGGACCCGCTCGGCGAAGGCGCCGGCTGCGGTCCGGTCGCCCGTCCGGAAGCGGGCCGTGTCGCGAGCGCCGGCCGACACCACCGGCTTGACCACGAGGTCACCGTCCCACCGCGCGAGCGCGCCGGGCACCTGCGCGGCCGTGGCGGCCCAGGTCGTCGGGACGACGGCGATCCCGGCCCCGGCCAGCTCGGCGAGGTAGCGCTTGTCGGTGTTCCACTCGAGCACCGCTGCCGGGTTGTGCAGCGCCGTGACCGCCTCGACCGACCGCGCCCACGCGAGGAAGTCGGCGCGGCGCGGCGCGTAGTCCCAGGTGGAGCGCACGAGGACCAGGTCGGCGCCGGCCCAGTCGGCGGCGGGATCGGCCCAGTCGGCGACGCCCGCGGTCAGGCGGGCGTCGGCGAGCGCGGCCAGCAGCAGCGGCTCGTCGTCGTCCAGACCCCGGGCCTCGGCACAGCTGGCGAGGAGCACGGAAGGCACCCGGGCAGTCTGCCGGGCGGCACCGACCGGGCCGTCTGGTGGGATGCACCGGTGCCCACCCCCCTGGTGATCGACACCGACCCCGGCATCGACGACGCCCTGGCGATCCTGCTCGCCGTGGCCAGCCCGGAGGTGGACCTGAAGCTGGTCACCACGGTGCACGGCAACGTGGAGCTGGAGCGGACGACGGACAACGCGCTGCGGGTGCTGCACCTGGCCGGCCGCAGCGACGTGCCGGTCGCCGCGGGGGCCGCGGCGTCGCTGGTGCACCCGCAGGCCGAGCGGGCCGGGCACGTGCACGGCACGGCGGGCCTCGGCGGGGTGGTGCTGCCGCCGTCCCCGGCCGCCGTCGACCCGCGCCCGGCCGTGATCGCCCTCGCCGATCTCCTGCTGTCCTCCCCCGAGCCGGTCACCGTGGCGGCCATCGGGCCGCTGACCAACCTCGCCCTGCTGCTCGGCGTCTTCCCCGAGGCCGCCCGGCGGATCGGCCGGCTGGTCGTCATGGGCGGCTCGGCGTCCTACGGCGGCAACGTCACCGCGGCCGCCGAGTTCAACGTGTGGGCCGACCCCGAGGCGGCGCAGGCGGTGTTCGGCGCCGGCCTGCCCACCACGATGGTGGGTCTCGACGTCACCATCCCCACGGTGCTGACCGAGGAGGGGATCGCCCGGTTCGCGGCCGCGGGCCCGGTGGGGGAGCAGGCGGCGGCGATCCTCCAGCAGTACCTGGACCACGCGCGCAGCTCCTACGGGACCAGCGGCGTGGTGGTGCACGACGCGCTCGCGCTCACCGAGGCCATCGCCCCGGGGACGCTGGGCACCGTGCGCCGCTCCGTCGTCGTCGACACCACGCTGGGCGCCGGGCGCGGTCAGACGCTGGTCGACCGGCGCAACGTCTCGGCCGATCCCGGCGCCGTCGCGGTGGCCGAGACGGTCGACAGCGCGACCGCGGTCGAGTTCATGGTCGAGCGGCTGAGCAGCCTCGACCGGTGACGTCCCGGCTTCAGGCCCGGGCCGGCTCGCCCACGTCGTGCAGGTGGCGGAGCACCTGGGCGTAGGAGTCGAGCAGGCCGGTCTCGACGTACCGGACGCCCCGCTCGGCGCAGAACCGCTCGACCAGCGGCTTCGCGCGCCGCAGGTTCGGTCGCGGCATGCTCGGGAAGAGGTGGTGCTCGATCTGGTAGTTCAGCCCACCGAGCAGCCAGTCGGTGAAACGGCTGCCCCGGACGTTGCGCGAGGTCAGCACCTGGCGGCGGAGGTAGTCCTTCTCCTCCTCGGCGGTCAGCGGCGGCATGCCCTTGTGGTTGGGCGCGAACGAGCAGCCCATGTAGAAGCCGAACACCGCCTGGTGGACGGCGAGGAAGAGCAGCGCCTGACCCCAGGTCAGGACGAGGAACGGCGCGGCGACGAAGGCGGCCACGTGCACGGCGAGCAGCGCGCCCTCCCGCCACCGCGCCCTGACCGTGCCGTCGCGCAGCGCCTCGATGCTGCCGACGTGCAGGTTCAGCCCCTCGAGCAGGAGGATCGGGAAGAAGACGACGGCCTGGTGGCGGGTGAGCCACCCGAAGAGCCCGGTGCGGCCCTCCGCCTGGCCGTGCAGGAAGACGAGCGGGCCGGCGGGCGCGACGTCGGGGTCGAGCTCCCCGTGGTTGGGGTGGGCGTGGTGCCGGTTGTGCTTGTCGATCCACCAGCCGAAGCTCAGCCCGGTCAGCAGGTTGCCCAGGAGCAGGCCGGTCACGTAGCTGCTGCCCCGGGTGCGCGTCACCTGCTTGTGACCGGCGTCGTGGCCCAGCATGGCGACCTGGGTGGACAGCACACCGAGGACGGCCGCGGTGAGCAGCTGCCACCAGCTGGGGCCGATGAGCGCGAACGCGGCCCAGGCGGCGGCGAACAGGCCCAGGGTCAGGGTGAACTTCGCGACGTAGTAGCCGGTGCGCCGCTCCAGCAGGCCGGCCGCCTTGATCCGGGCGGACAGGTCGGCGTAGTCGCTGCGCGCGCGGGTGCGCGCCGGTGCTTCGGCGGTGGTCAAACGGGTCTCCTCGGCGCGGGAAACGCACGCGCCGGGGCCGGGGCGCTCGGGCCGGTGGCCCGATGGTCGTCCTATGGTGCTCGGCCGGACGCCTGTCGTGCCCTCCACCATAGGCGCGATCGCCCGTCCCCGCAGATCGGCGGACGGACCGGTCCGTACGCTAGGAGCCGAGGAGCACCCGTGCGTCGAGCCGGCCCGCCACGACCGCCTCGGCGACGGCGGTGAGCGCGAGTCCGTGCCGCCGGGCATGGGCGCGCATGCGGACGAACGCCTCGGCCACGCTCAGCCCGGCCCGGGCCGCCAGCACCCCTTTCGCCTGCTCGATGAGCACCCGGCTGTTCAGTGCCGTCTGCAGCTGCTCGGAGAGCACCGTCTGGTCGTGCAGGTTCCGTTCGTGCAGCAGACCGATCGTGGCGATGTCCGCCATCGCCTGCCCGACCGCCACATCGTCGTCGGACAGGCGGCGAGGCGCGTCGGTGAACAGGTTCAGCGCACCGATCACCTGTCCGCGCAGCCGCATCGGCAGCGCGTGTGCTCCCCCGAACCCGGCCGCCACGGCCGCGGGGCGGAACCGCGGCCAGCGGTCGGAGACGGCCGCGAGGTCGATGTTGGCCTGCGCGACCCCGCTGCTGAAGCAGTCCAGGCAGGGGCCCTCGCGCACGTCCAGCTGGAACAGCTCCAGGAGCCGGGCCCGCTCCTCGGTCGCGGCCACGAGTGGCAGGTCCCCACGCTGGTCGACCAGCACCAGCCCGGCGGCGTCGGCGTCCAGCAGCTCGACGCAGCGGTCCACCAGCACCTGCAGGAAGTCGACCGGGTCGAACTCCTCCACCAGCGTGTCGGCGAGCTCGACGAAGACGCGCGCCAGACGCTCGTACCCGGCCATGCTCGGCTCCCCTCGTCCCGGACCTCGACGTCCCGCTGCTTCCGTCACCGCCCCCGCTCGCCGGGGCGCTCGACCTCCGAGAAGGTCAGCACACCGGCCAGGACGTCCCGCGCGACCGCGCCGACCGGCCGCTCGGCGGCGTAGGCGCGCGCCCGCAGGAGCGCGAGGGCCTGCTCCAGCGGTACACCTGCCTGCACCGACACCATGCCGGTCGCCTGGTGGACCTCCGCGCGGTCCTCGACCACCGCCACCCGACCGGATGCGCCGTCGTCCCCCGGGTGCAGCAGGACGGCGGTCGCCACGTCGGCGAACGACAGCGCCTCGGCGAGCTCCGCATCGGTGAGCCCCCCGACGTGTGCCCGGTAGAGGTCCAGGCCGCCGAGCCGGATCGTGCCCACGACCAGCGGCAGCGCGAAGACCGCCCGGATGCCGGCGTCGAGAGCCGCGGCGGAGAAGGCCGGCCACCGCGTCGGTCCGTTCCGGCCGAGGTCCGGCTGCAGGACCAGGCGACCGGTTCGCACCGCGTCGACGCACGGGCCCTCGCCCACGGTGAACTGCAGCTCCTCCGCGAGCGACGCCCGCGGCCCGGCCACCGCGACCGTGGCGGGCGGGCCGTCCCGGCTCCGCAGCACGAGACCGACCCCGGTGCCGGGCAGTGCACGGGCACAGGCGTCGGTCAGCCGAGGGAGCAGGCCGCCGTCGTCCTCGCCGGCCGCGAGGAGCGCGGCCAGGATCTCGCTCCCGCGCGAGGACACGGGGTCACCCGCGCTTTCCGTCCTGGGTGGAGGCGACGACGCCCTGGGCGATGTCGCGCAGCTTGCGGTTGTAGCGCTGCGAGGCCTCGCGCAGCACCTCGAACGCCTGCTCGGCGTCGATGTGCCGCTGGGCCATGAGGACGCCCTTGGCCTGCTCGATCACCGCCCGCGAGTCCATGGCCAGACGCATGTGCCGGGCCTGCTCGCCGAGCTGGGCTTGCGCATCGGCGTTCACGACGGCGACCGCGATCGCCTCGGCGACCTCGAGGCCGGCCTCGAGCGACGCCGCGGAGGCGAAGGCCCGCGGCGTCGACGAGTAGTTGTTGAGCGCGCCGATGCTGGTGCCCTGGTACGGCAGGGGGACCGACAGCGAACTGCCCACGCCCAGCTCGCGGACCCGCGACACGTAGTCCGGCCAGCGCTGCTCGCTGGTCATGTCGTCGATCCGCAGCACGACGTTGCCGCGGCCGGCGTCGAGGCACGGCCCGTAACCGCGTTCGTACTGCAGCTCGTCGGCGTCGAGCGCCATCTGCCCGCTGTGCGCGGCGGTGAAGCCCTTGTCGTCCCGGATCAGGGTGATCGACGTCGACTCCGCCCCAGGGATGCTCCGCCGGGCGAGGTCGGTGATCTCGCCGAGGATCTCCTCGAGGCGGCGATCGGCCAGGACCACCCGGCTGAGCTCCCGCAGCAGCTGCTCCACGCCGGACAGTCTGCCAACAGCCACCCGGGATTCCGGGCCCCCTCTGCACGACGGCCTGCTTTCGGTCAGGATGGAGGCCGCCCGGGGACGCCGTCCCCACCGTGCTGAGCCGACGCGAGGGGTAGGGATGGTCCAGGAGCCGAGCCGGGACCCCGGTCCCCCTCCGGCCCTCGACACCTGGCCCTGTGCCCCGGTGCCCTCGGTGCCCGGCGACGTCTGGCACTGGCAGCTGGCCTCGATGCCCGTGGTGTCGCGGGTGCGCTCCGACCTGCGGGCGCGGATCGCCCACCCCTCGGTCAGCTCCCACTCCACCGACGACGCGCGCGACGGGCTGCTGCTGGTGTTCGAGGAGCTGGCGTCCAACGCCCTGCGGCACGGCGGTGGTGACGTGCGCGCGCTGGTGGTGGCCGGTCCCGACGGCTGGCTGCTCGACCTCAGCGACGAGGCGCCGCACAAGCCCCCGGTGCCGGCGGTCGACCGCGACCCCGCCCTGGGCGGCATGGGACTGCACCTGGTGGCCCAGCTGTCGGTCGACTTCGGCTGGGAGGGCCGGCCGGGGCGCAAGCACGTGTGGGCGCGGCTGCCCTCGGGGCGCACGGACCTGGAGAGCGCCCGGGACCAGCTGCCCGAGCCGCGGTCCCCCGAGATCCGCTGGGGCGACTGACCCCTAGTCCGGGCGCTTGGCGCGCTCCTCGCGGAGCGCCTGGAACACGCGGCGGCGCACGCGGTCGCCCTCCCGCTCGGGCAGGCCGACGAAGCGCAGCGAGAGCAGCCAGCGGGTGCCCCGGGCCTGCAGGCGCACCACCTCCGCCCTGGTGCGCAGCGGCGCGTCCTCCATCTCGAGGACCAGGTCGACCTGGTCGCCGTTCTCGGGCGGGGCGCCGAAGCCCTCGGCGGTCACGCGCAGGCCGGCCTCGCTGAGGTCGACGGACTCGCCCACGATCTCGACGCTGCTGAAGCCGACCCCGGCCGGCAGCGTGAGCCGCGCCCGCACCGCCTTGCGGCGCTGGCTGACCCCGGCGGGCCCGGTGGTGCGCAGCCGCCAGCGCACCGCGGCGCCCTGCTCGACGTCGACGACCTCGGCGGGCAGCGCGCGGGTCTCCTCGTCGGCGATCCAGAAGACCTCGACCGCGTCACCGGGCACGACGACGGCCTCGTCGACGAACTCGCTGACCGACGGCCGGACGGTCAGGACACCTCCGCTGACCATCTCGACGCGCGTGCTGACCGAGACGCCCCGGCTGGTGAGCGTCACCTCGGCCTTGGTCTGCTCCTCCGGGTGGTCGACACCCGGCTCGCTGATCATCTGTGGTCACTCCGATCTGGGTCCGCGGTGTCCGAGGACCAGCCGGCGGACCCCGCGGTGACGAACCGTAGCCGTCACGCGGATCGTCAGGTTCCGTCGCCCGCCCGACTCGCCGACAGTGCCGCTCACCCCGACGGGGGAGCTGGTCACCCACGGTGAAGGTCCGGTCGCCAGCGGCCGATGGGAGGGCGTGCTCGCACGCCCAGGGCTTTTCGTCCGCACGGCCCCTCCTGGCCGGACAGCAGCGCCCGGCGGGCTCGGCGCCGACCTCGTGCCCGTGCCGCGCCGCCCGGCCGAGGCCTCTCTTCCGGCCTGACCAGCGCGCAGGCAGACTGCGGCACCATGAGGTTCCGGACGACGGTGGAGCAGACCGGGAAGAACACGACCGGCCTGCCGGTCCCCGCCGAGGTGGTCGAGGCCCTGGGCGCCGGCCGCAAGCCGCCCGTGCGCGTGACCGTGGGCGGGCACACCTACCGGAGCACCATCGCCTCGCGCAGCGGCAGCTTCATCCTGTCGCTGAGCACGGCGAACCGGACCGCGGCCGGGGTGGCGGGCGGCGACGAGGTCGACGTCGACATCGAGCTGGACGACGCCCCGCGCGAGGTCGTCGTGCCCGACGACCTGGCCGCCGCCCTGGCCGGTGACGACGCCGCCCGCGCGACCTTCGAGAAGCTCGCCTACAGCCACCGGCAGCGCCACGTGCTGGCCATCGAGGACGCGAAGACCCCGGAGACCCGGGCGCGGCGGGTGGAGAAGGCCCTGGCGATGCTGCGCGAGGGCGGCCGCTAGAACTCAGGCCGAGTCGGCCACCGCGGCGCCCTCGTGCTCGTGCCGGGCGCAGTGGGCGCAGCAGTAGAAGTGGCCCTCGACCACGACGCCGTGGCCGATCACCTTGCAGCCGCAGTGCTCGCACACCGGGGCCATCTTGTGGATCGCGCACTCGAAGCTGTCGAAGGTGTGCCGGGCGCCGGCGGCGACCACCTCGAAGCTCATGTCGTAGTCGTTGCCGCAGACCTCGCAGACCGCCATCGCCCCTCCCCGGACCGGTGTCGGACGCGCTCCTTCCCCGGACGGCGCCGGCGGACACGCACGACGCACCGACCGTGTGCGCTTCCTCCGTCGTCCACCGCGGCTCCGCGACCGTGCCCGTGACGGGCGGGCGGCGGGCCGAGGAGGAGCTCTCGGAGCGGGCGCCGCTGCACGAGCTCGTGACGGCGGCCCCGCACCTGCGCGCGGAGCTCCAGCAGCGCGGCCGGGCCTCGGCGCTGCTGGTCGTCGCGTTCGCCGCGCTGGTGCTGCCGAGCTGGACCGGGTTCGGCCTCCTGCTGGAGCCGGCGCAGGTGGGCCGCTTCGGGCTGGTGCGGGCCCTCTGCGCCGTCCCGATGCTCGCCGTCCTGTGGCTGCTCTGGCGCCGGCCGGTAGGTCTGCGCCGGCCGCAGCTGCTCACGATCGCCGTCCTGACGCTGGTCCAGCTGGACATCGCCTGGATGGCGACCCGGGTGACCCACGTCGAGGCCTACCTCATGGGGCTGTCGCTGGCCCTCTACGGCAGCGGCTGCGTCCTCGCCGGGCGCCCGCGGTGGACCGGCGGCCTGATCGCGGTGACCTGGCTGGCGCTGGCCGTCGCGGCCCTGCTGCCGGGCTCGGCGGTGGGCGTGGAGTCGCTGACGACCGGCGTCCACTACCTCGCCACCGCCTCGATCATCGCGATCGTCGCGCACGTGCTGCGCCAGCGGGTGACCGTCAGCGAGCTCGGTGCGCGCGTGCGCTTGGAGCGCGAGCAGGACCGGACCAGCGCCCTGCTGTCGCGGCTGGACCGGCTCAGCCACGAGGACCCGCTCACCGGGCTGGCCAACCGCCGCCGCTGGGACGCCGAGCTCAGCACGGTCTGCGCGGAGGCCCGCGCGAAGGGCACCGACGTCGCCGTCGTCCTGCTCGACCTCGACCACTTCAAGCAGGTCAACGACCGCTACGGCCACGCCGGCGGCGACGAGGCGCTGCGCGCGGTCGCCGCCCTCGTCCGCGGAGCCGTCCGCAGCGGGGACCTGGTCGCCCGGCTGGGCGGCGACGAGTTCGGCATCCTGCTCCCCCGGGCCGACCTGGAGCGGACCGTCGACCTGGCCCGTGCCCTGCGCGAGCGGGGTCGGGAGCTGCAGCCGGCCGGCTTCGAGCCCGGCGCGATCAGCCTGTCGCTCGGCGTGGCCGTCGCCACCGGCGCCCGGGCCTACCCGCTCGAGCTCGTCTCCTGCGCCGACGCCCAGCTCTACCGCGCCAAGATCACCCGCGACGCGGTGGGCGCTCCCATCGCGTCGCCGTTCAGCCGCTGCGGCGGGCGGTGAAACCGCTGACGAACTCGCGCAGGCTGCGGGTGGGCCGCAGCCACGCGCCGTCCGGCGGCAGCGCGTCCAGCCGGACCCGGTCCAGCGGCGCGGCGAAGGCCCCCGGCACGTCCTCGATGTCGATGAACTCGAGCAGGTCGGAGCTGATCGCGTAGCCGGCCACCTCGCTGAAGGCGACGACGACGACCTGCGTCCCCTGCCGGACCAGCTCCTCCAGCGGCTCGGCGAAGTTGCGGCCGTCGCCCGAGAACACCACCAGCCGGCGCAGCCGGTGGCTGTGCGACCGGACGTCGATGTGGTCGAGCATGTCCTGGTCGATGTCGTCGTCCGGCTGCGTCTTGGGCCTGGCGAAGACGGCGAACCCGAAGCTGCGCAGCGCCTCCACCCACCGCTGCAGGCTGCCGACGACCGGCGGGATGTTGGCGAACACGCACGCCTCGACCTCGGGGGCGTCCGGCGCCCCCGGGTCCCCGGCCCCCTCGACGAACCAGGCGGCGATGGCGTCGAAGCGCGGCCGCGTCTCGGCGGTGGGCCGCGCGCCGATCACCGTCGACAGGGTCATGTCGATGTTCGGCGCGTCCCAGATGAGCAGGTCCAGCGGCGGTCGCGACCGGGCACCGGTCGGCGCGGCGGCGGGGTCGTCCAGGACCGGGGTCTCGAGCACCCCCGCAGTCTGCCCGTCGCCGCCGCCGAGGACGCCGGGGAGGTCGGCCGCCGGCCGGGGTGGCCCCGCCGGGGCGCTGGCCCGGCGCACCCGCCGGCGGGCCGGCCGGTCGGTCAACGCCGCTGGCCCTCCACGGCCAGTGCGCAGCGGTCGCCGCCGGCCGCGTTGACCGCGTGCACCCAGGCGGCGACCCGCTCGGCCGGCATCGGCTGCCCGAGCAGCCAGCCCTGGGCGAGGTCGCAGCCGGCGTCGCGGACCAGCCGCAGGTGCTCGGGGGTCTCCACGCCCTCGGCCACCGACCGGATGCCGAGCGTGCGGGTCAGCGCCACGATCGCGGCCAGCACGTCGCCGCTGCCGGACGCCGACACCTGCTGCGCGGCGCTGAGCAGCGAGCGGTCGATCTTCAGGGTGCCGATGGGCAGCGCCAGCAGCTGGGCGAGCGAGGACCAGCCGGTGCCGAAGTCGTCGATCGCGACGCGGACGCCGAACGACCGCAGGACCGACAGCTGCTCCTCGGCACGGGCCGGGTCCTCGGCCAGGCTGGTCTCGGTCAGCTCCACGGTGAGGTGCTCCGGTGGCAGGCCGGACTCCCGCAGCGCCGACCGCACGTCGCGCACCAAGGTCTCGGCGGCGAAGTGCCGCGCGCTGATGTTGACCGCGATCCGCAGCGGCAGCCCCTCGGCCGCCCACTGCGCCGCGTTGCGGCTGGTCTCGTGCAGCAGCCACCGGGTCATCGGGATCAGCTGGCCGGTCTCCTCGGCCACCGACAGGAAGGAGTCCGGCGGCAGCAGGCCGCGCTCGGGGTGCTGCCAGCGGACCAGGGCCTCGACGCCTTCGATGGCCCCGGTGTCCAGCCGGACGATCGGCTGGTAGTGGACGACGAGCTGGTCGAGCGCGCCGTCGCGCAGCCGGGTGGCGACCTCCAGGCGCCAGCGCGCGGCGTCGCGCAGGCCCGCCGAGAAGAGGTGGACGCGGTCGCGCCCGGAGGCCTTGGCCGCGTACATGGCCGAGTCGGCGTCGCTGAGCAGGCCGTGGGCGTCCCGGGACCCGGGCTCGGCCACCGCCACGCCGATGCTCGCCGACAGGGGCACGGCCAGCCCCTCGGCCGGGAACGGCGCGGTGAACGAGCCCTGCAGCCGGAACGCCAGCGCGGCCGCCTCGTTGCTGTCGACGTCCCGGGCCAGCACCAGGAACTGGTCGCCGGCCAGCCGGCCGACCGCGTCGCCGGGGCGCACCTGCTCGACCAGCCGGTAGGCCACCTGCCGCAGCAGCGCGTCGCCGACCTGGTGGCCCAGCGAGTCGTTGACTGTCTTGAACCCGTCGAGGTCGAGGTGCAGCAGCGCCGTCGAGCGGCGGCTGGGGTCGTGCAGCGCGTCGGCGATCAGCTCCAGCAACCGGGAGCGGTTGGGCAGGCCGGTCAGCTCGTCGTGCCGGGCCTGCCACGCCAGCGCCTGCTCGCCGACCACCCGCTCGGTGACGTCGACGTGGCTGACCACGACCTGGCGGGACCCGACCACCCGGGATGCCTGCAGGTGGAACCAGGCGACCGACGGGCCCAGGCGGGTGGAGTACTCGTGGTCGAAGGGCGGGGTGTCCGCCGATCCCTCCACGAGCTCCTTGAGCCCGGCCGCGATCGCCGCGTGGTCGGCCGGGTCCAGCCCGTTGGCCATGCAGGTCAGGTAGTCGTCGCCGACGACGCCGGGCTCGTAGCCGTTCTGCCGGAGGAGGTCGCCGTTGAGCGCCCACGCCCGGTTGGCGGTCTGGATGCGGCCGTCCTCGCCGACCAGCACGGTCGCCGCGGGCAGCGACTCCAGGATCGCCGTCAGCTGGCTCGTGCGCGCCCGGCGCACCAGGTCGGCGCGGCGCCGCTCGTCGATGTCGCGGACGAAGATGGTGACGCCGAAGGAGTCGGGGGTCGCCCGGATCTCGTACCAGCGCTGGGACGGCTCGTGCACGTACTCGAAGGCGCGCGGCTGGCCGTCCTTGACGACGCTGACGAGCTGGTCGGCCAGCAACGTCCCGGTGATCTCCGGACGGCAGTGCTTGAGCGTGTGGCCGAGCAGCTCGTCGCGGGAGGTGCGCAGCAGCCGCTCACCGGCCGGGTTGACGTAGGTGAACCGCCAGCGGGGGTCCAGCTGGAAGACGGCGTCGGCGATCCCGTGGAGCGGGTCGGGACGGACCGGCGTCCGGTCGACGTCATGAGGCTCCACGCTGCCCGCTTCCTGCTCCCCCGGTGTGCCGGACCCGGCCGCGGGACACCGCGGACCGACCGACCTGGACGCCGCCGACGGCATCGGTGGCGCCGGCGCTCCCCCCGAGAGTAGCCGGGGACAGCGGTGAGTCACACCGTTGTGACTCGCGCGCGATCGACGATCTTGCGGGCCGCCGTCCCCGCCGGGAGAGTGCCCAGCACAGCGCCCCAGTCGCCGCCCAGCCGTGTGGCGCAGAACGCGTCGGCGACGGCGGGAGGGGCGTAGCGCAGGAGCAGCGAGCCCTGCAGGCACAAGGCCAGCAGGCCCGCGACACGGCGGGCGCGCAGGGGCAGCTGCTCGGGATCACCGAGCTCGGTGGCCAGCCGCTTCACCGCCTCGTCGAAGCGGGCGTCGGCACCGCGGGCGAGGTCGATCTCGGCGGTCACCGCGGCCAGCGAGTCGGAGTGCCGGCCCAGCGCACGCAGCACGTCGAGGGCGATGACGTTGCCGGAGCCCTCCCAGATCGAGTTCAGCGGGGCCTGCCGGTAGAGCCGGGGCAACCCGGAGTCCTCGACGTAGCCGTTGCCGCCGAGCACCTCCAGCGCCTCGGCGACGGCGGCCGCCGTCCGCTTGCACACCCAGAACTTCGCGGCGGCGCCGGCCAGCCGGAGGAAGTCGGCCTCCCCCGCGTCGAGCGCGGCCGCCAGCCGGATCGCCAGGACAGTGGCCGCCTCGCTCTCGACGGCCAGGTCGGCGAGGACGTTCTGCATCAGCGGCTGGTCGACCAGCAGCGCGCCGAAGGCGCGGCGGTGGTCGGCGTGGTGGACGGCCTGGGTCAGCGCCGCACGGACGGTGGCGGCCGAGCCGAGCACGCAGTCGAGGCGGGTGACGTTGACCATCTCGATGATCGTGGGGACGCCGCGGCCCGGCTCGCCCACCAGCCAGCCCGTCGTCCCGTCGAACTCCACCTCGCTGGAGGCGTTGGCCCGGTCACCGAGCTTGTCCTTGAGCCGCTGCAGCCGGAACACGTTGCGGCTGCCGTCGGGCAGCACGCGCGGCACGAGGAAGCAGGAGACGCCCTCCTCGAGCTGGGCCAGCACCAGGAACAGGTCGCTCATCGGCGCCGAGGTGAACCACTTGTGGCCGGTGAGGGAGTAGGTGCCGTCGGCGTTCGGGACGGCGCGCGTGGTGTTGGCGCGGACGTCGGAGCCTCCCTGCTTCTCGGTCATGCCCATGCCGGCGACGAGGCCGGGCTTACCGGCGGGGTCGGTCAGGCCGAAGGCGTACGCCGGCGCGGTGAGGCCGGGCTCGTAGCGGGCCGCCAGCTCGGGGTTGCGCCGCAGGGCGGGGACGACGGCGTAGGTCATCGTCACCGGGCAGCCGTGGCCCATCTCGACCTGCGTCCAGCCGAGGTAGCCGACGGCGCGGCGGACGTGCGGGTGCGGGTCGGCGCTCGCCCACGGGGCGCCGGCCAGGCCGTGCGTGACGGCGGTGCGCATGAGCTCGTGCCAGGCCGGGTGGAACTCGACCTCGTCGATCCGGTGGCCGTAGCGGTCGTGCGTGCGCAGCCGCGGCGGGTTCTCGTTCGCCGCGCGGCCCCACTCCTGCGCCTGCTCGCTGCCGGCCAGGCGGCCGAGCTCGGCCAGGGACTCGAGGGCGTCCCGGCCCGCGTGCCGGACGCAGGCCTCGGCCAGGACGGCGTCCCCGGCGATCGGGTCGTGCCCGACCAGCGGCGGGGCCTGGTTGGTCACCTCGTGGGTGGTGCTCATGCGCCGACGCTACCGGCCGGTAGGGCGCCGTCGACACCATCGGCCACGGCGGCGACCCCGTGGCCGGCGTCGCGGTGGAACCGGCCGCTCGTGCCCGCCCGGCCCCGTGAAACCCGGGCGGACACGACGCGGCCTGCGTCCTGCCGGCACCCGCTCGTGGCCGTCCGGCCCCGTGAAACCCGGGCGGACACGACGCGGTTCGTCCTGCTGGCGCCCCGCCCGCGCCCGCCCGGCCCCGTGAAACCCGGGCGGACGCGATGCGGCCGCCCCGGCGGATGGCCTCCCGACCCGCCCCGTGACGGGTCGGGCGGCCACCGCCGGTTCCGGTCGGAGGGGCCGCGCCGGACCCGGCGGAGCCTGAGCACGGCGACGGGTCCCTCCTCCCGGACCGCCCGGGCGCAGCGGCGTCCGGACGGCGGATCGGGAAAGGCCGGCCCGCCCCGGCGTCACGCGGACGCCCGGGGGACCGGCCCGGAGGGACCTCAGTCAGGAGAGGTGGACGGCTCGGGATCCGAGCCGGTGCGGAGGACGGCGGCCGGGTCGGTGGAGACCGAGCCGACGTGCTCCGGATGCCGCGCCCCCGTCGGGATCACGGCGAAGAAGGCAGGCGCAGTCGAGCCGCCACCCGCGGAGGAGGAGGACGGCGGTGCCGAGGTCGGGACCTCGGCCGGCGTCCCGGAGGAGTGCGGGGAAGGAGCGCCCCGACCGGCGTCGGCCGGGGCGGTGCTGCCGTACGTCCCGACGGCGGGCACGGACGGCGAGAAGGCGAACAGGCCGGCGAGGGCCGCCACGGTGGACGGGACGGCGGGGGAGACCAGGCTCGTGGCCGACGCGCTGACGTTCTCGGCGACCGGGATGAGGGCCTCGGCCACCGGGGTCGTCGTGCCGAGGAGGGGTGTCAGCACCGGGGCGACAGCGCCGGTGACGACCGGGGTGAGGATCCCGCTCACCACCGGCGTCAGGACCTGCGCGAGGACCTCCACCGCCGTCGTGACGACGGGCGCGACGACCTCGACCGCCGGCGTCGCGACGGGGGTGACGACCTCGACCACCGGGGTGAGCACGCCGCTGTCGACCACCGGGACGACGACCTCGACCACCGGCGTCACGACAGGCGCGATGACTGCAACCACCGGGGTGAGCACGACGTCCACGACCGGCGTCACGACGCTGTCGACCACCGGGACGACGACCTCGACGACGGGCGCGAGCACGTCCTCGACGATCGGGGTCACGACCGGGGCGACCACGTCGTCGACCACCGGCGTGACGACCGGGGCGACGACCGGGGCGACCACGTCCACGACCGGGATGACCACGTCCACGACCGGGGTGACCACCGGAGCGACGACGTCCTCGACCACCGGCGTGACGACCGGGGTGACCACCGGAGCGACGACATCCTCGGCCACGGGGGTCACGACCTCGACAACGGGCGCCAGAACCTGATCGACCACCGGGGTCACGACCGGGATGGCGACGTCCTGGACCACCGGCGTGACGACGTCGTCGACCACCGGGGTCAAGACCTCGACTACCGGCGTCGCCACGTCCTCGACCACCGGGGTGACCGCGTCCTCGACCACCGGCGTCACCGCCGGCGTCGCCACGTCCTCGACCACCGGCGCGACGACCTGGTCGACCACCGGGGTGACGACCGGGGCCACCACGTCCACAGCCGGAGTGACGATGCCCTCCACGACTGGCGCGAGCACCTCGTCCACGACCGGCGTGACCACCGGCGTCGCCACGTCCTCGACCACCGGCGTGACGACGTCCTCCACCACCGGCGTGACGACGTCCTCCACCACCGGCGTGACCACCGGCGTGACGACCTCGTCGACCACCGGGGTGACGACCGGGGCCACCACGTCCACAGCCGGA
>NZ_JBJGZV010000053.1:0-30730 GCF_054050715.1 Blastococcus sp. SYSU D00669
CCCCCCCCCCCCCCCCCCCCCCCCCCCCCGCCCCCCCCCCCCCCCCCCCCCCCCCCCCCCCCCCCCCCCCCCCCCCCGCCCCCCCCCCCCCCCCCCGGGACCGGTGCGCGCGCCGGCGCCCGGCGCGCCCAGACCGGTGGTCGGGTCGCCGGGACCGCGTACGCGCCTCCGCCGCCGGCTGAGGCCGGGGCCGGGAACGCGTGGCCGTACCGGGACTACTCGGACGTGGAGCCGCGGACGCTGCGGGAGTCCTACGAGTGGTGGCAGGCCATCGCCCGCGACGTCGCCGATCGTCGACGGGCACGACGGTGGGAGCAGCCCGACGTCGCCCGCGCCGCCGGGGTCGCGTTGAACACGGTGCAGCGGATCGAGCGCGGCCAGTGGACCGCCGTGCACAACCTCTTCGCCGTCTGCTCGGTGCTGGGCCTGCGGATCGAGCAGACCGTCGACGTGACCGACCCCCGCCCGCCGGCGTCGGCCGGCCGGGCCGCGATGCGTGACCTGGCCCGGCCGGCGGGACAGGACCGTGTCGCCACTCGCGACGAGGTCCTTGCGGGCCGAGCGGTCATCTCCGCCCTGGCCCGCCACCACGATCTCCTCGAGCCCCGGGTCGACCTGAACGGCACCGTCTACGTCCGCGCCGGCCGCGCCGGGTTCGGGCCGCTGTGGCGGTTCGCCTCCGTCGTCGCGCAGACCCTTGGCGTGTGGGTGAACGTCTCGCCCGACGAGGCGGAGGCGACCCGGCAGGAGGCGGATCTGCTGTGACGGAGGTATGCGCGCCGTCTGACGGCGATGCGGGCTCCCGGGCATCGAAGTCCAGGAACTGTCAGTGCCGGGTGATGCACTTCGGGTGCAGACCCGCCCATGGGGGCAGGTGGAGATGGGTGACCACATGAAGCCGACAACGGCGTTCGACCGGTTCCAGACCGTGGTGAACGCAGACCCCGAGCACGTACGAGAAGCTCGGCGGCGGCGTGACGTCTTTTGCCAGGCGTTCCGGACGTTGCCCGACTGCACCGAGCAGTTGCCGTCGGGCAGCCTCGCCCGGGGCACCCAGCGCGACCCCATCCACGACGTGGACCTGATCATGGTCTTCGACCCGGCCATGCACCCCACCTGGGACGCCGGGCCGGGCAGCGCGGATGAGGCCCTGCGGTATGTGCGCGACCGGGTGACGGAACTGCTGGGGGCGACCAACGGTCGTCACGCGCGGAAGGTCCGCTACACCCTGCTGCGCAACCACGTCGTCAAGTGCTTCCTCGACGACCCGGACGACCCGGACGCGTTTGCCGTCGAGGTGATGCCCGCGCTGCGCGTGGAAGGCGGCCTGCGTGTGCCGGAGCGCAAGCACGACCGCTGGGCCACGGTGAATCCGGAGTTCCTCATCGCCGCGGTCGCCCAGCGGCACGCCGAATGGAACAGGTTCGCCCCCATGGTCCGGGTGATGAAGGCATGGAAGGACCACGTGGGGCTGGACATGAAGTCCTTGGTGGCCGAAGTGCTGGTGCTTGAGCGGATGCCCCGTCCGCCGGCGAACGGGGACCTGACCCGGCAGGTCGCATTGCAGCGGTTCTTCACCGCCGCAGCCGCGGCGGTGATGGCCGGCGTGCACGACCCGGCCGGCCTGTGCGGGGAGATCCAGCCGGACCTCGACCGGGTCGCCGTACGGGCGCAGCTGCTGGAGGCGGCCGACCTCGCCGCGCGGGCCGTCGCCGCGGAGGGGCGCGGGGAGGATGCGCGCGCGGTGCGGCTGTGGCACGCCGTCTTCGGGCCGGACTTCCCCCTGCCGCCGGCAAACGACGGCACCGGGCCGGGCGTCATCACCGGGGCGCCAGCGCTCCTGGGCAGTGCCCGGCCGCGGGTCAAGGAGGCCCCCCAGGGGTGAGCGATCACTGCAACCCGCGCAGCTGGTGGGCCGATGAGTCTGACCGCCTTCAGCGTGAACTGGCTGCGATGCACCAGGCAGCACCCGGGTTGCGCTGGCTGACAGCGGACGAGGAGCCCTCCGGCGGATGGACCGGCCCGGTGCCGCTGTGGCCGTTCGACCGACCGGCGCCCTCCGGGCTGTCGGCGCTGGTGGCCGGGCAGCCACTGCAGGTGCGCATCAAGTGTGGGCATGCCTTTCCGATGGTCGAGCCGGCCGTCTATCCGCTGAACGTCGACCTGCCGAACGTCGCCTTCGGGTGGACCAGCTGGCACGTTCTTCCGGACAGCGCTCTGTGCCTCCTGCAGGACGCATCTCTCTGGGACCCCAGGGCCGCAGCGGCGGAGCTCGTTCCAAAGATCAGCGGCTGGTACTTGGAGTACCAGCTGCTCTCCCGTGGGCTAGTTGAGGCGATGACGATGTCGGGCATCGTCACCGACGACTCCCAGGACCGACTGCTGGCGGAGGCAGGCGCGGCGTGTTCTTGACCGGTAGCGCGGTCGTGCTGATCTGCGAGGACGTCGCCCGAACCATCGGCTCCTCCTCCGCAACCTGGGGTCAAGTCCAGTACAAGCTCGACGAGGTCAACGACGTCATCGCGGCCGTCGGTGTCAGTGAGCGGGACGGTCCCCGGGTCGACATCAGCCGCGACACCCTGCGCGGGTCCGCGCTGCAACATGTGGACCGGACCAGCGGCGCCTGGTGGTACCGGGCAATCCCCGGCCTCCACGAGCAGCACCGCCTCATGCTGCGCCTCGGCGCCCACGTGCCGCTGGACGCGTTCGCCGCCAAGTTCCCCGCCTGGCGCGTCACCGGCCACGACGCAGCCGCCGTCCTGCTCACCCACGAGCCGGACTCGCCGCACCCGTGGGCGGCGTGGGCCGTCGTCGACGACGTCGTCCTGCCGCAGATGGTCACCGTCTTCCTCGGCCCGAAGGCCGATCCGACGGCCGCGCTCTCCGCCGACTGGCCAGTCGGCGTCCTCGCCGAAACCCGAGTCACAGTGGTCGGGGTCGGCAGCATCGGCAGCGCCGCAGCGCACGCCCTCGCCATGGCCGGGGTCGGCCATCTGTCCCTCGTAGACCCCGACCGGCTGCTGTGGCACAACCTGGTCCGGCACACGGCAACCAGGCGCGACGTCGGCCGGTACAAGGTCGATGCCGTCGCCGAGGCCATCATGACGCGCTGGCCAGGGACCAGGGTTGATCCGCTGCGGCTCAGCGTCATCGCCGCCGCCGACCAGATGCGACCACTGTTCGACGCCAGTGACGTGGTCGTCGGCGCACCCGACGGCGTCGCTCCCCGGAGGGTGGTCAGCCACCTCGCCCGCCGCAGCCGGATCCCGTCCGTGCTGGCGTGCGTACTGCTCGACGGGTCGGTCGGGGAGGTTCTTCGGCTGCGCCCATGGCCTGGGCACGGCTGCCTGCTCTGCCAGCGGCAGCAGCTCATCGACGACGGCGTCCTCGACCCCGAGCCGGCCATCGACCGGCCATACGGCACCGGCGATCGGCACCTGCCGATGACGGCCGTCGGCTCGGATCTGCAGATGGTCGGGCAGTTGGCCGCGAAGGTCGCCGTCGCCACGGTGCTGGAGGCACACGGCCACCACGACCAGAGCATCCGCGGGGAGTACGCGATGCTGGGCCTGCGCCCTGGTGGGGACACGGCGGAATACGGGCCGCCGTTCGACGTGCCCCCCGGCGGCGTGCAGTGGCTGCCCGCGGCACCGCAGCGGCCCGACTGCCCCACCTGCGGGCAGTGACCCGCGTCCTCATGACCCGCCCGGCGCTGAGGGCGCTTGTCGGGTTCGCCGCCGAATCGGCCGACGGACGAGAAACCGGCGGCATCGTCTTGGGGCGTGACGGCGGACTAGGTGGGGACCTGCACGTGCGCCACTGCGGCGACGCTGGTGCCGGAGCGGCACGTCACGAGCGGCGGTTCAGCCGTGACGTCGTCCACGCTCAGGCGCTCGCCGACGCGGCCGCAGCTACCGACGGCTCGGAATGGATCGGGGAATGGCACACCCATCTGGTGGACCTTCCCGCCCCGAGCGCAACCGACCTGTGGACGTACCGCCAACTGCTTGACGACCCCGACACCGGCCTCACTCGGCTGCTGTCCCTCATCGTGTTGCCCGACGCCGACACGGGATGGCAGCGACCTGCCCTGTTCGCCTGGTCATTCACCGGCTCGGTACTGCGCCAGCTGCCCATCGACATCGACCCGCCCTGCGCACCCGTCCGGAAGGACCAGCGTTGACCCTCAACCCGCCGAACCACCAAGTTCGTGCCGAGATGGCGCTGACCCTCGCGGTGGGGACATGAAGCCGCCCGCCCGCGCCGCCGCAGTTCGCGGAGACGACTACCAGTACGCCGTCGCCTGGTGGTACGCCTGCACGGCGCTGACCGAACCCGGCATCGCCTCGATCAGCGTGGAGGACCCCGCAGCCGGTTCCTTCGACGACGTCGCTGTGCGCCGACACGACAACGCACCCGACCAGTTCTTCCAGGTGAAGAGCTCCAACGCAGGCGACGTCGCGATCACCGACCACTGGTTGACTACTCCGGCCACCAAGACCGGGCGCAGCCCCTTGCAGCACTTCCACCGCACGTGGCAGACCCTCGCCGCAGCTGACCGGCCGTTCCAGCTCACCTTGCTGACCAACCGCGGCTTCGACACCGCGCACCCGTTGCTCGGTGCCATGCGGGACCTTCTCGACTGCCGCATCCGCGTCGACGAACTACAAGCCGTCCGTGCCACGACCGCCGCCGGCCGGACCCGGACGGCATGGGCCGTGCACCTGGGTGTGGAGGAAGCGGAACTGGTGAGCTTCCTCGCCGCCGTGCGCTGGGAGCAGTCTGGCCCAGAGTCGACCTGGCGGGCCAACGCCAAGCCCCTGATGAAGGTCGCCGGCCTCCGGGACGACGACGCCGCGGTCGAGATCGGCCTCGGCATCATCCGCGACCTGGTCAAAACCGGTCGCGGTGGACAGACCCCCGACGAGCTGCGCCGCATCGTTGACCAGCGCAGGCTGCTTGCCACCGCGACGCAGCTGATCCTCGCAGTGCACGGCATCGACCGGCCCGCCGCCCCGGACGTGGCCAACGTGACCGTCGACTGGGTCGACCGCTTCATCGGCGACGAGCCGCGGCGCCGACATCGCACCGCTGACCCGGCCGACTGGACGGTCCGGTTTCCGGACAGCCTCACCCGCGCCCGCACCTCGCTGGAGTCCTACGAGGCGCGCCGGGTCCTCATCACCGGCGCCATGCGGCTGCCTGCCTACTTCGCCGTCGGCCACCTCCTTCCTGACGTCCGCGGGTGGGTGCTCGCCGTCAACCAGCGTGGCGTGAGTTGGACAACAGACGCCCCGCCCGAACCGGGTGTGGCGGCGACGGTGCGCACCGAGCGGGTCCTTGGCGAAGAGGGGGCGGACCTGGCTGTCGCCATCGCCCTCGCCAACGACCTCACCGAGGACGTGTGCGCCTACATCAACGAGCAGCAGCTGCCGGTGAGGACGCTGCTCACGCTGGGCCCGGACGGCGACCCCGGCGCCACCGCGGTCCCGTCGAACGAGTGGCTCACCGCCTGGGTACGCAGCGCCCGTGACGTCGTGCGGCGGGCCAGCCGCGACGCCGACCGAATCCACCTGTTCATGAGCGCACCCGCCTCTGCAGCGCTGCTTCTCGGGCACCAATGGAACACCCTGCGCCCCACCACCACGGTCTACGAGTTCGACTGGCAGGACTACTTCCCGACCTTCCAACTCGGCTGATCACGATGGGCGTCGGGACCCCCGACCATCGGGCCTGTCGCAGCCGCCAAGGATCCATCCGACCCGGACAGCGAGCAGGCCCGTCTGCTCCCGCTTAGGGGGAGGCTCTGCCCTCGTCCTCCGGAGCAGGCTGGCGGTGTTCGTTGTGCGGCAACGGCAGCAGGCACGGGGTGTCGTCGGCCAGCAGCACTGAACACGACCGCATCGGTGCCCCGGACTCACCCGCCTGCTCCGCCCGCTCCCGACGTGTCGCCCGAAGCGCAGCGAAGATCCGCAATGCCTCGTCGGCCTGCTCGGGGCTGAGCCAGTCGGCCAGATGGATGTCGGCCTGCTCGTCGGCGGGCGACTCGCCGCCGTCGGCGGGGTCGTGTGGTCCGGTCACTGGCTCTCCTCGGTTCGTTGCGGGGCTCCGTCGGTGCGGCCGTAGCCCGTGCGGCTGCGGCTCACGAGGTCCCCGGCCTGCGCGACGACCGCGCGGGCGGAGCTCACCAGCTGCTCGCCGCTGCCCGACCAGCCGTTCTCGGCGAGCCGGCCGGCCACCGCAGCCGCCGGGGACTCTCCGGCGAGCTCCCGCAGCGCGTGCGCGAGGGCGTGCAGCCGGCGCAGTTCCCGGTCGCACTGGCCGACGTCCTCGAGCAGCTGCTGGCGACGCCGCTGGCAGCCGGTCAGCAGTCGCTCTACGTCGCCGAGGGCGGGCGCGATGTCGAACAGCAGGCCGTTCGTCGCGGCGGCACTCACGGCCGTTCGCCGTCGGCCGGCACGAGCAGCGACGCCGCTGCGTCATGGTGCAGCGCCAGGTCACCGCTGTCGTCGGTGGTGAGGATGCAGGCGCCGACCAGGGAGGCGGCTGCGACCTTGTCGGCGTTGGACCTCGCCAGCATGTGGTGGCCGCCGCGTCCGGCGGACGGCGTGACCGCCCGGGTCAGGGCGGCGAGCACGAGCCGTGCCTGGGTGGGGTTGAGGCCGGTGCGGGCGGCGTCGTGGCGCAGCACCGCGGCCAGCTGGTCGGCCGGCAGCGCGTCCGCCGCACGCACCAGGGAGACCCGGTTGTACAGCCGGTGCACCCGCAGCCCGACGGCCGGCGCGGTCACCTCGAGGGCGGCCAGCGCGGCGTCGAGGCGGGCTGCATCCCAGCCGAGGACCTCGGCGAGGGCCTCGACCGGAACGAGCACGCCGAGGGCGTGCAGCGACGCCCCGACCAGCCGGGCATCGGCGGCGGCAGCTCCACCGGGGAAGCTCCCGTCGCTCGCGGTCGCGTGGGTGCTGGCTGACGGGGTCCGGGGGAGGAGGTCGGCGAGGTCGAGCCCAAGGAAGCCGGCCAGGCGCAGGAGCAGCGCTAGGGGCTGCTCGCCGTGGTTGACCCCGGACTCGAGCCGGCTGACGGTCGCGGACGTGACGCCCAGGTGCTTGGCGACGTCGCCCCGGGACAGGTGCATCTCGACCCGGCGTCGGCTGAGCAGGTCGACGTCCAGCAGCGGTGCCTCGCCGGGCGGCGGCTGCCCGCCGCCGGAGGTGGTCGGGTGAGCGGTGTCGGGGCCGCCAGCGACCGGGGCGCCGATGGCGGTGATGGTCAGCCCCCAGCGGCGCAGCGTCGTCGCCCCGCTCGGGGCGTTCCGTTCCACCAGCCGGCTGGTGACGACGACGCCGACCTCGCTGCGTGCCCCGGACAGCATCCGGGCCAGACCCTTGTCGTTCAGCGGGTTGCCGTTGCTCTTCGTCAGCAGCGGGGCGTCCAGCGGCGCGCCGGCCGCCAGGCGCAGCAGGCGCTGTTCGGCGACGTAGGAGGCGGCGTTGGGCTCGATGGGCACTACCCGCCCGGCGACGATCACCGTGCCGCCGTCGGCGGCGGTGTCGGTGAGCGTCACACCGCAGATGGCGGTCGAGCCCAGCCCGGCGGCCGCCAGGGCGCAGGCGGCACCGCGGACCGGCAACCGGTAGGCGCGCAAACGCTGCCATACCTCCGGGGTGCGCGCGGAGGCCGACGGTGCCGCGGCGGCGGTGCCGAGGAGGGCAGGGACGTCGACCTGGATGAGCAGGCCCTGCCACAGGCCGGCGACCTGCAGGCCGCGGACGTCGGTGAGGAACTGGGGCAGGGTGCCGGCGCGGTCGTACCGGTCGAGCAGCCAGTGGGCGACCCGGTCGGTGGTCTGGTCCGGGTCGTCGGCTGCAGCGGCCAGCGCTTCGCCGGCGTCTTCGACGGCCGTCCGGAGCCGGGCGTTCACCCACTCGGCCTCGGCGGGGGGCAGCAGCCGCCGGGCGGCGGCGAGCAGCGTGGTGGCGTCGACCAGCGGCAATCGCTGCGGCTCGGCGGGCGACGCGGTCACATCGTCGGCCGACTCGTCGTCGTCCGCGGCGGCGCGCGGGACCTGCTCGGCGTCGGCGATCAGGCGCGGCCACCAGTCGCCGGCGTCGCTGACGTTCACCTCGGTGGGACACCAGTCGGCCAGGGCGAGGCTCAGCGTCTCCTGCACCGGGGGAGCGGTGACCAGCCACAGCCGGGCACGGGCGGCCGCGGTCAGCAGCACGAGGTCGGTGAGCATGGTCGGGGTCAGGGACTCCGCGCCGGTGACGAGCACGTCGGTGATGTGCCGGGCGATGAGCCGGACCGGCAGCAGTTGCAGGTTCTGGTCGGCGTTGCGGCCGTTGCCGGCGGCCTGTAGGTCAACTCCGAGGGCGGCGAGCAGGTCCCGGGTCAGCCAGTCGGTGGTCCGGATGCCGGGGCGGACGCGGACAGCCAGCCGACCGCGGTCGGGGTCGTTGGCGTGCCTGGCCTGGAGCACAACGTCGTCGTCGTTGCGGACGTGGACGACGGTGAACCCCGAGGCGGGAAGGAGCTGGTCGCTCATGCCGGCATTTCCCAGTTGTCGAAGCCGGCGAACGCGACGGCGCTACCCAGCAGCTTGGTGGTTAGCGTCGAATGGATGGGCTTGCCGCGGGCACGGAGTTCGTCGTTGGCGTCTTCGGCCGACCGCACCAGCTGCGCCCAGGCACGGAAGTTGCCTGAGCAGTAGCGCGCGTCGATGCGCTGCAGCAGCTGGGGGTCGGCGTCGTGCAGCAGCGGATGCCAGGCCCGCAGCGTCGCCAGCAGTTCGGCGCCGGCCAGCGCCCCGAACTCCGCGGTGCGGCCCCGAATCCGGCTGCGTACGCCCGGCACGGCTGCGGCCCGCGCGGCCAGCTCGCTGCCGATGAGGACGAGCATCCACTCCGGCGCGTTCTCCTTCAGGTACACCAGCTGGTCCAGACCGCGGGCCTGGGCGCGGTGTGTCTCGTCGACGACGACCACGGGGGAGCGCTCGGTGAGCAGCTCGGCCAGCTCGTCGGTGAGGTAGAAGCTCTCCCCGGTCGGGCGCGAACCGGTGAGCTTCTGCAGCAGCCGGGCGGTCATCTGCGTGTGGGTGGCGGTGACGTCGGACTGAAGGAACACCGTCTCCCGGCCGGCCGCGCTGACCTCCTCGAGGAAGGCCAGCGCGGCGAACGTCTTGCCGGTGCCGGGCTCGCCGACCAACGCGGCGATGTCGTTGTCGTCGGTGGCGTGCTTCAGCATCAGCATGGCCCGGCGGAATGCCAGGGTGCGCACGTCGGCGACCCCGGTGAGGCCGCGCAGGTGCCGGCCGGTCACGCCGGAACCTCCTCGTCGTCGAAGAGGTCGACGTCGGCTCCCAGCTCGTCGACGGCCAGCTCGGCGGCGTTCTGCCCGTAGGTCGTCTGCGCACCGTCGGTCGCCCGGGTGACGTCGGCGATGGCGCGCCGGCGGCGGGCACCGTCCTTCTGCGCCTCCTGGAGCTGCTCGTACTGGCGCCGACGCTCGGCCAGCAGCGCCACCCGCTGAGCGGGGGTGAGGGTGTGCGAAGGGTAGGCGGTGCACACCCACTCGTCGCCGTCGAACACCTCGATGAACAGCCGCTCGAGCTCCATGTTGGGCAGGTGCCGGACGGTCACCTTGCGGCGGACGAGCCGGTTGAGCTCGGCGGCGACGTAGTCGACCCCCTCGAACCGGATGCCGTTCTTGTTGACGGTGCGGACCTTGTTGGCCGTGAGCATCGCCGGCATGAGCTGCTCGGGCGTGGCCCGGCGCAGCTGGTTGGCGTCGGCGGCCCAGCTGCGCAGCGGGGTGGCGCTCAGCTGCCCGTGCAGGCGGTCGGCGTTGTAGTACTCGAAGGCCCAACGCTCGGCCTGGGCGACGAGCAGGTCCTCACCGAGCAGCTGAGCGCCGGAGGTGTGGTCGCCCCAGTACCGGTGCCCGGTGAACGACGCCGGGCCCTCGGTGTACCCGGGCATGGTGCTGTAGCACTCGCGCTGGCTGGTGGCGTGCCAGGACTCGATCTTGCCCTTCTCCCAGCCGGCGTACGGGGTGACCGCCGACCCCATGGTGGCCAGCGAGACGACCAGCGCGGTCACCAGGTCGGCGAGGTTGGATTTCGCGTTGTCCCAGACAATCTGGTCGGGGATGCCGCCGACCCACACGTCCTGCCCGTTGAGGCGGTATGTGCGGCCCATGACGCCGCGAGCGATGCAGGCGGCGATGTCCTCCGCGCGCGGCGGGCCGGGGGTGAACACCGTGGCCATGACGATGCGGTGCTTGCACTCGATGACGGTGGTCTGGTGCAGCTTGACCGGCTTGCTGCCGCGGCTAGGGATGACGAAGACCGGCACCTCCTGGCTGTCGAGCTCCCAGCGGGCGTTGCGCTCCGTCTCCTCGACCTTGAGGTACATCCGGGAGGCGATGAGCGTCCGGGCGCCGTCGCCCTTCACGGCGCGGGCGATGCCGTTGTCGGTGTACGTCCGCAGGGCCGCGGTGAACGCCGGGTAGGACGGCGTCGCCGGGTCGGCCGCCCGCAGCTGGGTCCAGGCCGCCTTGAGGGTGCTGGTCGCCGACACCACGGCAAGGATGTTCGGGGTGACCTGCCAGCCGGCGCGCGGCGCCGGGTCGGGCATGTCGCGCACCCCGGCGACGCCGTCGGTGAGGTGCACGGCGTTCGCCTTCAGCCAGCGGCGCACCTGCCGGGTGGACACGCCGGCGGCCAGTGCTGCGCGGCGCACCGCATCCTCGGGAACGGACCCATCCGGGCGCTGCGCCGCGACGAGCATCGCCAGCGCGGCGCGCCGCTTCCAGCCGGCGGTCATCGGGTCATCCCGGCGGATGCGACCAGGCCGCCGCCGAAGGCGGTGACGGCCAGCGGCTCGAACCCGGTCGCCGCGTTGTGCAGCAGCGAGGTCGCCGGCGCCCACAGCGCCAGCACCCGCACCCCGGCCAGTCGCAGACCGCTCTCGCGGGCCCAGACGGCGACGGCGCGGACCCGGCCCTGCAGGGCGGGGTCGACCAGCGGGTGGCTGGAGGGTGCGGTACGCACCACGTCGACGAGGGCGTCCCCGCGCGGGGTCCGCCACGTGAGCGGGGAATCGGGTGCCGTGGCCGGGCTGAGCTGCCAGGGGCTGGGCAGGTGGAAGAACCGGTCGTACACCCCGAGGAACCCGGCCAGCTGCTGACGCGCGGCGGCGTGCCGGCTCGGCATGCCGTGCACGGAGATGATCCGGCCGGCCAGCAGCAGGGCGTCCGCGGCGCGCTCCCATGCCGGGCCGCTGGCCGCGGCGGTCAGGTGCTCGGCCAGTGCGGTCTCGCCGGGTGGAATCCTCGGTAGCCCTGGCCCTTGCCCTGCCCGCGGGGCAGCGGGGCGGCCTGGGCCTCGGCCGCGTGGGGGCGGTCGATGACGGCGTTCACGTTCGTCGGTCCTCTCGGTTGTCCGTGCACCGGTCGGCGCACTGGACGGGGACCGTGCCGATGCCCCCCACCATCTGGCACCCGTCAGACGCGACCGGTCGGCCCGTGCAACCCAACTGCTCGAAGCCCACCAACCCGTAGGGCAGCGGACTCCAGGGGCGCTCAAGCCGCTGGAATCGATCGGTTGTTCGAACGCATGTTCGATCATGCGGTCATCGAGCGCAAGATCAAGTTCCGGCAAGGGTCGGCTCGGGGTGCGCGGTGGCCGCTTCGAGACCAGCGGGCAGCGCAGACTTGTCGGTCAGATGCCGGGCGCCCGCGCCTCGCGTCGCCGGCCGGTGACAAGGGTGTCATCGGTGATACGAACATCGGTGATACCAACATCGCTGATACTTACGGCACCGAGCGGGGCTGCGGCCGCCGATTCCCACCGGCGAGATGCGTCCCCGGCGGCGGCCGCGTTCACGGGCGGTCGATGGCACCCGGGGTTCCTCGACCTCGCCGACGTGGGCCGCGGCACGTGGCCTAGCCGGGCATGACGAGCCTGGCACCCCCACCCGCCTCGGGGCGGCTCGTCCACAGGGCAGCGGCGTCCGCGGTGCCCGCGGTCGCCCTGTGGCGGCGTGCCGTTCGAACGAGTCGTAGGCGTACCGCAAGATGACCGGCGACATGGTCGTCGACAGCACGGGGGTTTCCATGGCACAGCGGTTCCAGACACCGCCGACCTGGCCCACTCCGCCCGAGGGCTGGGTGCCGCCGGCGGGCTGGCAGCCAGACCCGGCGTGGGGACCGGCGCCGGCGGGTTGGCAGTTCTGGACCAGCGACGGCTCTGCGACGACCGCACCGGCGGCGCCCACAGCACCACCGACGGCCGCAGTGCCGCAGACGGCCGCGGCGCCGCCCCTGCCAGCCGAGGGGGAGGAGAAGGTGTCGATCTTCCGGGCGCGCGGGCGCGTGCGGGAACTGACGGCCGAGGTGGCGGCGCTGCGTGACCAGCTGGCCCGGCTCGGCGCGCTGACCGTCGCCGACCTGGAGGCTCAGGCCGAGGCCCTCCGTGAGCAGCTCGCGCAGCTGCAGGCTGAACTGCACGCCGAGCGGGACCAGCACGCTGCGACGCTTGCCCAGCAGGCCGCCGACGCCCGCCGTCGCACCGAGCAGGAGTTGGAGCAGCTGACCCGCCAGCGTGACAAGACGCAGGGGCAGCTGGCCCAGCTGCGGCACGAGGTCGTCGTGACCCAGGAGGAGGCGCTGCTGCAGGAGGTCGGCGTCTACACCTATCGGCACCCCTTGAGCGAGGCCATGGCCTACCAGGCCGAACTGGCGGCGCTCCAGGCACAGATCAAGGCGATGACGAAGAAGGACGGCGGTGCGGTCACCGCCAGCACGAACTGGACGGTCAACGGCTCGTTGGCGCAGGGCCGGACGATGGTGCGGGACTTCTCGAAGCTGCTGCTGCGCGCGTACAACGCCGAGGCCGACAACCTGGTGCGAGGACTCAAGCCGTACAAGCTGGACGCGGCGATCGAGCGGCTGACCAAGGTCGCGACCACCATCATGCGGCTGGGCAAGACCATGGACATCCGCATCTCCGACGCCTACCACCGGCTGCGGATCCGTGAGCTGGAGCTGACTGCCGACTACGTGGCCAAGGTCGCCGAGGAGAAGGAACGCGAGCGGGAGGAGAAGGCCCGTCTTCGCGAGGAACGCGCCGCTCAGCAGGAGATGGAGCGGGAGAAGGCGCGGCTGGAAAAGGAGCGCCAGCACTACCTGAACGCCCGTCAGGCGCTGCTGGACAAGGGCGACCCCGACGGGGCGGCCCGGCTGCAGGAGAAGCTGGACGAGATCGGCCGGGCGATCGAGGACGTCGACTACCGGGCGGCCAACATCCGCGCCGGCTACGTGTACGTCATCTCGAACATCGGCGCGTTCGGCGCGGAGATGGTGAAGGTGGGCATGACCCGCCGCCTGGACCCTCTCGACCGGGTCCGCGAACTCGGCGACGCGTCCGTCCCGTTCCGCTACGACGTGCACGCGCTGTTCTTCTCCGACGACGCCGTTGGCATCGAGACCGCGCTGCACCAGCGGCTGGCCGACAAGCGGGTGAACGTGGTCAACCCGCGGCGGGAGTTCTTCCATGCCACCGCCGCCGAGGTGAAGACGCTGCTCGCCGAACTCGCCGGCGACCTGCTGCACTTCGAGGACTTCCCGGAGGCCCTGGAGTACCGCCAGAGCCTCGCCGCGCGGACGCACACCGGCCAGGCGCGCACGGCATGAGCGAGCTGACTGTCGGGCAGGCCGCGAAGTCGGCCGGGGTGCCGCTCGAGGTCCTGCGCGAGCTCTGCGAGGCGCGGAAGGTCCCGGCCCGCAAGGGTGAGCGAGGCCATTGGTACCTCCAGGCCGAGGACATCCCCTCGCCGGGATGGATCGTCGAGGCTGTCCGCGCGCAGTACCGGGAGGACGTGGCGAACGCCCAGGAGGCGATGGCCCGGTTCACCCGCGAAGTCGAGGCCGTGCAGCTGGACCTGCACGAGGCCGCCGAGGACGCCACAGGTCGCGGCCGGCTGGGCAACGACCTGCGGTCGTTCGCGGCCATCGACAGCCCGTTCGAGCGGGCCAGGCACAGCCTGATGCGCAGGCTGCTTGACGTACAGCTGACCCACCGGCAACTGCAGGCTCTCGCCGAGCACCCGGCCCAGGACGCCGGCCGTTGAGGGAGCCGTCCTCGGGTGCCGTTTCGTCGAGCACTCCTGTCGACGAAACCCAGAGCTGTCGCCGCCAGGTGCGGCACTTCGGGCGGCCCAGGGTCGCATCGCGCGAAGGCGTGGGAGTCTGCGCACGTGGACCTCGACTGGCCCTCGCTTTGGGGGCAGGTAGCTGAGCGCCTGGCGGCTCACCGCACGGCCGGCCGGACACATCTGCTGACCGAGGACACCGTCCGCCACGAGACCGTCCTGGCGCTGGAAACGTTCGGCGTCACACCGGAACGTCTGGCGTTGGAGGTACCGGCACCGGCCCTGGCCGGCGGCAAGCTCGACCTGGTCGTCGACGACGCCGGCCTGGCGGTCATCGAGCTGAAGTACCCGCGGGACAGCAAGACCGGCATCTCGCCGGACACGATGACGCTGGGGGAGTTGCTGCGCGATTTCCTGCGGGTGGCGGTCGTGCCGGCCGAGGAGCGGTGGGTCGTGCAGCTCCTCAACGAGCGCCTGGCCCGATACGTGGCCGCAGCCTGCCAGCGGGGTGGACTGCGCTGGACCGACGTGCCCGGCCAGATGGTGGAGCTCACCCCGTTGGCCGTGGCCGGGCTGCCGGAGACGGCGGCCCGCGCGGTCGGTGGCGCGAAGCTGCCGCACACAGTCACCGCCACTTGCGCCCTGGCCGCACCAGTGGGTGCCGGGCTGACCCTCTTCGCCTATCGAGTCGACGGCTTGCCGGCCGGCAACCCATCACCGCAGCCAGCTGACTCCGCCCCGCAGCAGCCAGCGCCCGCGGTCCCCGCCGCGGCGAGCGGCGGCACCCGTGACGGTGCCCGCAGCGAGATTCTCGCCGCCGCGCACGCGGTCGTCACGCGGTCCGGGCGGTCCGACTTCTCGATGGCCGACGTCATCGCCGAGATGCGCCGGCGCGGCACCGGCTACGCCGACACCACCATCCGCACGATGATGGGCGCTCATCTCTGCGCCGAGGCCAACGGCGACGGCGTCGCCGGCTACGCCGACCTCACCCGCGTGGGTCGCGGCCTGTACCGCCTGACCGAGGCGCAGGCCCTGTGATCCGACAGTCGATCGGCCTTGCCGACTTGCTCGCCGTGGTCGACGACCCACAGGCGATCGCGGACCTGCGCAGCTACTTCCAACCCGACCTTCCGGAAGGCGTCGCCCCGCACTACGCCGGAAGCCGGTTCGAGTTCATCGGCGGTGGCGGCGACCGGCCCGAGACGGCCAACCAGATCACCCTCGACGACCTGGTCGCCGTGACCCTGCTCGAGGTCCACGTCCCCGGAGACGTCGCCCTGCAGCTCCTCGAGGGCAACCTCGGGCCCGACATCGCCCGCCACCTCGAACAGATCCCCACCGACGTCAGCATCAGCGACCCCGCAGCTGTGCAGCTCTTCGGTACCTCGTCACACGCCCGCGTCGCCTGGGACCTCCTGGAGGAGCCCTACGGCATGGGCTGGGTCATCACCGACAAGGTCCTGGCCCGCAAGCGACCCCGCCTCATCCCGGTGTACGACCGGGTGGTCCGCTGTGCTTACGGCCGACCGGCCGGTCTGTGGAACTGGCTCGCCGCGATGTTCGCCGCGGACGGGGGAGTACTCGCCGACCGCCTGCTCGTCGTGCGCGAAGCGGCCGGCCTGTCACCGCAGATCACGCCGCTGCGGGTCCTGGACGTCATCGTGTGGATGCGCCACGGTCCCCATCACATGCTCAGCGGCTGTGCAGGCCGCCTCTGACGCAGGCGGGGATCGCCTCACCTCGTTGGGCCGGCTACTGCACCTCGTCTTCGGCCCCGAGTTCGCGGAGAACAGCTCGGACCGACGCATCCTGGACCGGAGGGTAGGTGGCAGGGAACGTCCGAGGCTCGGCCGCTGAGGTGGGGCGCCCCCACGTCACTGTTGGAGTCGGAAGGGTGGGCGGTGTGGGGGCGAGCACCAGGTCAAGGGGCCAGTCCATTGCGGGGTGCGTGAACACCGCGTCGTCGGCCTCGCGGGCGAGCACCTCGTTGACGACCTTTGCCAGCGGTGCGTCGAGTGAACAGTCCGAAACGCCAGGGAGTGGATGCTTCTCCGCGTAGAGCAGGTGCCGAGGGCTGACGGGCAGCATCAACGGCGAGCCGGAGGGGAGGACGCCGTGCCACCCCGCACTCGCCGGAGTGAAGGTGACCACGGGGGCGTCTGAGGTGATGAGGACTTTGTCCGGTGACACCTGGAGACTCCAAACCCAGTCCGTGACCTCGAGGACCAGTTCGTCGAACTTCCGGACCATCGTCCGCAGTCTCGCCGCGGGGTCGTCCCGAGTGACGCGCTGCCACGCGTCGGTCGCCGCCGCCTGCAGAAGCTCAATGTCGGTGGGCGACAACGAAGCTGGGTCGACCTCGTGGCGAACGAAGACCCCGTGAACCAGGAGAAACGGGCCTAGGTGCCTGTCCATCTGCTCCAGGTAGGACGCGACAGTGGCAGTGCGGAGAAGCCCCGCGACCGCCAACCGAGCAAGAGCAGGACGGTCCTCGGGGGTGGGCTGCTGGCCCTCGCGTAGGCGCTGGAGGACCGGGCCCGCTCTGCTCTCCACCTGTTCGCTGAGCCAGTCTTCGACCGCGTTCGAAGGTTGCCCCGATGAGTCGTCGAACGTGTAGAACCTCCTGCGGACCGTTGCGTTGCTGATGGGGATCTCACGCACGAGTCCGTCACGACGCCGCATCGTCACGAACTCGCGCTCATCGCAGAAGCCGCGCAGCAGAGTCCGGGGAACCGTGTGCTGGTGCGTCTTCAGCTTGTCCGCCATGCCGCCCGATACTGCCCGGTAGGGACGCGCGCCGCGGTCGCCTTCACGGGCGGCCGGTTCAAAGGCGCCGGACGAGGCTGGGCGACCGCAGCGATGAGCCGACTTCCGGCAGTGACCGCACGCCCTGCTCGACGTCCTGATGCACTGGGCCGCATGGGTGGGGCTCGTAGCGCGTGTCAACGCGCCGAGTAGCGAAAGGCGGTGGCCTTCCTGCGTCGCTGCGGCGCCCAGGCAAGCACCTTGCTCGAGTTCGTTCCCCCTCCCTGGCGCCGGAACCAGAGCCGAGTCGAGGGCTCCGGTCGGCAGTCCACATCGCGGCGGGTAGTTGGTGCCGGCGGCTACGTCGGGCTCACGTCGACGACGACGGGGGCGTGGTCGCTCCGACGTTGGGACACCCACGGCTCGTAGCCGCCGACCGCGACGTTGTCGATGCGCCAGGCGGCCGGCACGAAGCAGAAGTCGATGTGGTGGAAGGCCCGCTCTCCGTAGTGGAGGTAGAAGGTCCACTCCGTCTCCGCGCCGTGCCCCTCACCGCGATGGGAGTGATAGGCGGACACGTAGCCGAGGTCTGCCAGCGCCTCGAGGGTCGGGGAGAAGTTGCGGCGGCCCCGGGGCCTGTCGAACGTCACGCTGTTGTTGAGGTCGCCGGCCAGCACCACGTCACCGTCGGCCAGCAGGTCCCGGTACCGCGCCAAGGCGGTGATCAGCGCGTCTGACTTCGCGGCGTCCGGGTCGCCCTGCTGGCTCAACGTGTACAGGTCGTAGGTGGCCAGAAGCGTGAACTGCTCTGGCCCGTCCACCTGCAGCGGCAGCACCCAGTGCAATCCGGGGAAGTACGTCTCGGCCACCCGCAGCCGGTAGTCACCGAAGGCGACCGCGAGCAGCCCCTGCTGCTTCCAGCCGCCGACCCACTGCACCTGCTCGGGTAGCGGGACGCCGCGAGCGCGCAGCACCGCCGGGCATGCCGCTTCCTGCACCAGCAGGATGTCCGGTGCCAGCTCGAGCACCATCGACCACTTGTCGTGTAGGGCCATGCGGCAGTTCCAGCTCACGATGCGCATGTCGGCGCCCCCTCTGCGCCGGCGGCCCGGAGCGCCGTCCTCGGAAGGTGCGCGTCAGCCATCGGCTGCTGACACCCGCCGCCATCGAGCGGGGCGCTCGCCGGACACACGTACGAGGTGCTCGAGCTCCTCAAGACGCTTGAGCAGGTTCGTCGCGTTCGCCGGCGAGTACCCGAGGGCCTTGGCGACTTCGCTCGCGCTCAGACCCAGTTGGTCCCCTAGACCACCCAGGCCGAGGACGGCCAGCTGCCGCTGACCAAGCGCTCGCGCCCGGGGCAGATCGGCAGCTGTTGGTGCCGCCGACGTGGCCCGCGGTGTCGAAGCGCCGTCGCCAACATGAAGCGCACGGAGACGCGCTGACAGCCGCATCAGGACGCGCGCGCCCTCGTCGAACGCATCGGCGAACGCGATGTCGCGCTGACGGTGTGCCAGCGCGGCGTCCGGGGAGTCACTTGCCACGATTGCCACCATACTGCCTGTTATCGGCAAACGGCTCTAACTTGGCAAGGAATGTCACCCACAAGTCTCGGACTGACACTTGGACGAGTCTGGCCAGCTGATCACCCGCTGACCACCGGCGCCCCGGTCCCGTGTGCGCGGGACCGGGGCGCCGGTGCGTTCGCCTGGGCTGCGCAGCTGGTCCGGCCTCCCCCCAGGTCCGTCGAGAGTGCACTTCGTGCACGCGACACGGGCGTGTCCGCCCGTGTCGCGTGCACGAACTGCCTTCTCGGCGGCGTGCACCCTCGTCGTGGCGATCGGCGCGGGTTCAGCGCCTCCGACCGTGCGGCTCCTCTGCTGCGGGTGACGTGCCCGCGCGGGGGGAGGGGCCACTCTGCGCCGGTATGTCGTTCTCCGAGGTGATGGAGCGCGTCGCCCAGGCCTTCGAGGCCCTCGGCGCGCTCGTGCTGCTCGGTGGGCTGGTCGTCGCCGTCGTGCTCGCCGGGCGGTCCTGGCACCACGCCCACGACGGCCGGCGGGCTTACCGGGTGCTCCGGGAGTCGTTCGGCGCCGTCATCCTGCTCGGCCTGGAGATCCTGGTCGCGGCCGACCTGGTGCGCACCGTCGTCGTCGCGCCGACCGCGGAGAACGTCCTCGTCCTGGGTGCGATCGTGCTCATCCGGACGGTGCTCAGCTTCTCCCTCGAGATCGAGATCGAGGGCGTCGCCCCGTGGCGCCGCGCCCTCGTCAGCGGCGCCGGCCGGCTCCGCGCGACCGCGCGGCAGGCCACGGAGGACGCGGCGGCCCGGGACGACGGGCTGCAGCCGGGGTGACCGGCGCTCACTCCGGGTGGTTCCCGCCGCCGACGGTGAAGGGGGAGTGGACGCCCTCGTAGGCCAGGTGCAGCACCATCCCGTTGGTCGCGTGGTCGAGGTCGTGGCAGTGCGCCAGCCAGATGCCCGGGTGGTCGGCCACCAGCAGTACCTCCCACACCTCACCCGGTCGGACGTCGAAGGTGTCCAGCTCCAGGGGGCTGCCCCGCACCGGCACCCCGTCGCGGGCCAGCACCCGCACGTGGTGCCCGTGCGGATGCATCGGGTGGGTCTCGGTGCCGCGGTTGACCACCGTCAGCCGCACCCGCTCGCCCTCCCGCACCGTCAGCGGCGCCACGTCGGGGTAGGCCGCGCCGTTCACCGTCCACGCGTAGCCGGGCAGGCCGTCGAGGAAGCGCAGCTGCCGGTCGAGGACGACGGTCAGGTCACGGTCCGCCGCGGCCGGTGGCGGGCCCGGCGTCCCGTAGCCCAGCAGGTCCAGCTCCGGCCCGTCGGCGAACGGGGCGTCACCGCCGCCGTCGTCGCCCGACGGCGTCAGCACCAGGCCGGTCCCCGGCGCCCCCTCGATGCCCAGCCGGACGGCGGCGCCCGGCATGGTGAGCGCGACGTCGTACCGGCTCCCGGCGGGTATCCGCAGCACCTCCGCCGTGAGTTCCTCCGGCCCGGTCAGGTCGCGGCCGTCGACCGCGACCACCCGGAACGGCGCGCCCGCCAGCGACAGCCGGTGCGGCTCGCTGTCGGTGTTGAGCAGCCGCAGCCGCAGCTGCTCCCCGGGCGGCACCTCCCGGTGGTCGACCAGGTCGGTCGCCCCGAGGAGCACGACGCCGTCGATCGTGTGCACCGGGAGGGTGAGCTCGGTGCCGCCGTCCCCGCCCGGCGGCCGGACGACGAACGCCCCGTACAGCCCGCGCTGCACGCCGGCCGCCGACTCCTGGTGGGTGTGGTACCAGTACGTCCCCGGCTCGTCGGCCACGAAGCGGTAGGTCGTCGTCCCCCCGGGCGGCACCGCGTCCTGGGTGACCCCCGCGACGCCGTCCTCGCCGTTGGGCACGTCGTAGCCGTGCCAGTGCAGCGTCACCCCCGCCGCCACGTCGCGGTTGCGGAGCTCTACCTCCACGAGGTCCCCGACCTCCGCCTCGAGCGGGGGACCGGGCAGCGACCCGAACGTCCACGCGTCGACGGTGCGGCCCGACGGCAGATCGACCGCCTGCTGCCGCGCGGTGAGCACCGCCCGGCGCGGCGGCCCCGGCGCGTCGGCGGGGGTCCGCAGCCCGGCCACCGACACCCCGCCGGCGCCGTGGCCGCCGTGCCCGCCGTGCCCGCCGTCGTCGCCCGACCTCAGCGCCGAGGCGGTGGCCGGCACCGCGACCACCAGCACGCCGACCGCCACGAGCGCAGCCACGAGCAGCCCCCGCGCCCGGCCGCCGAGCACGACGCCCGCGACCGCGGTGGCCGTCGCCACCACGGCCACCACCGCGGCCGCGGTCCCGGCCCGGACCGGCACGCCCACCAGCGCCCACGCCGCCACGCCCGCGGCCGCCCCGAAGCCCGTGGCCAGCAGCGCCACCCGGCCGGCGACGGGCACCGCCCGGCCGCGCAGCGCCGCCGGGCCGGCGAGCACCACCGCCGCCACCGCCGGCAGGCCGACGAGCGGCAGGGTCAGCAGCACGTCCTCCTGCACGAACCACCAGCTCCGCGCGCCCAGCGCGACCACGACGGCGATCCGCCCGGCGACCAGCAGCACGCCCGCCGCGAGCAGGGCCGGCAGGAGCGGCCGGCGTGCCCCGCCCACCAGGACCGCCGCCGCCAGCCAGACCACGGCGAGCAGGACGGTGAGCCCCAGGTCGAGGGCGAGCAGCGCGGTGGTGCTCACGACCGGGCGAGGGCGCGGGCGCGGCGCAGGAGCAGCAGCGTCACGGTGAGGATCGCCAGCCCGTTCACCGCGTGCAGGCCCAGCACGACCTGACCGGCCACGTTCGTCCGCTCCGGGGTCGACCCGGTCGCCGCCGCGACCAGGAACAGGAGCATCTGGCCGACCAGCAGCCCCAGCGGCAGGGCGCTGAACCCCACCAGCCGGCCGGGCGCCCGGGCGAGCGCGGCGGCGCCGATCACCAGCAGGCAGAGCAACGGCAGCACGGCGCGGCCGTTGACCAGGTGCAGCACGAACTGCGAGTCGTTCTCGGGCGCGGTGAAGACGGCGAACGCCGCGAAGTAGAACTGCACGACCACGGCGACCGCGAGCAGCTCCACCAGGACGACGAACGCCTTGCGGGCACCGGGCCGGGTGCGCGCAGCGGTCGGGCGGGTCTCGGTGTCGGTCATCGCGGCCTCCTCGGGATTCGGCTGGCCGGCGACGCTAGGTCGCCGTCCGGGCCGCCGGAACCCGGCCGGCCGGGGGTGGGGCCTGCGGCGGGCCGCCGTACCGCCCGGGGGCTGACCTCCTGGCCGGGCGTGCCCCGCGCCCCGACAATGGCGCGATGCGGGCCGTTCGCTGGACGCTCGTGCTGGTCGGCGGGGCCGCGCTCGTCGGGGCCCTCGTCTGGGACGTCGTGCGCGGCGACCCGGGCCACGTCGTCTGGGTGCTGCTCGGCCCCGCGCCCTTCTTCCTCGTCGGGCTGCTGGCCCTCCGCCCCGAGACCCGCGCGCTGCAGTGGCTGCTCGCCGCGGGCACCTTCTTCGCGCTCGACGTCCTCCTCGGCGACCTCGTCCTGCCCGCCGTCCACGGCACCGCCGCCGCACCGACGGTGGCGCTGGTGCGCGACCTGGTCGGGCTCGTCTCGGTGGGCGCGGCCGTCGGGATGGTGGCGCTGTACCCGAGCGGCCGCGTGGAGGGCCGGCTGGAGCGGTGGGTGCTGGGCGCCCTGCTCGCCGCCTCCGCGCTGGTGCCGCTCGCGACGGCGCTGAGCCGGCCGACCCTGCCCGTCGGCCTGTACGACGACCCGGGGACGCCGCCGGTGCCCAGCCCGCTGCACGTCCCGGCGCTGGCCCCGGCGGCGCCGGTGGTCGACGTGCTCCGCGCCACCTGGCTGGGCTGGGTGCTGGTCGCGGTCGTGCTGCTGGCCCGGCGGTACCGCCACGCCGCGCCGCCGGTCCGCCGGCAGACCCGGCTGGTGCTCCTCAGCTGGGCCGCGGCGTTCGGGCTGGTGTGGCTGCCGTCGGTGGTGGTCCTCCGGTTCGCCCCGGAGGGCGTGCTGACCACCGTCGTGGTCGGAGTCCTGTGGTTCGGCACGCTCGTGCTGGCCCTCGGCGCGCAGGTGGTCCCGCTGGTCTCCGACGGCGTGCTGGGGATCGACGCTCCCGCCCGGCGGCGCGCCGTCCGCCGGGCGCTCGGTGCGCTGATCGTGCTGACCCTCGCGGGGGTCGCCGTCGCCGCCGGGCTGGTGCTCGCCCGGGTCGCCGGCCCCGTCGCGGGGGTGGTCGCTGCGGTCGCGGTGGTGCTGGGCTGCCTGCCGCTGCGGCGCCGGGCCGAGGTCGCCGTCGACCGCTGGGTGCTCGGTTCCCGCCTCGACGGCTACACGTTGCTCAGCCGGTTCGGCGACGCGCTGGCCCGGGTGACCGGCCCCCAGCAGCTGCTCGACGAGCTGGCCACCACCGTCTGGCGGGGGCTGGACCTCACCTGGGTGACCGTGCGGCTCGAACCCGAGGGCACCGAGGCCGCCGCCGGGCTGCCGGCCGAGCGCCGCGGCGCGCCCGACGTCGTCGTCCCGATGCGGCTGGGTGCCGCGACGCTGGGCAGCATCACCTGCGGGCCGCGCCGCGACGGGCCCCTGCTGCCGGAGGACCGCCGCTCGCTGGGCTACCTGGCCGGGCAGGCCGCCGCCGTCGTCCACGCGCTGCACCTCACCGCGCAGCTGTCCCGGCAGGCCGGCGAGCTGGCCGCCTCCCGGCACCGCGTGGTGGCCGGCCAGGACGCCGAGCGGCGGCGGATCCAGCGCGACCTGCACGACGGCGTGCAGCAGGAGGTCGTCGCCGTCTCGGCCAAGGTCAGCCTCGCCCGGCAGCGGCTGCAGCGGGGCGACCCCGGGGTGGAGGGCGTCCTCACCGAGCTCCAGCAGGACGTCGGGGCGTTGCTGCGGGAGGTCCGCGAGGTGGCGCACGCCATCCACCCGCCCGTGCTGGCCGACCAGGGACTGCTCGAGGCGGTCGAGGCGCAGGCCACCCGGCTGCCGCTCGCCGTCCGGGTGCGCGCCGACCCCGCGCTGCGGGCCGGCCGGCTGCCCGCGCAGGTCGAGACGACCGCCTGGTACGGCGTCGCCGAGGCGCTGTCCAACGTCGTCAAATACGCCGGCGCCGAGCAGGTCGTCGTCTCGCTGCAGCGCCCCGACGGCCACCTGCGGGTGGTGGTCGAGGACGACGGGCGCGGCTTCGCCCCCGGCCGGCCGCGCGGGCTGGGCCTGGCCGGCCTGGCCGACCGCCTCGACGTCCTCGGCGGGACGCTCACCGTGCGCAGCACGCCCGGGGCCGGGACGGCGGTGTGCATGGAGATCCCCGTGCCGGAGACCGCCGATGCCTGACCGGCTGCGGGTCGTGATGGCCGACGACAGCTACCTCGTCCGCGAGGGCGTGCGCCGCCTGCTCGAGGACTCCGGGGAGGTCGAGGTGCTGGCCGCGGTCGGCTCGGCGGTCGAGCTGCTCGACGCGGTGGAGCGCCTGGGGCCGCAGTCGGTGCTCAGCGACATCCGGATGCCCGCGCAGGGGCCGGGCGGCGCGGGGCGGGCGATGGAGGGCATCGACGCCGCGCACGCCATCAAGGCCGCGCACCCCGACGTCGGCGTCGTGATCCTGTCGCAGTACGCCGAGGAGGCCTACGCCTACGAGCTGTTCCGCGACGGCACCCACGGCCTGGCGTACCTGCTCAAGGACCGCATCGGCGACGTCGCCACCCTGCTCGGCACCCTGCGCGAGGTCGCCGCGGGCGGCTCGGTGGTGGACCCGCTGGTGGTCGAGGCGCTGGTCACCCGCCGGGCGCGGCTGCGCGACTCGGCGCTGCGCCGCCTCACCCCCCGCGAGCTGGACGTGCTGCGCGAGATGGCCCAGGGCCAGGGCAACGCCGGCATCGCCACCGCGCTGGGCGTCTCGGAGTCCTCCGTCGAGAAGCACGTGAACGCGATCTTCGCCAAGCTCGGGCTCGCCACCGAGCCGCTGCGCCACCGGCGGGTCACCGCCGTGCTGACCTTCCTGCGGGAGTCGGGTGCGGCCCGCAGCGGTCAGGACGACGGGGCGGGGTAGCCGGCCCGGGCCGCGCCGGGCGTCGCCCCGGCCACCCGCTTGTAGGCGCGGGCGAAGGCGGTCTCGGACTCGTACCCGAGGTGCCGCGCCAGCTCGCCCACCCGTGCCCCGCGAGCGAGGGCGGTGGCCGCGACGTGCATGCGCCAGCGCGTCACGTACCGCATCGCCGGCTCCCCGGCGAGCTCCGTGAACCGGGCGGCGAACGCCGACCGGGACATCCGGGCCTCGCGGGCCAGCCGGTCGAGCGTCCAGTCGGCGCCGGGGTCCTGGTGGACCAGCGCGACCACCCGCCCGACCTGCGGATCGCGCAGCGCCCGCAGCCACCCCGGGCCCGTGCCGCCGGTCTCCAGCCACGCCCGGATGGCCTGGATGACGACGACGTCGGCCAGCCGGGTGACGACGGCCTCCGCGCCCGGGCGGTCGTGGCGCACCTCGTCGGCGAGCAGCCCGAGCACCACCGGCAGCCAGCCGGAGTGGGCGGCGTCGCGGCCGGAGAGGACGAGCACCGGCGGCAGCAGGTCCAGCACGTGCGCGGCCCCCGGCCGGTCGATCTCGAGCACGCCGCAGAACATCCCGGTGGCCGAGCCCCCGCCGTCGAGCCGCAGCACCGAGTAGTGCTCGGCGAGGAAGTCCTGCGGCAGCAGGTCGGCGCGGCCGGCGATCGGCGCCCCGGGTCCGCTGCGCAGCAGGTGCCCCCGGCCGTGGGGCACCAGCGCGAGGTCGCCGGCGGCGAGGGTGTGCGCGGCGTCCCCGACCTCCAGCCGGCAGCTGCCCTCGGTGATCACGTGGAAGCTCAGGCACCCGTCGAGGGCCGGCATCTCCACGCCCCAGGGCGCCGTCCCCTCGGCCCGGCAGTAGAACGTGCCGCGCATGCGCAGGTCGGCGAGCACCCCGCCGAGGGGGTCGTTCGCGCGCCAGGGCGCCTCCGCAGCGGTCACCGCCCCACTGTCCCGCCGTAGTCCACCGTCCGTCCAGAGAGACTGGACGAACGGCGTGGGAATCCGGACGGCCACGCCTACCCCGCCCCGCCGATCGTCCGCAGGCTGGGGACAGCCGGCGACAGGCGCCGGCGGCGGAGGGGAGAGGTCATGCGAGTTCTGGTCGTGGGAGCCACCGGCGGGTCCGGCCGGGCGGCGGTCGAGGCACTGGTCGCCCAGGGGCACGAGGTGACGGCCTTCGCGCGGCGGGCGGCGGAGTTCCCGGCCGGCGTCCGCACCGTGACCGGCGACGTCACAGTCGCCGCGGACGTCGACCGCGCGGTGCGGGGGCAGGACGCCGTCCTGGTGACCCTGGGCATCGCCGAGAACGCGCTGCGGGTGCGGCTGCGCGGCAGCGCGGGCACGCCGATGGACGTCCGGTCGCGCGGCACCGTGGTGGTCGTGGCCGCGATGCGGGCGCATGGTGTCCGCCGGCTGGTCGTGCAGTCGTCCTACGGCGTGGGGCCGACGCGCGACCGGCTGCCGCTATCGGACCGGCTGGCGTTCGCCCTGCTGCTGCGCCCCCAGATCGACGACACCGAGCGGCAGGAGCGCGTGGTCCGCGACAGCGGGCTGGACTGGACGCTGGTGCAGCCGGTCCACCTGACCGACGGCGACCAGGGCGCGACCTGGTCGACCGACGCCGGTCCCGAGCCCCTGGCGATCGAGGGCATGAAGGTGTCCCGGCGCGCGCTCGGCGGGGTGCTGGCCGACGTCGTCGCGGACACCGGGCTCGTCGGCCGCACGGTGGCGGTCTCGGGAGCGCCGGTACCCGTCCCCGCCTGAGAGCAGCTCAGGACGACGGGTCGCGGTCGGGGTAGCGGGCGCGGGCGAGGGCGTACACACCGAAGGCGGCGAACCCGGCCGCCACCCCGGTGAGCAGCCACGGTCCGCCCCGCACCCCGGCGATCACCGTCATCGCGCCGTCCAGGCCGGTCGCGGTGGAGACGTCGGCCGACGCGGCCGCCTGCCACAGCAGCACCCCGACCAGCCCGAACGCCAGTCCCTTGGCGACGTACCCGACCCGGCCGATCGTCTCGATCCAGGGCTCGAGGCGGTCGGGCGCGGCGGGCAGGTCGATGTCCTTCATGAAGCCGCCGGTGAACCCCCGCACCAGGGTGTACAGCCCGACGGCGACCACGAGCACGGCGACGGCGATCACCACCACCGCCCCGCCCGGGACGTCGAGCGTCTCGTCGGTGAGCTCGCGCAGCCGCTCGTCGGCCTCGTACTCCGCGCCGACGGCGAACAGCAGCGCGGTGACCCCGAGGACGGCGTAGACGGCGGCCTTGGCCAGGCACTTGGCGCAGACGAAGGCGGTCCGCCCCCGGTGGGCCGGGTCGAGCAGGCCGCGCCACCACAGCAGCACCTCGCCGGCCTGCCACAGCGCCAGCGCCAGCATGCCCAGGCCGATCAGCCACAGCAGGACCAGCCCGCCGGGGGAGCCCGCGACCGTCTGCAGGGCTCCGGTCTGGTCGGCGTCGGTGCGGTCGGTGCCGAACGCCAGCTGCACCGCCAGCCAGCCGATCAGCAGGTGCATGACGCCGTAGGCGACCAGGCCCACCCGCGCGACCGCCTCCAGCACGGGGTGGTCGGTGACCTCGCGGGCGTGCTCGACCAGCCGGTGCACCCGGTCGAGCAGCGAGCGCGCGGCGGAGGTCACCGCGCCGATGGTGGTGGAGCCGCCGCCCGGCCGCCAGGCGGGTTCAGCGGACGGCGCGCCGCTCGCGGCGGGCCTGCACCGCGCGGACGACGCGCAGCACGGCGACCACCGCCGCGGGCACCGCGACCAGCAGCCAGCCGTGATCGCCGACGAAGTACGCGATCGCGCACAGCGCCACCCCGAGCGCCACGGCCTGGCCGAGGGTCCACAGCCGCTCCCGCCGCTCGGACCCGGCGTGGCCGGCGAGGATCCGCCGCGCGAACAGCAGGGGCAGGACGACGAGGGCGATCCCCAGCGCCCAGCTGACCAGCACCACCGTGCCCTTGACGAACAGCAGCAGCAGCCAGCCGACCAGGCCGACGGCGGCGACGAGCGCCGCCCCGACCAGCAGCGACGCCAGCAGGGGGCGGTTGGTGCGGACCGCGGTGGTCATGGCTGCACCGTAGTCCCGCTCGCTGGGAACGGACCCCCCGTTCACGGCAGGATCGCGTCGACGTACCCGCCGTCCACCCGCACCGCACCGCCGGTGGTCGCCGACGCCAGCGGCGAGGCGAGGTAGACGCACATGTGCGCGATCTCCTCCGGCTCGATCAGCCGCTGCAGCAGCGACTGCGGCCGGTGCCGCCGCATGAACTCCCGCTGCGCCTCGTCCCACGGCAGGTCGGCGCCGACCAGGGAGTGCACGAAGTCCTCGACCCCACCGGTGCGGGTCGGCCCGGCGATCACCGAGTTCACCGTGACCCCCGAGCCGGCGGACTCCTTGGCGAAGCCGCGCGAGACGGCCAGCAGCGCCGTCTTCGTCATCCCGTAGTGGATCATCTCCGCCGGGATCGCCACGGCCGAGTCGCTGGCGATGTACTGCACCCGCCCCCAGCCGCGCGAGCGCATGCCGGGCAGGTAGGCGCGGGTCAGCCGCACGGCGGTCAGCACGTTGGTCTCGAAGTAGCGGCGCCACTCGTCGTCGGAGATCTCCAGCGCCGGCCGCGCGCCGAAGACGCCGAGGTTGTTCACCAGCACGTCGGCGTCCGGGACGGCGGAGAGCAGCTGCGCCGTCCCCTCGTTGGTGGTGAGGTCGCCGGCCACGCTGGTCACCTCGCCGTCGATGCCCGCGGCGGCCGCGTCCAGCGCCGCGGCGTCGCGCCCGGTGAGGACGACGGCGGCGCCGGCCTGCGCCAGCCCCGTGGCGATGGCCAGGCCGATGCCCTGCGAGGACCCGGTGACGACGGCGCGGCGGCCGTCGAGGTCGATCTGCATGGCAGGAGCAAGGCACGCGGCCGACCTGCTGTTCCGCCGTGGCAGGGTGGGCGGCGTGACCGTGGAACGGACCGTCCGCCTGCACTTCGAGGACTCCGCGCGCACCGCGGGCACGCACACCAACCTGTCCGCGGTCCGCAGCGACGGCCCGGTCCTGTGGCTGGCCGGCGACGAGACCGCGACGGTCGAGCGGCTGGTCGCCGACGACCCCGACGACCCGCAGGTCTACGGCCGGCAGACCAGCTACCGCCTCGCCGACCTCGTGCCCCTGCCCGGGGACGGCGAGGACCGGGAGAGCGAGGCCGACATCGAGGGCATCGCCCGCTCCGGCGACTTCCTCTGGGCGGTGGGGTCGCACAGCCTGCGCCGCAAGCAGATCAAGGCCCGGCACGACGGCGACAAGGCGCTGCGCCGCCTGGCGAAGGTCACCGGCCAGCCCAACCGGCAGGTCCTGGTGCGCCTGCCGGTCCGCATGGACGGCGCCCTGCCCACCGTCGTCCGCGAGCTCGAGCGGGACGGCGTCCGGGTCCGGGCCGCCTCGTTCGGGGCGCGCGGCCCCGACCTGCGCGAGCTGCTCGCCGACGACGAGCACCTCGGACCGTTCCTGCCGCTGCCGGGCAAGGACAACGGGCTCGACGTCGAGGGCATCGCCGTCGCCGGCCCGCGGGTCTACCTCGGCCTGCGCGGCCCGGTGCTGCGCGGCTGGGCCGTGGTGCTGGAGCTCCGGCCGGAGACCGACCCCGATGCCCCCGACCGGCTGGTGCTCACCCCGTTCGACGACGGCCGCCCCTACCGCACGCACGTGCTGCGCATGCAGGGGCTCGGGGTCCGCGACCTCTGCCCGCACGGCGACGACCTGCTCGTGCTGGCCGGACCGACCATGGCGCTGGACGGGCCGGTGCACGTGTTCCGCTGGCACGACGCGCTGCGGGCGGAGACGCCGCAGGTCGTCCGCGGCGACCAGCTCACCCGCGACCTCGTCCTCGGCTACGGCGAGGACTGCGACCACGCCGAGGGCATCGGACTGATCGGCCCGGCCGACCGGCCGCGCCTGCTCGTGGTCTACGACAGCCCGTCCCCGGAACGGCTCGGCGCCGACGGCAGCGTCCTCGCCGACGTGGTCCGCCTGCCGGGGTGACATGCTCGGCGGCGTCCCGTCCCGAGCAGGAGGTCTCGTGCGCGCAGTCCAGATCGCCACCCTCGACGGCCCGCGAGCGGCGCATCTCGCCGACGTCCCCGAGCCCACCGACGAGGAGAAGGTCCTCGTCGACGTGGCCGTCGCCGGGGTGACGTTCCCCGAGGTGCTGCTCAGCCGTGGCGAGTACCAGGTCAAGCCCCCGCTGCCGTTCGTCCCCGGCAGCGAGGTCGCCGGCACCGTCCGGCGCGCTCCGGAGGGCAGCGGCTTCACCGAGGGCCAGCGGGTCGCGGCCTTCCCCGGCTTCGGCGGCTTCGCCGAGGTGGCCGCCGCCGACCCGCTGTTCGTCTTCCCGCTGCCCGACGGGACGTCGTTCGAGCAGGGTGCGGCGCTGCCCATGAACTACCTGACCATGCACTTCGCGCTGACCCGCCGCGGCGGCCTGCGCAGCGGCGAGAGCGTGCTGGTGCACGGCGCGGCCGGCGGGCTGGGGACGGCGGCGATCCAGCTGGCCAAGGCCTACGGGGCGCACGTGCTGGCGGTGGTGTCCACCGAGGAGAAGGGCGCGGTGGCGCGGACGGCCGGCGCCGACGACGTCGTCCTCGCCGATGGCTTCCGCGACCGGGTCAAGGAGCTGACCGGCGGGCGGGGCGTCGACGTCGTCGTCGACCCGGTGGGCGGCGACCGCTTCACCGACTCGCTGCGCAGCCTGGCCCGGGAGGGGCGGCTGCTCGTCCTGGGCTTCACCGGCGGGGAGATCCCCACCGTCAAGGTGAACCGGCTGCTGCTGAACAACATCTCCGTGCTCGGCGTCGGCTGGGGGGCCTTCTGGCTGGGGGACCCGGGGTACGTGGCCGAGCAGTGGCGCGACCTGCTGCCGCTGCTGGAGCGGGGCGCGCTGCAGCCGGTGCTGGGCTCCACCCACGACCTCGCCGACGCGGCGGCCGCGATCGCCGAGCTCGACGAGCGCCGCGCGACCGGCAAGGTCCTGCTGCGCGTCCGCGCCTGACAGTGAGGATGTGGGCGAGCCTCGCAGCGGTCGTTCCTGACCCAGCGCCTGACTGACTTCGGGTCTTCATGCCGATCTGTCGGTTCGGTCCGCTGCGGGGCTCGCTTGCACTCACCGGTCGAGGGTTCGTGACCTCATAGGAGCTTGTGCCAGCAAGCACCCGTCACTGTCTTGTCCGCTCGCTCGGCGGTGCGTGCCGCCCTGACCGATCG
>NZ_JBJGZV010000054.1:0-27688 GCF_054050715.1 Blastococcus sp. SYSU D00669
CCTCCGGTTCGTGAGTGGGTGCCTTCAGCAGCTCCACTCCACGTCCGGAGGTCCTCCTCCACAAGATCAGCAGTCAGATCTCGTGGTCACACGTCCTCGACCAACGTCTCTGGTCAGTACACCTAGTTCAGGCCTTCTTCGCACTCCGGTTCGCCCCACCGCGGCTGCGGAGGGTCGCCCCCGACTCCGACAGCAGCCGGTGCACGAAGCCGTACGACCGGTTCGTGGAGGTCGCCAGGGAACGGATGCTCTCGCCGCCGTCGTAGCGCTTGCGCAGCTCGTCCGCCAGCGACGTGCGGTCTCCCCCCGTGATCCGCTTGCCCTTGCCGAGGTCCGCCGTGTTCGAGTCGGCCATGACTCCCCTCCGTGTCGGCGCCCGACCGCCCCGGCGCGCCCGCCGGCCCGGTGGTGGCAGCTCGTCCCCGGGTCGCCGGCGCCCTGCTGCCCGGCGTCCCGAGGCCATGATCACCCAGGAGCGGACCGACGGCGACCGGAACGGATCAGGCCAGCTCGACCAGGTCGGCGAGGTCCTCGCTCCAGGCGTCCTCGGTGCCGTCGGGCAGCAGGATCACCTTGTCGGGGTTCAGCGCCCGGACGGCGCCCTCGTCGTGGGTGACCAGCACGATCGCGCCGGTGTACGTGCGCAGCGCCTGCAGCACCTGCTCGCGGCTGGCCGGGTCGAGGTTGTTGGTCGGCTCGTCGAGCAGCAGCACGTTCGCGCCCGAGACGACGAGCGTCGCCATGGCCAGCCGGGTCTTCTCACCCCCGGAGAGCGTGCCGGCCCGCTGGTCGACCGCTTCGCCGGAGAAGAGGAACGCGCCGAGGATCCGCCGCAGCTCGGTGTCGGTGCTCTCCGGCGCCGCCGAGCGCATGACCTCCAGCAGGGTGCGGTCGAGGTCGAGCGTCTCGTGCTCCTGCGCGTAGTAGCCGACCCGCAGCCCGTGCCCGGGCTTGACCTCGCCGGTGTCGGGCACCTCGGTGCCGGCGAGGATGCGCAGCAGCGTCGTCTTCCCGGCGCCGTTGAGCCCGAGGACGACGACCCGCGTCCCCCGGTCGACGGCCAGGTCGACGTCGGTGAAGACCTCGAGCGAGCCGTAGTTCTTGGACAGCCCCTCGGCCACGAGCGGCGTGCGGCCGCACGCCGTCGGGGTGGGGAACCGCAGCTTCGCCACCTTGTCCTGCACGCGGACCTCGGCCAGCCCCGCGGCCAGCCGCTCGACCCGCTTGTCCATGCTCTTGGCCGCGCGCGCCTTGGTGGCCTTGGCGCGCATCTTGTCGGCCTGGGACGACAGCGCCTCGATCTTGCGCTCGGTGTTGGCCCGCTCCTGCTTGCGGCGCCGCTCGTCGGTCTCCCGCTGGGCGAGGTAGGGCTTCCAGCCGAGGTTGTAGACGTCGACGGTGGCCCGGTTGGCGTCGAGGTGCCAGACCTTGTTCACGACGGCGTCGAGCAGCTCCACGTCGTGGCTGATGACGATGAGGCCGCCCTTGTGCGCGGCGAGGAAGCCCTTGAGCCAGGTGATCGAGTCGGCGTCGAGGTGGTTGGTCGGCTCGTCGAGCAGCAGCGTCTCGGCGTCGGAGAAGAGGATCCGGGCCAGCTCGACCCGGCGGCGCTGACCGCCGGAGAGGGTGCGCAGCGGCTGGGACAGCACGCGGTCGGGCAGGCCGAGCGCGGTGCAGATGCGGGCCGCCTCGCTCTCCGCGGCGTAGCCGCCCAGCGCGGCGAACTGGTCCTCGAGGCGGCCGTAGCGGCGGACGGCCCGGTCGCGCTCGGCGTCGTCGGCCGGCTCGGCCATGGCGATCTGCGCCTTGACCATCTGCTGGCGCAGCACGTCGAGGCCGCGGCCGGAGAGCACCCGGTCGCTGGCCGTGATGTCGAGGTCGCCGCTGCGCGGGTCCTGCGGCAGGTAGCCGATCTCGCCGGTGACCTCGACCTTGCCGGCGTGCGGCAGCCGCTCGCCGGCGAGGGTGGTGAGCGTCGTCGTCTTGCCGGCCCCGTTGCGCCCGACCAGCCCGATGCGGTCGCCGGGCTGCACGCGGAGGTCCGCGTCGCTGATGAGGATGCGGGCGCCGGCGCGCAGCTCGAGGCCGGTCGTCGTGATCACTGATCCCAGGGTAGGCGCTCGCGCGCGGTCGTCCGACCGATTTCCCGAGGCGTGGGGCGTGTCACCCGACCGGTGCGGACAACGCTTCTGCGCCGGCCGCCGACCGGTCACCATGCGCGCATGCACCCCACGCCGGCGTTCCCCTGCCCGGTCTGCGGCACCCCCGCGACCGGGCCGGCGGGCGCGCCCTGCCCCGCCTGCGGGCTACCCGCCGCCGGCCAGGCCGCGCTGGTCGTGGCCCGCATCGGTGCGACGCTCGCCGAGCTGACCCGCGACCGCGACGCGCTGCTGGCCACCCTGCGCGCGTCGGCTCCCGGCGCGGCACCCGCAGCTGCTCCGGTGCCCGCGCCGCCGCCGGCCCCGGTGCCCGCGCCCGCTCCCCCGGCGCCACCGGTGGTCACGCCTCCACCGCCGGCGTACGTCCCGCCCCCACCGCGGCGCCGGCTGAGCCCGCAGCAGGTGCTGCTCGGCCTCGGCGCCCTGCTGCTCGTCTCCGGCGCGATCGCCTTCGTGGCGCTGGCCTGGACACGCCTCGGGCTGGCCTTCCAGGCGTCGGTGATGCTGCTGGTCACCGCGGCGGCGTGCGGCGCCTCGGCCTGGACCGCCCGGCGCGGGCTGCGCGCCACCGAGGAGACGCTGGCCGCGGCCGGCACCGCGCTGCTCGCCGTCGACCTCGCCGCCGCCTACGGCAAGGGGCTGCTGGGCGTGGACGGGCTGCCGCTGCGGCTGTGGGCGGCGATCGGCTGCGGCGTCGTCGTCCTCGTCGCCGTCGGGCTCGGCCGGGCGACCCGCAGCACGACGACGTGGCCGCTGGCCGCGCTGCTCGCGGCCCAGCCGGCGCCGTTCCTGCTGCTGCCGCCGGGCGCGCTCGACGGCCCGTCCGGGGTGGCGGTCGCGTTCGCCGTCGCCCTCGTCGACGTCGCGGTCCTGCTGCGGGTGCGCCGGCCGCTGGTGCCGGTCGCCGCGCTGCTCGCGCTGCTCGCCGCGGGGGCGGGCGCGCTGGGTGCGATCACGGTGGCCGGGTCGTCCGGTCCGGTCGAGGGGTGGACGGCGACGGCGCTGCTGGCCGCGGCCGCCGCCGGCGCGGTGCTGCTGCCCCGGGTGCCCGGTGCCGCCGGGCTGCTGCCCTCCCCCGCCGTCGTGGCCGGCGTCGGCGCGGGTGCGACCGGCCTGGCGCTCGCCGAGACGCTGCACGGGTCGGGGCGGCCGGGCGCGGTCGTCGCGGCCGCGCTCGGCCTGGCGGCGCTGACCGCCGCCGTCCCGCTGGCGGGCGTCCGGGTCGCCGCCGCGGCGCTGGTCGCCGGAGGTGCCGCCACCGCCGTCGTCGGCGCCGGGCACCTGGCGGACGACGGCCGCTCCCTGCCGCTGGCGCTGGTCGTCCTGGCGGCGGCGGTGCCGGCCGCGCTGGCCGCCGTCCTGCTGCCCCGGCTCCGGGCCGGAGCCGCGGCGGCGGCGGTCTGCGCGCCGGCCGGCGCGGTCCTGGTCGCGGTGCGGGGCGAGCTGCTCGCCCCGGAGACCGCCGGGCTGCTGCTGGCCGTGGTCGCCGCGGTCGCGTTCGGGCTGGCCGCGCTGCGCGCCGGCTCCCCGGAGGAGGCCGCCCTCGCCGCCCCGGCCGGGGTGGCCGGGCTGCTGGGCGCGGCGGGAACGGTCCCGGCCGCGGCGTGGGGGCAGGTGGGGCTGCAGCTGGCGCTGAGCGGTGCCGCGGCCGGGTGCTACGCCCTCGTGGCGCGGCGTGGCTGGATCGCCGTGGCCGCGGTGGCCGACCTGGTGGTGGCGAGCTGGATCGCCGTGGCCGGCGCGGGCGTGACGACGCCGGAGGCCTACACGCTGCCGGCCGCGGCGGGGCTGCTGCTCGTGGGCCTGCCGCGCATGCTGGCCCGCGGCCCGTCGTGGGCGGCGGAGGGTCCGGCGGTCGCCGTGGGGCTGGCGCCGTCGGCCTTCCTGGTCGTGACCGACCCGACCGCGGTGCGGCTGGTGCTGGTCGTGGTCGTGGCCGCGGTCCTCACCGTCGTCGGGGCGTTCACGCACCGGCAGGCGCCGTTCGTGGTGGGGTCGGCCGCGCTGGCGTTCGTGGTGATCGGCCGGCTCTGGCCCTACGCGCCGCTGCTGCCGCGCTGGGTCACGCTCACCGCGGCGGGGCTGGTGCTGCTGCTCGTGGGCGCCACGTACGAGCGGCGGCGGCAGCAGGCGCGGGAGGCGGTCGCCTGGGTGGCGCAGATGCGCTGACCGGCTGCCGGGGCGGCCGCCGGCCCCTACGGTGGGCTCGTGGGGTCCTCCCGCACGCTGCACGTGCTGCTCGGCGTCGGCGTCGCGCTGGTCGTCGTCGCCGCGCTGGCGGTCCTCGACGACGGCGGGACGGCCGCCCGTCTGCCGCTGCTGGCGCTCGCGGTCGCGGCTGCGGGGCTGTCGGTGGGCGCCGCGGCGCGCGGGCTGCGCAGCACCGAGGAGGCGCTGGCGCTCTGCGCGGCCGGTCTCGCCGGTACGGCGGCGTGGGGCTCCGGTCCCGGCGGCGCGCTCGCCCTGGCCGGGCTGGTGGCGCTGTTCCTGTGCCTGCGGGTGCTCGCGCCCACGACGGCCACCTGGCCGCTGGCCGCGTGGACCGGTCTGCAGCTCGCCGTCCTGCGGGTCGTCGACGCCGTCCCCGGCGCCTGGCACCCGTCGGTGTTCCTGGCGGTCGCCCTGGTCGGGCTGGCCGTGGCGCTGGGCGGACGGCGGGTCGTGGCGCGGGCCGCGCTGGCGACGACGGCCCCCTGGTGGGTCGCCGGGGCGCTCGGCGGGCTGACGACGGCGTGGACCGGCGAGGGCGCCGCACGGCACCTGGCCGCCGTCCTGGTCGTGGCCGCCGCCGCGGGGTTGCTGCCGGCGCGGCTGCGCGCCGACCTCGACGTCCTGCTCGGTCCGCCGGTGGTGGTGCCGCTGCTGGCCGGCGCGGTCGCCGGGACGGCGGTGTCGGGGTCGCTCGCCGCGCTGGGGACCGCGGGCGTCACCGCCGCCGGCTACGTCGGCGTGCTGCTCGCCTCGACGCTGCCCGAGTACCTGACCGGCTGGCGGCGGGGGCTGTTCTGGCCGGTCGCGGTCGCCGCGGGGTCGGTCATGGCGCTGGCCGCGCTCGTGCAGCTGTCGGCGCGCGGCGACTGGGGGGCGCTGGTGGTGCTGTTCCTGCTCACCGCGGTCCCCACGGTGCTCGTGGCGGCGCTGCAGGCGGACGAGCGCGGGTCGGCGCTGCCGTGGGCGGTCGGCTGCCTGGCCGCGGCGGTCGTGCTCGCGGTGCCGGCCGGCTGGCTCGGCCCGGTGGCGGCCGCCGCCGTGCTCACCCTGCTGTACCCGGTGGGGCTGCTCGCCGCCGTGACGCTGCCGCCCGACGACCGGGGCGGCACGCTGGTCACCGCCGCCGGGAGCGCGGCCGCCGCGGTGGCCCTGGTGGCGCTGGACGCCGACCGCGGCGCGCTGGCGGTCGTGCTGCTCGTGCAGGCCGTGGTCACCGTGGAGTGGGCGGTGTGGACGGCGGGTCCGGTGGACGACGAGCACCCGCCCTCGCCGGCGTGGCGGGTGGGCGCGGCGCTGGGGACGGCCGCGGTGTGGGTCGCCGTGTCCGGCGACGAGGTGCACGTGCTGGAGGAGTACACGCTCCCGCTGGCGATCGGCCTGCTGCTGGCGCAGGGGCCGCGGCTGCTCCTGGCGCCGTCGTGGTCGGCGTGGGGGCCGGGGCTGCTGGTGGCGGCGGTGCCCTCGGCGGTGACGGCTGTGGTGCTGCCCGGCGCCACGCGGCCGGTCCTGCTGCTCGCGGCGTGCGCGGCCACGATGGTGGCCGCCGCGGCGACCGGCGTGCGCGCGCCGCTGGAGATCGGCGCCGCCACCGCGGTGGGCACCACCCTCGCGCTGGCGCTGTCGGCGCTGGTCTGGCCGATCGCCGCGGCGCTGCTGACCGGCGTCGCCCTGCTCGCCGTCGGCGCCCGCCGCGAGCTCTCGCCGGCGCCCTACTTCTCCACGCCGCTGGCGAAGCTCCGCTGAGGGACCGGCGTCAGGGGCCGAACAGGACCTCGGCGCAGACCGGCCGGTAACCGGCGTTCAGGAACGCGCGCAGCGAGGCGGTGTTCGCCGTGGCCACCTGGGCCCACAGCGGCTCGCCGGCGGGGACGAATGCGGGTGCGGCGGCCACCAGCGCGGTGCCCAGGCCGCGCCCGCGGGCGGCGGGGTCGACCTCCAGGCTGACCTCCCACCGCCCGGCGACCCCGCGGCCGAGGATCAGCACGCCGGCGCCGTCGGGCGTGGCCCGGATGCGCACGTCCTGCCGGTGCTCCAGCGCCCGCCGCACGCGCGGGTGGTCGACGTCGACGGGCACCAGCTCGACGCCCGGCGACGCCGGCGCCGGCGGGGCGACCAGCACCGCGTCGAGGGAGCCGGGCTCGACGCCGACCCGGTCGGCCAGCGCGGCGAGGAAGCGGGCGCCCAGCGGCGCGGCGATCGGGTCGTGCGCCACGGCGCCGGCCACCCAGTCGGGGTCGACGTCGGCCGCGACGACGTGCCAGGCGGAGCCGCCGACGACGATCGCCTTGGCGCCGACCGGAGCCGGCACCACCGTCACGCTCGCGTCGGCCGCCGGTGGAAGGACCTTCCCGCCCCCCGGGCCTCGCACGCTCGGCCCGGGCTCCTGCGGGAAGGCCGACAGCGCGAGGCGGCCCAGCAGGTCCCCGAGGCTCAGACCCGGAACCCCAGCGCCCGCAGCTGCTCGCGGCCGTCGTCGGTGATCTTGTCCGGACCCCACGGCGGCATCCACACCCAGTTGATCTTCACGTCGTCGACCAGGCCGGGGCCGGGACCGCCGGTCAGAGCCTGCCGGGCCTGGTCCTCGATGACGTCGGTCAGCGGGCAGGCCGCCGAGGTCAACGTCATGTCGAGGACGGCGACGTTGTTGTCGTCGACGTCGATGCCGTAGACCAGGCCCAGGTCGACGACGTTGACGCCCAGCTCGGGGTCGACGACGTCGCGCATGGCCTCCTCGACGTCCTCGAGCAGCGCCGACTTGTACGGCGGCAGCTCGGCCGGGGTGTCGTTGTCGATCGTCTCGCTCACTTGGAACCTCCGTCCGGGGTGGCGGGGTGGGCGACGGACAGAGCGCGGGCGGACGCGTCCTTCAACGCCATCCAGCTCATCAGCGCGCACTTGATCCGCGCCGGGTACTTCGACACACCGGCGAACGCGACGGCGTCCTCGAGCTCGTCCTCGAGCTTCTCGGCCACCGCGGCGTCGCCCTTGCTCTGCATCAGCGTCATGAAGTGCTCGCCGGTCTCCAGCGCCTCGGGCACCGTCCGGCCGACCACCAGGTCGTACATCGCCGACACCGACGCCTGGCTGATCGAGCAGCCCATCCCCTCGTAGGAGACGTCGGCGATGGTGTCGCCGTCCAGCTTCACCCGCAGGGTGACCTCGTCACCGCACGTCGGGTTCACGTGGTGCACCTCGGCGTCGAACGGCTCGCGCAGGCCGCGGCCGTGCGGGTTGCGGTAGTGGTCCAGGATGATCTCCTGGTACATCGACTGCAGCTGCATGTCAGCCCTCCTGGGAGGGTGCAACGCCGAAGAAGCGCTGGGCTTCCCGCACGCCGTCGGCGAGCGCGTCGATGTCGTCGTAGCCGGTGTGCACGTAGAACGTCGCCCGGGTCGTCGCCGGGACGCCGTAGCGCCGGACCACCGGCCAGGCGCAGTGGTGCCCGACGCGGACGGCGATGCCCAGGTCGTCGAGCACCTGGCCCACGTCGTGCGGGTGGATGCCCTCGACGGTGAAGCTGACCGCCCCGCCGCGGGCGACGGTGTCGGGCGGGCCGATGACCGTGACGCCGGGGATCTCGGCCAGCTTCGCCAGCGCGTAGCCGGTGAGCGCCTTCTCGTGCTCCTCCACCTTGTCCATGCCGAGCGCGGACAGGTAGTCGACCGCCGCGCCCAGGCCGATGACCTGCGCGGTCATCGGGACCCCGGCCTCGAAGCGCTGCGGCGGCGCGGCGAAGGTGCTGCGCTCCATCCGCACGACCTCGATCATCGACCCGCCGGTGAGGAACGGCGGCAGCTTGTCGAGGACGTCGTAGCGGCCCCACAGCACGCCGATGCCCGACGGGCCCAGCATCTTGTGGCCGGAGAAGGCGAGGAAGTCCGCACCCAGCGCGGCGACGTCGACCGGCTGGTGCGGCACCGACTGCGCGCCGTCGACCAGCACCAGCGCACCGACGGCGTGCGCCCGCGCGATGATCGGCTCCAGCGGGTTGATCGTGCCGAGGATGTTCGACTGGTGGGTGACCGCGACGAGCTTGGTGCGCTCGTTGACCACCGTCTCCAGGTCGGAGAGGTCCAGCCGGCCGTCGTCGGTGAGGCCGAGCCAGCGCAGGGTCGCGCCGGTGCGCTCGCACAGCTGCTGCCAGGGCACGAGGTTGCCGTGGTGCTCCATCTCGGTCACGACGATCTCGTCGCCCTGGCCGACGGCGTAGGTGCGGAACTCCTCCTCCTTGGCCGTGGCGGCGTTGGAGAGGGCGTAGGCGACCAGGTTGATCGACTCGGTCGTGTTGCGGGTGAACACGACCTCGCGCTCGTCGGCGGCGCCGATGAACCGGGCGATCTTGCGGCGGGCCTCCTCGTAGAGGTCGGTCGCCTCCTCGGCCAGCTGGTGCGCGCCGCGGTGCACGGCGGCATTGTGGTTCTCGTAGAAGTCGCGCTCGGCGTCGAGGACGGCGCGCGGCTTCTGCGCGGTCGCCCCGGAGTCGAGGTAGACCAGCTTCTTCCCGTTCCGCACGGTGCGCGACAGGATCGGGAAGTCCGCCCGGATCGCCTCGACGTCCAGAGGCAGCGGCGCCTGCTGCGCCCCGGCGGGACGCGAGACGGTCTGGGTCATGCCTTCGCGGTCTCCTTCGAGTCGGCCACGTACGCGGCGTAGCCCTCGTTCTCGAGCTTGTCGGCCAGCTCCGGGCCGCCCTCCTCGGCGATCCGGCCGGCGACGAAGACGTGCACGAAGTCGGGCTTGATGTAGCGCAGGATGCGCGTGTAGTGCGTGATCAGCAGGACGCCGACGTCGCTGTCCTCGCGGCTCTTGTTCACGCCCTCGGAGACGACCCGCAGCGCGTCGACGTCGAGGCCGGAGTCGGTCTCGTCGAGGATCGCGATGCGCGGCTTGAGCAGCCGCATCTGCAGGATCTCGTGGCGCTTCTTCTCACCGCCGGAGAAGCCCTCGTTGACGTTGCGCTCGGCGAACGCCGGGTCCATCTCCAGGCCGGCCATCTCGGTCTTGACGTCCTTGACCCAGGTGCGCAGCTTCGGCGCCTCGCCCTGGACGGCGGTGGCGGCGGTGCGCAGGAAGTTCGACACCGAGACGCCGGGGACCTCGACCGGGTACTGCATGGCGAGGAACAGGCCGGCGCGGGCGCGCTCGTCGACGCTCATGGCGAGGACGTCCTCGCCGTCGAGGGTCACCGAGCCGCGGGTGATCGTGTACTTCGGGTGGCCGGCGATCGAGTAGGCCAGGGTCGACTTGCCGGACCCGTTGGGACCCATGATCGCGTGGGTCTCACCGGAGCGGACGGTGAGGTCGACGCCGCGGAGGATCTCCTTGGCGTCGTCCCCCTCCCCCACGCTGACGTGCAGGTCGCGGATCTCCAGGACGGACACTCTGTCGTGCTCCTCAGCTGTTGGCCGCGACGGGGAGGGCGCCGTCGGACTCGGTGTCGACGTACACGTCCTCCCCCTCCACGCGGACCGGGTAGACGGACACCGGCTCGGTGGCCGGGAGGTTGGTGGGCTCGCCGGTGCGCAGGTCGAAGCACGACCCGTGCAGCCAGCACTCGATGGTCGGGGCGCCCTTGAACTCCTCGACGTCGCCCTCGGACAGCGGCACCTCGGCGTGCGAGCACATGTCCTCGACGGCGTAGACCCCGCCCTCGAAGCGGACGACGGCGATGTCGACGTCGTCGAGCTCGACGCGCAGGGCGCCGGGCTCGGCCACGTCGGACAGCGCGCAGACCCGCTCGAACGCCATGTCAGGCCACCTCGACCGGCTGCTCGTCGAGGTCCGGCAGGGCGCCGAGACGCGTCTCGATGGAGGCCATCAGGCGGTCCTGCAGCTCGGGGACGCCGATGCGCTGGACGACGTCGGCGAAGAAGCCGCGGACGACGAGGCGGCGCGCGGTCTCGGCGTCGATGCCCCGCGAGCAGAGGTAGAACAGCTGCTCGTCGTCGAACCGGCCGGTGGCGCTGGCGTGGCCGGCGCCGACGATCTCGCCGGTCTCGATCTCCAGGTTCGGCACCGAGTCGGCGCGGGCGCCGTCGGTGAGCACCAGGTTGCGGTTGAGCTCGTAGGTGTCGGTTCCGGTGGCCTGCGGGCGGATCCGGACGTCGCCGATCCACACGGTGCGGGCGCCCTCGCCCTGCAGCGCGCCCTTGTACAGCACGTTGCTGGTGCAGTTGGGCACGGCGTGGTCGACCCAGAGCCGGTGCTCCTGGTGCTGCGTCTCGTCGGAGAAGTAGACGCCGAACAGCTCCGCCGTCCCGCCGGGGCCGGCGTACTGCACGTTGCTGACCAGGCGGACCAGGTCGCCGCCGAGGGTGACCACGACCTGGGTGAAGGTCGCGTCGCGGCCGACGACGGCGTCGAACTGGCCGGCGTGCAGCGCGCCCGGCGCCCAGTCCTGGACGGACACGAGGGTCACCTGCGCGCCGTCGCCGACCAGGACGGCGACGCCGCCGGAGTACCGCGCCGCGCCGCCGTGGTCGAGCACGATGGTGGCCTCGGCGAAGGCGCCGACCTCGACGACGAGCTGGCCCCAGACGACGTCGTCGGCGCCGGTGCCCGACAGCCGGACGGTGGCCGGCCGGTCGAGCTGCGCCTCGGGACGGACCCGGACGACGGCGGCGCCGCCGGAGCGCTGCCGGGTGAGCGCGGCCAGGTAGTCGGTCGGCTCGGGCAGGCCCTTGAGCAGCGGGTCGTCGGCCTCGACGCTGGTCAGCTCGACGCCCTCGGGCAGGTCGGTGTCCCAGGCCAGGTGCGCGTCGGAGGGCGCGCCGTCGAGCAGCGGGCGGACCCGGCGCATCGGCGTGAAGCGCCAGTCCTCCTCGCGGCCGGTGGGCCGGCCGAACGCCTCGGGGTCGGTCGAGGTGAACCGCTCGGCCGGGGAGCCGGTGGGCACTGCACCTGATGCGACGGCGCCGCCGTGCGAGTGCGCACCGGGTGCCGCGCCCGTGCCGGGGGCCGGCGTGGCCGGCGGGCCGGCCTGGGCGCCGACGCCCTCGGCGAACAGCTCGCCGGCTAGCGTGGCCGAGTCGGTGGTGAGACCGGTCGTGTTGTCGGACGGCATCAGCCGACGGCACCTTCCATCTGCAGCTCGATCAGGCGGTTCAGCTCGAGGGCGTACTCCATGGGCAGCTCGCGGGCGATCGGCTCGACGAACCCGCGCACCACCATGGCCATCGCCTCGTCCTCGGACAGGCCGCGGCTCATCAGGTAGAAGAGCTGGTCCTCGCTGACCCGGGAGACGGTCGCCTCGTGCCCCATCGCGACGTCGTCCTCGCGGACGTCGACGTACGGGTAGGTGTCCGACCGGCTGATGGTGTCGACCAGCAGCGCGTCGCACTTCACCGTGGACTTCGAGCCGTGCGCGCCCTCGTCGATCTGCACCAGGCCGCGGTAGGAGGTGCGGCCGCCGCCGCGGGCCACCGACTTCGACACGATGGTCGAGGAGGTGTTCGGCGCGGCGTGCACCATCTTGGCGCCGGCGTCCTGGTGCTGGCCCTCGCCGGCGAAGGCGATGGAGAGCACCTCGCCCTTGGCGTGCTCGCCGGTCATCCAGACCGCCGGGTACTTCATGGTGACCTTGGAGCCGAGGTTGCCGTCGATCCACTCCATGGTCGCGCCCTCGTGGGCGATCGCCCGCTTGGTGACCAGGTTGTAGACGTTGTTCGACCAGTTCTGGATGGTCGTGTACCGGCAGCGCGCGTTCTTCTTGACGATGATCTCGACGACCGCGGAGTGCAGCGAGTCCGACTTGTAGATCGGCGCGGTGCAGCCCTCGACGTAGTGCACGTAGGCGCCCTCGTCGACGATGATCAGCGTCCGCTCGAACTGGCCCATGTTCTCGGTGTTGATCCGGAAGTAGGCCTGCAGCGGGATCTCGACGTGCACGCCCTTCGGCACGTAGATGAACGAGCCGCCGGACCACACCGCGGTGTTCAGCGCGGCGAACTTGTTGTCGCCGGACGGGATCACCGAGCCGAAGTACTCGCGGAACAGGTCCTCGTGCTCCTTGAGCGCGGTGTCGGTGTCGAGGAAGACGACACCCTGCTCCTCGAGGTCCTCGCGGATCTTGTGGTAGACGACCTCGGACTCGTACTGGGCGGCGACACCGGCGATCAGCCGCTGCTTCTCGGCCTCCGGGATGCCCAGCTTGTCGTAGGTGTTCTTGATGTCCTCGGGCAGCTCGTCCCACGAGGTCGCCTGGGCCTCGGTCGAGCGCACGAAGTACTTGATGTTCTGGAAGTCGATGCCGGAGAGGTCCGAGCCCCAGTCGGGCATGGGCTTGCGCCCGAAGAGCTTGAGGGCCTTGAGGCGGCGCTCGAGCATCCACTCGGGCTCGTCCTTGCGGCGCGAGATGTCCCGGACGACGTCCTCGTCCAGGCCACGGCGCGCGGAAGCCCCGGCGACGTCGGCGTCGGCCCAGCCGTACTGGTAGCGGCCGAGCTGCTCGATCTGCTCGTCCTGCGTCAGCGGCGTGCCCACCGGCTGCTGGGTGCTGGTCATGCGTGCGTCCTCTCCCGGTGCGTCTGGGGGGTCGAGCTGGGGGACGTGGTCAGGCGCGCGTGCGCCGACCGCTCCCTCGGTACAGGGCCTGCGAGGGTCGATCTGTTCCCGGCCGCGGGCGCTCCCGGGATGTGTGTGGTGCAGATCCCGTCGCCGTGCGCGATCGTGGCCAGGCGCTGCACGTGTGTGCCCACCAGCCGGCCGATCACCGCGGTCTCCGCCTCGCACAGCTGGGGGAACTCCGCCGCCACGTGCGCCACCGGGCAGTGGTGCTGGCAGAGCTGTCCGCCGCTGCGGATCGCCGAGGCCGTCGCAGCGTAGCCCTCGGCCGTGAGGGCCGCGGCGAGGGCCTGGGCGCGGTCGGCCGGCGCTCCGCCGCCGGTGGCGGCGGCGACGGCGTCGGAGGCCCGCGCCTCCAGCCCGGCCAGCTGCCGCTCGGCGACCGCGCGGACGGCGTCGGGACCGCCGACCTCGGCGACGTAGCGCAGCGCGGTCAGGGCCAGGTCGTCGTAGGCGTGCGGGAACGCCTGGCGGCCGGCGTCGGTGAGCAGGAAGCGCCGCGCGGGGCGGCCGCGCCCGCGGTGCGGGTCGGCGGTCATCCGCTCCTCCGCCCGGCCGGCGGCCACGAGGGCGTCGAGGTGCCGGCGGACGGCGGCCGGGGAGATGCCCAGCCGGCCGGCCAGCTCCGAGGCGGTCTGCGGCCCGTGCTCGAGGAGGAGGGCGGTCACCCGCTGGCGGGTCCGGCCGTCGTCGGCACCGGCCGACGGACGGGCAGGAGCTGCCGTGCTGGTTTCCACAACACGAGTGTGACCTATTTCCGCGACCGTGCAAGCAAGGGTGTCCTAAGTCGCGGGCCGGCGTCCGCGCACCGCCTAGCATCGGGCCGTGCCGGTTCTCCCTCGGGCCTTCTCCCCCACCGTGATCTCGCGGGTGGCCCTCGCCGACGTCGTCGCCAACGTGCTGATCGTGGTCACCGGCGGTGCCGTGCGGCTGACCGGCTCGGGCCTGGGCTGCCCCACCTGGCCGCGGTGCACCAGCGAGAGCTTCGTGCCCACCGAGGAGCTGGCCGGCCACGGCGTCATCGAGTTCGGCAACCGCACCCTGACCGGCCTCCTCACGATCACCGCGATCGCGACGCTGGTCGTCGTCTGGCGCTCGGCGCGCACCGACCTGCGCCGGCTGGCGGTGCTGAGCTTCCTGGGCATCCCGGTGCAGGCCGCGCTCGGCGGCGTCACCGTGCTCACCGGGCTCAACCCGTGGACCGTCGCCGCCCACTTCCTGCTGTCGATGGCGCTGGTCGCGGTCACCACGGTGCTGTGGCTGCGCTCCCGCGAGCCCGGCGTCGGCCAGCTGGTGGTCCGCCGTCCGCTGCCGCTGCTGGTCGCCGGGATCGCCGTCGTCACGGCCGCGGTGCTGGTGGTCGGCACCATCGTCACCGGCAGCGGGCCGCACAGCGGCGACGTCGACGACGACGGCGTCCCCACCGGTGACCGGATCGGCCTCGACCCCGAGCTGATGAGCCAGCTGCACGCCGACGTCGTCTTCCTGCTCATCGGGCTGACCGTCGCGCTGCTCGTGGCGCTCTACGCCACCGACTCCCCCGGCCGGGTCCGCCGCGCCACCCGCGACCTGCTGGTCGTGCAGCTGGCACAGGGCGTCGTCGGCTACGTGCAGTACTTCACCGACCTGCCGATCGTCCTCGTGCTGCTGCACATGCTCGGCGCCGCGCTGATCACCGCCTACACCGCACGGCTGGTCTGGTCCATCCGCGGCCCCGTCTCCGAGGTGCCGCTCGACGCCCCCGCCCGGGTCGCCGTCTCCGGCTGAGCGGTCGGGACCTCACTCCGAAACCCGCCACGAGGCGCCGCGCCCACGGCTCCGGCGCCCGCTCCAGCTCGGCGCCGACCGCCGTGGCGACGACCAGGATGACGGAGACGACGACGAACCACCCGACCAGGGAGAGCGTGACCCCGAAGATGCCGTACCGCTGGCTGTAGCGCTCCATCAGCGCGGGCATGTAGAGCGTGGTGGCGGTCCCGTACAGGGCGACCGCGACCCCGGCGAGCGCTCCGGTCGGCAGCAGCCTCTGCCAGCGGACGCGCCGGTCGAGCAGCAGCCACGGCACCGAGGTCCACAGCACGAGGTTTGCGGCCGCCGCCACCGACCAGCGACTGCACGTCGTCGGCCACGTCCCCGGTGAGCCGGAACCGGGCGACGATCGCGTCCGCGACGACGTCGCGGCTGCCCGTCGGGAGCGCGGCGGAGAGCAGGAGCAGCAGCGGGATCAGCGCCGTGAACGCCTGGGCCGCCAGGGCCATCGCCCGGTCGAGCCCCTGCACGTCGACGACCGCGCGGAGGCAGCGCCCCGGGAAGGTGCGCTCCAGACGTCCGGGGACGCGGCCGAGGGCTCCGGCGCTCACCGCCGCAGCATCACCACCGCCGGACGCGGCGCGCATCGTCTCGACCGGATGACGGCCGGGCGCCCGGGCCCCGCCGGTCGACGACCGGCCAGCCTCGCAGTCAGACGAGCGTGTCGATGATGATCGCCGCGGACAGCAGCGCCATGTACGAGATCGAGATGTGGAACAGCGCCATCGGCCTGGGCTCGGCGCCCCGGCGGATGCGCGAGAGCAGCCGGTGCGCCTCGACGGCGAACCACAGGCCCAGCGCCGCCGCGGCGGCGGCGTAGACCCAGCCGATCCCGTAGCCGGCGGCGACCGGCCACAGCAGCAGCGAGACGGCGACGGTGAGCCAGGTCCAGGCGACGGTCTGCCGGCCCACCGACAGCGCCGTGGCCACGACCGGCAGCATCGGGACCTCGGCGCGCGCATAGTCGGCCCGGAACCGCATGGCCAGCGCCCAGAAGTGCGGCATCTGCCAGCAGAAGACGACGGCGAAGAACACCACGGCCGGCCAGTCCAGCGACCCGGTCACCGCGGCCCAGCCGATGAGCACCGGCGCCGCGCCGGGCACGCCGCCCAGCTCGGTGCTGCGGCGGGTGTGCCGCTTGAACACCATCGTGTAGAGGACGGCGTAGTAGACGATCGCGGCCAGGGCGAGCGCCGCGGCGAGCAGCGTCGTCGTCACGGCGAGCAGCACCGTGGAGACAACGGTGAGCACCAGGCCGAACACCAGGGCGCCGCGCGGGCCGACCTCCCCCATCGGCAGCGGCCGGCGCTCGGTGCGGTGCATCAGCCGGTCGATGTCGCGGTCGTACCAGCAGTTGAGGACGTTGGCCGCGCCGGCGGCGAGCGTGCCGCCGACCAGGGTGGCCGCCAGCAGGCCCCACGAGGGCCAGCCGCGGGCGGCGATCATCATGGCCGGGACGGTCGTGACCAGCAGCAGCTCGATGATCCGCGGCTTGGTCAGCGCGACGTAGGCGCGCACCACCGCGGACAGACGCCGGGTCGTGACGACCACGGGTCGCTCGGAGACCGCCGTCACCGGGAGGCCTGGCCCGCGGGGTCGCAGGGCCCCACCGGGCGGGGAGACAGCACGGGGGTCCCTTCGAACCGGGGAATGGAACGGAGCCACTGTAGCCCGCGGCCCACCGGGGAACGGGCTGGGATGACTAGGGTTTCCTCACGTTGACGCTGCACGTGCAGCGGGTAGGGCCCACGTCGACGACGACGGTGCCCCGAACCGACGCTGCTGCGTGCACCGTCATCCGCCCGGGGTCCCGGCCCACCCGGCTCCCGGGCGTCCACCGCACCATCCGAGAGGCCCCGACTCCGAGGGAGCACCGAACCGACATGGGAACGCAGAGCACCGAGTCCGAGGCCCCGGCCGAAGCCGCGACCGACGCCCCCACCGGCGCCCCCCGCCAGCCGAACCCCACCCTCCCCGAGGGGTTCGGCGAGCTCGACCGCCGCGCCATCGACCTGGTGCGCGTCCTGGCCATGGACGCCGTCCAGAAGGTCGGCAACGGCCACCCCGGCACGGCGATGAGCATGGCGCCCACCGCCTACCTCCTCTTCCAGAAGTGGCTCCGGCACGACCCGACCGATCCGAACTGGGTGGGCCGCGACCGGTTCGTCCTGTCGATGGGCCACTCCAGCCTGACCCTCTACATCCAGCTCTTCCTGTCCGGCTACGGCCTGGAGGTGGCGGACCTGCAGGCGCTGCGCACGTGGGGCTCGAAGACCCCCGGCCACCCCGAGGTCAACCACACCCCCGGCGTCGAGACGACGACCGGCCCGCTCGGCCAGGGCGTGGGCAACGCCGTCGGCATGGCGATGGCCGCCCGCCGCGAGCGCGGGCTGTTCGACCCCGACACCCCCGAGGGCGAGAGCCTGTTCGACCACACCATCTGGGTCTTCGCCTCCGACGGCGACCTCGAGGAAGGCGTCAGCGGCGAGGCGTCGTCCCTGGCCGGCACCCAGCGGCTGGGCAACCTCGTCCTGGTCTACGACGACAACCGGATCTCGATCGAGGACGACACCAACGTCGCCTTCACCGAGGACGTCGGCAAGCGCTACGAGGCCTACGGCTGGCACGTGCAGCACGTGGACGACGGCGAGGACCTCGCCGCGGTCGACGCCGCCTTCGCCGCCGCCGAGGCCGAAACCGGCCGGCCGTCGATCATCGTGCTGCGGACGATCATCGCCTGGCCCGCGCCGAACAAGCAGAACACCGGCGCCGCGCACGGCTCGGCGCTCGGCGACGCCGAGGTGCAGGCCACCAAGGAGCTCCTCGGCTTCGACCCCGAGCAGACCTTCGAGGTCGCGTCCGAGGTCCTGGAGCACGCCCGCAGGGTGGTCGACCGCGGCCGGGAGCAGCACGCCGAGTGGCAGCAGCGCTTCGACGCATGGACGTCGGCCAACCCCGAGGGCGCCGCGCTGCTCGAGCGGATGACCACCCGCAGCCTGCCCGAGGGCTTCGCCGAGAAGCTGCCGAGCTGGGACGCCGACCCGAAGGGCGTCGCGACCCGCAAGGCCTCCGGCGAGGTCCTCGGCGCGCTGTACCCGGCGCTGCCCGAGCTCTGGGGCGGCTCGGCCGACCTGGCGGAGAGCAACAACACCGCCGTCAAGGGCGAACCGTCGTTCCTGCCGGCCGACCGGCAGACCAAGATGTGGTCGGGCGGCCCGTACGGCCGCACGCTGCACTTCGGCGTCCGCGAGCACGCGATGGGCGCGATCATGAACGGCATCGCCCTGCACGGCGGCACCCGCGTGTACGGCGGCACGTTCCTCACCTTCTCCGACTACATGCGCGGGGCGGTCCGGCTGGCCGCGCTCATGCAGCTCCCGGTGATCTACGTCTGGACCCACGACTCGATCGGCCTCGGCGAGGACGGCCCGACCCACCAGCCGATCGAGCACTTCGCCGCGCTGCGCGCCATCCCGGGCCTCGACGTCGTCCGCCCGGCCGACGCCAACGAGGTGGCCGTCGCGTGGCGGACGATCCTCGAGCACAACGACCGCCCGGCCGGCCTGCTGCTCTCCCGGCAGAACCTGCCGGTGTTCGACCGCGGCGAGTTCGGCTCGGCCGAGGGCGTGGCCCGCGGCGCGTACGTGCTGGCCGACGCGTCGAACGGCGAGCCCGAGGTGATCCTGCTGGGCACCGGCTCGGAGGTGCAGATCGCGGTGGCCGCCCGCGAGCGGCTGGAGGCCGACGGCGTGCCGACCCGCGTCGTCTCCGTCCCGTGCGTCGAGTGGTTCGCCGACCAGGACCAGGCCTACAAGGACGAGGTGCTGCCCCCGTCGGTCCGGGCCCGGGTCAGCGTCGAGGCGGGCGTGCCGATGGGCTGGCGCGAGTTCGTCGGCGACGCCGGCCGCATCGTCGGGCTGAACCACTACGGCGCCAGCGCCGCCTACTCCGTGCTCTACGAGGAGTTCGGGCTCACCGACGAGGCCGTCGTGGCGGCCGCCCGCGAGAGCATGGAGGCGGCGCGCTCCGGTGCCGCCGTCCCGGCCGGCCCGGTGCCGGCGACCGGTGGTCTCCCCCACCCCACCGGCGACCGCTGAGAGAACCCCACCCAGAAAGGGCACGAGCACATGGCTCAGAACGAGAGGCTGGCCGAGCTCTCCTCGGCCGGGGTCGCCGTCTGGCTCGACGACCTGTCCCGCGACCGCATCCGCAGCGGGAACCTGCAGTCGCTGGTCGACGAGTACTCCGTCGTCGGCGTCACCACCAACCCGACGATCTTCGCCGCGGCGATCAGCGGGTCGGACTCCTACGACGACCAGGTGCACGCGCTGGCCGTCCGGGGGGTGAGCGTCGAGGAGGCGCTGCGCACGATCACCGCCGCCGACGTCCGCGACGCCTGCGACCTGCTCGCCCCCGTCGCCGAGCGGCAGCCCGGCGACGGGCGGGTGTCGCTGGAGGTCGCCCCCGGCCTGGCGCACGACACCGACGCCACCGCCGCCGAGGCGGCGCACCTGTGGTGGCTGGTCGACCGGCCGAACCTGTACATCAAGATCCCGGCGACCGAGGCGGGCCTGCCGGCGATCACCGAGACGATCGCGAACGGCATCAGCGTCAACGTCACCCTCATCTTCAGCCTCGAGCGCTACCGGGCGGTCATGGACGCCTACCTGTCCGGGCTGGAGAAGCGGGTCGAGAACGGCGGCTCGCTGGAGGGCATCGCCTCGGTGGCGTCGTTCTTCGTCTCCCGCGTGGACACCGAGATCGACAAGCGGCTCGACAAGGCCGGCGCCGACCCGTCGCTCAAGGGCCGGGCGGGCGTCGCCAACGCCCAGCTGGCCTACCAGGCCTACGAGGAGGTGTTCTCCTCCGACCGCTGGCGGGCGCTGGAGGCGAAGGGCGCCGCGCCCCAGCGGCCGCTGTGGGCCTCCACCGGCGTGAAGAACCCGGAGTACTCCGACACGCTCTACATCTCCGAGCTCATCGCCCCCGGCACGGTCAACACCATGCCGGAGAAGACGATGAAGGCCTACGCCGACCACGGCGAGGCGGGCACGCCGGTGCAGAAGTCCTACGAGGACGCCGCCGCGGTGATGAAGTCGGTCGCCGACGCCGGCGTCGACCTCGACGACGTCTTCAAGGTCCTCGAGGACGAGGGCGTGCAGAAGTTCGTCGACTCCTGGGACGAGCTCACCGAGTCGGTGAAGAGCGAGCTCGAGAAGCTCAAGTAGCAGAAGGCCCCCTCCTCCGCCGTCCGGTCCGCCGTCGGGCCGGACGGCGGACCCGCCTGCCGAGCCGAGGACGGAAGATGATCACCAACCCGCTGCGCGATCCGCGGGACCGGCGGCTGCCCCGCGTGCCCGAACCCTGCGCCCTCGTCGTCTTCGGCATCACCGGCGACCTGGCCCGCAAGAAGCTCCTGCCGGCCGTCTACGACCTGGCCAACCGGGGTCTGCTGCCCACCAACTTCGCCCTGCTCGGCTTCGCCCGCCGCGACTGGGGCGACACCGACTTCGCCGAGCTGGCCCGCGACGCCGCCCGCAACGCCGCGCGCACCCCGTGGCGCGAGGAGGTCTGGGACCAGCTCGCCAGCAGCGTGCACTTCGTCCAGGGCTCGTTCGACGACGACAACGCGTTCGACCAGCTCGCCGACACGCTCAACGACCTCGAGGGAAGCCACGGCATCGGCGGCAACGCGGCGTTCTACCTGTCGATCCCGCCGGCGATGTTCCCCGTCGTCCTCAAGCAGATGCAGCGCACCGGGATGGCCGAGAGCACGCCCGACCGGTGGCGGCGGGTGGTCGTCGAGAAGCCGTTCGGCACCGACCTGGAGTCCAGCCGCGAGCTCAACGAGCTCGTCGACTCCGTGTTCAGCGCCGAGGACGTCTACCGCATCGACCACTACCTGGGCAAGGAGACCGTCCAGAACCTGCTGGCGCTGCGGTTCGCCAACGAGCTGTTCGAGCCCATTTGGAACGGCAACCACGTCGACTCGGTGCAGATCACCATGGCCGAGGACGTCGGCATCGGCGGCCGGGCCGGCTTCTACGAGAAGACCGGCGCCGCCCGGGACGTGCTGCAGAACCACCTGCTGCAGCTGCTGGCGCTGACCGCGATGGAGGAACCGGTCGAGTTCTCGGCCGAGGAGATCCGCACCGAGAAGCTCAAGGCGCTGCGCGCGATCTCGCTGCCCGAGGACCTGGCCACCTTCGCCATCCGCGGGCAGTACCAGCAGGGCTGGCTGGCCGGCCAGCGGGCCAAGGGCTACCGCCAGGAGGACGGCGTCGACGAGAGGTCGACGACCGAGACCTACGCCGCGGTCCGGCTCGGGGTGGAGACGCGCCGCTGGGCGGGCGTGCCGTTCTACCTGCGCACCGGCAAGCGGCTCCCCCGCCGGGTCACCGAGATCGCGCTGATGTTCAAGCGGGCTCCGCACCTGCCGTTCGCGCCCACCGACACCGAGGAGCTGGGCAACAACCAGCTCGTCGTCCGCGTGCAGCCGGACGAGGGGGTCACCCTCAAGTTCGGGTCGAAGGTGCCGGGCAGCGTCATGGAGGTCCGCGACGTCGCGATGGACTTCCTCTACGGCGAGCAGTTCACCGAGGCCAGCCCCGAGGCCTACGAGCGGCTGCTGCTCGACGTGCTGCTGGGCGACGCCACGCTGTTCCCCCGCAACGCGGAGGTCGAGGCGTCCTGGCGGGTGATCGACCCGCTGGAGGACTTCTGGGCGGGCAGCACCCCGTACACCTACCGGGCCGGGGAGTGGGGTCCGCGCGCCGCCGACGAGATGCTCGCTGCCGAGGGAAGGAGGTGGCGCCGGCCATGACGACCCTCTGGGACACCACCGGTTCCGCCGTGGTCAAGGAGCTGGCCGCGCAGCGGCGCACCGGCGGGGCGGTGCTCTCCGGGGTGGCGCTCACCCTGGTCGTCGTCGCCGACGAGGGCCGGGTGGCCGAGGCCGAGGAGGCCGCGACCCTCGCCGCCGAGCAGCACCCCTGCCGGCTGCTGGTGGTCGTGCGCCGGCAGATCGACGCGCCGCAGCCCCGGCTGGACGCCGAGGTGCTCATCGGCGGCCGGCTCGGCCCCGGCGAGGCCGTCGTCATGCGCATGTACGGCCGGCTGGCGCTGCACGCCGAGTCGGTGGTGCTGCCGCTGCTGGCCGCCGACGCCCCGGTCGTGAGCTGGTGGCACGCCGCCGCACCCGAGCGGATGGCCACCGACCCGCTCGCCGTCATCGCCGACCGGCGGATCACCGACAGCTCGCTGGCCGACGACCCGGTGGCCGCGCTGCGCCTCCGGGCGGGCGACTACGCCCCCGGTGACACCGACCTGGCCTGGACCCGCAGCACGCCGTGGCGGGCCACGCTCACCTCCACCGTCGACTCGGTGGCCGGCCGCCGGGGCGAGCCGGTGCGCATCCGCGGCGGGCGGATCGAGGGCCGGCCGGGCAACGCCAGCGCCGAGCTGCTCGCCGGCTGGCTGACCTCCCGCTGCGGCACCCGCATCGACGTCACCACGAGCGAGCGGACGCCCGGCCCGAGCGGGGTGGACGCCGTCGTCCTCGAGCTCGACGAGGACGAGGAGATCCGCGTCCAGGCCGACCGCCGCGGCGGCGCGACGATCACCCAGCCCTTCCGCCCGGACACCAACGTCGCCCTGCCCGACCGCCCGCTGGGCGACCTGCTCGGCGAGGAGCTGCGCCGGCTCGACCCCGACGAGCCGTACCAGGAGGCCCTCGAGGCCGCGACCGGCGTCACCGGCCTCGCCGAGCGCTCGCCGGTGCGCGAGCACATCTGGTTCGACCCGGCCGACCCCGACGGCAAGGCGCGCCCCGGCACCGCCCGCCCGGCCACCACACCGTCCCCCTCCCGCCGGAAGGGCGCGGCGAAGCAGGCCGCGGACGTCCCGGCGGACTCCGAGAACGCCGAGGAGGCGGTCCGCTGATGTCGCTGCCCCCCGGCGAGCACGTCTCCGCCGGGCTGGCCGCCGGCGGCCGGCCCGTGCCCGACGTCGTCATCGAGCCCGACGCCGACCGGCTGGCCCGCGCCGTGGCCTCGGCGCTGGTCGCCCGGCTGGCCGCCGCGCAGGCGGTGCACGGGATGGCGTCGGTCGTGCTCACCGGCGGCGGCATCGGCACCGCCGTGCTCGAGCGCGTCGCGGCGCTGGCCGAGGAGCCCGAGCGGGAGGTCGTCGACTGGACGGCGGTCGACGTCTGGTGGGGCGACGAGCGCTTCGTGCCCGCCGGCAGCGAGGACCGCAACGAGCTCGGCGCGCGGCGGGCGCTGCTCGACCGGGTCGGCGTCCCGTCGGAGCGGGTGCACGCCATGCCCGCCGCCGACTCCGGCTTCGACACCCCGGAGGCCGCCGCGGACTGGTACGCCGGTGAGCTGGCGGCCGCCGCCGGGGACGGCCCGGTCCCCCGGTTCGACGTCCTGCTGCTCGGCGTGGGCCCGGAGGGCCACGTCGCGTCGATCTTCCCCGACTCCCCCGCGGCCACCGACGAGCGGCCGGTCGTCGCCGTCCGCGACTGCCCCAAGCCGCCGTCCACCCGGGTGAGCCTCGGCCTCCCCGCGATCAACGCGGCCGAGGAGGTGTGGCTGCTGGTCTCCGGCGAGGGCAAGGCCGACGCCGTCGCCCGCGGGGTGGGCGGCGCCGAGCCGACCGAGCTGCCCGCCGGGGCGGTGCACGGCCGGCGGGCGACGAGGTGGTTGCTCGACGCCGCCGCGGCCAGCAAGCTGGGCGCGCCCGCCTGATCCCACCCGGCGGGGAGACCGACGGGGAGGGTGATGGAGGTCCGGGTCCTGGGGCCGGTGGAGGCCCGGAGGGACGGCGTGCCGGTGCACCTCAACGCCCGGATGAACCGCGCCCTGCTGGCGATCCTCGTCCTCGAGCGCGGCGGGGTGGTCGCCGCCGACCGGCTGGTCGACCTGCTATGGGACGGCACGCCGCCGCCCAAGGCCACCGCCGCGCTGCACACCAAGGTCGCGCACCTGCGGCGCGCGCTGCAGCCCGACCGCGCGCCGCGCAGCGAGGACTCGCTGATCCGCACCTCGCCGGCCGGGTACCGGATCGCCCGGGAGGACGTCGACCTCGACGCCGACCGCTTCGAGCGGCTGGTCGGCGAGGCGCGCGGGCTGGTCGCCCCCGACCCCCGGCGGGCCCTCGGCCTGCTCGACGACGCCCTGGGCCTGTGGCGGGGACCGGCGCTGGCCGAGTTCGCCGACCAGCCCTTCGCCGAGGCGTTCGTGCAGCGGCTGGAGAGCCTGCGGCTGACCGCGGTGGAGCTGCGGGCGGCCGCCCGGCTCGGGGCCGGCGACACCGACCGCGCCGTCGACGAGCTGCAGCCGCACGTGGCCGCCCACCCGCTGCGCGAGCAGGCTCGGGCCCAGCTCGCCCGGGCGCTCTACCTGGCCGGGCGGCAGGCCGACGCGCTCGCCGTCCTGGCCGAGGGCCGGGCGCTGCTGCGCGAGGAGCTCGGGCTCGACCCCGGACCGGAGCTGCAGCGGCTGGAGCAGCAGATCCTCGACCACGACCCGGCGCTCGCCCCGGCCCTCCCGGCCGCACCGGTGCCCGCAAACCCGCCGGTCCGGTCCGTGCGGCGGCCCGAGCTGGTCGGCCGCGACGCCGAGTGCGCGCTGCTCGACACGGTGGTCGCGGAGGCGGCCGCCGGGAGCGGCTGCGTCGTCCTGGTCAGCGGGGACGCCGGCATGGGCAAGTCGGCGCTGCTGGCCTCGCTCGCCGCCGGGGTGGCCGCCGCCGGCGGACCGGTCCGCTCGGCCACCTGCCGCGACGGCGTGGCCGCCCCGCCGTTCTGGCCGGTGCTGCAGATCGTCCGCGAGGCCGCCGCGGCGGCGGACGAGGCCGGCCGCGCGCGGCTGGCCGCGGCCCTCGGCCCGCTGGCCGGGACGCTGCCCGATCCCGGGCGCCCGGCCGTGGCCGCGACCGGCGGCGCGGACCCGGCCATGGTCCTGGTGCACCTCGCCGACGCCCTCGCCGCGGCGCTGGCCCGGCCGCCCGGCGTCCCCGCCCTGGTCGCGCTCGACGACCTGCACGCGGCCGATCCCGCGACGCTGCGGCTGGTCGCCGCGCTCGCCGCGGAGGTGGCGACCGCGCCGACCGTGCTGGCCCTCGCGCTGCGCAGCGGCGAGGCGGCCGACTCCCGCCCGCTGGCCGACGCGCTGGCCGCGCTCGGCCGGCTGCCCCGGGTGGTCCGCCTCGACCTCGCGCCGCTGCCGCCGGACGCCGTCACCACGCTCATCGCCGGCTCGCTGGACGGGGCGGACGCCGACGTCGACGGGCTGGTCGCCCGCGCCGGGGGCAACCCGTTCTTCGCCCTCGAGCTGGCCCGGGCGGCCGCCGCCGGTGCCGGGTCCCCCGGCGCGGTCGGCGGCCGGCCGGTGGGCGGCGTGCCCGCGCCGGTGTACGACGTGCTCCGGCAGCGGTTCCTGCGCCTGCCGCCGGAGGGCCTGGAGCTGCTCACCGCCGCGGCGGTCGCCGGGGAACCCCTCCCTGCCGACGACCTGGCCGCGATCCGCGGCGTCCCGGTCGACGAGGCCCTCGACCTGCTGGAGGGCGCGCTCGCCGCCCGGCTGCTCGCCGACACCGGCGACGGCGGGTTCACCGTCGCGCACGCCCTCGTCGGCGAGGCGCTGCGCGCGTCGCTGTCCAGCGCGCGCCTCGCCCGGCTGCACCGGGCGGTCGCCATGCGGCTCGAGGCACGGGCCGGGGACGACCCGCAGGCGGCCGCGCGGATCGCGGCCCACCACCTCGCGGCCCGCACGCTGGACGGCGGTGCGGCGGCGCTGCCCTGGCTGGAGCGGGCGTCGGACACCGCGGTGGGTGTCGCCGCCCTGGACGCCCTGCGCGAGCTCAACGAGCAGCTGGTCGCCCTCGTGGGTCCGGCCGACCGGCGGCGCGAGCTGCGCGCCCGCAGCCGCATCGCCTACGCCGACGTGTGGTCCAGCGGCTACGACACCCCGGCCATCCGCGAGTTCCTGCGGATGGTGCGCGGTTGGTCGGCGCCGCGACCGGTCCGCCCCGACGACCTCGAGCTGCTGTGGGTCGCGGCGATGCTGGAGGGGCAGGTCGGCCGCCTCGACGACGCGGCCGGCACGGTCGCCCGCATGGCCGAGGCCGCCGCGGAGGTGGACGACGCCACCGCCCGCTACCTGCACGAGGACATGGCGGCGGTGATCCGCTGGCGCGAGGCCCGCTTCGCCGAGGCGCTGGCGCACCTGGACCGGGCCGAGCAGCTGGTGGACGCCGGCGGGGTCGACCTCGGCCGCTCGCTGGCGTTCTCCCCGCGCACCCGGATCGCGGTCGTGCGGGCGCACTGCTTCTGGCACCAGGGCCGGCGGGCCGAGGCGTTCGCGCAGGCGGAGGCGGCGGTCGCGACGGCCGAGGAGACCGAGCTCGGCGCGGCCGGCTTCGCCCGCCGCTGGTCGTTGGTGCTGGCGCTGATGGACGGCGACCCCGGCCGCGTGCGGCGGCTGGTCGGGCTGCGGCCCGGCGCGCCGTCGTGGGAACGGCTGCCCTACCCGGCGGCGGTCGTCGGGTTCGCCCAGGCGTGGCTGCGGGCTGTGGACGACCCGGCCGCCGGGCTGCCCGGGATGCGCGAGGCGCACGCCGCGCTGGTCCGCCACGGGCTCGCCGGCGGGCGGTCGGTGCTGCTCGGCCTGCTGGCCGAGGTGGCGCTGCGCGCCGGCGACCCGGCGGCCGCGGGGTCGTTCTGCGAGGCCGGCCTGGCGGTCGCCTCGCTGGCCGAGCGCTACTGGGTGCCGTCACTGCAACGGATCGGCGACGCCGCCCGTCAGGCGACCGCAAGCGGGGCGTCAGCGGCGACGGCGACGGTCTCCCCATGAGCGAGCAGCGCCCCGACCCCCTGTCCGACGTGCACCCCGGCGACCGCTGGCTGGTCGCCGTCGCCCACCCCGACGACGAGACGTTCGGCTGCGGCTCGCTGATCGCCCGCGCCGCCCGGCTCGGCGCCGAGGTGACCGTCGCCTGCGCCACCCGAGGCGAGGCCGGCGAGCTGCCGGTCGGGGCGCCGCCGTGCGAGGACCTCGGCGCCGTGCGCGAGGCGGAGCTGCACCGGGCCGCCGCCCTGCTCGGCGTCGCCCGGGTCGAGCTGCTCGGCTACCGCGACTCCGGCTTCGACGGCGTGACGCCCGCCGGGTCGCTGTGCGCGGCGCCGGTCGAGGAGGTGGCGCGCGTGCTCGGCCGGCTGGTCGCCGACCTGCGCCCCACCGTGGTCGTCGTGCTCGACGGCAGCGACGGCCACCGCGACCACCTGCACGTGCGGGCGGCCGCGGCGCAGGCGCTGGCCGGCGTGCCGGGGCCGGCGCTCTACGAGTACGCGCTGCCGAGCTCGCTGCTGCGCCGGTGGCTGGTCGAGACGGCGGTCGCTCGCGGCGACGACGCCTACCACTCGGCCGACGCCGAGGGGCTCGGCCGCCCGGACGAGGAGATCACCGACGTCGTCGACGTCGGCGAGCTGCTCGACCTCCGGGAGGCGGCGATCGCCGAGCACCGGTCGCAGACGTCCCCGTTCGAGGGGCTCGGCGACGAGCTGCGGCGGGCGTTCCTGACGCGGGACCACCTCGTGCGCGTGCGCTGACGCGGGGTGGGTGCGCGCGGTTCAAGGCCCTTGCAAGCGCGGTGAAAGGGGTCGACCGGACGCTGGGGCCGGGCCACACTGGCCGATCGTCGAAGGAGATGCCGCCATGCCCGCACCCGCCGTTCCCGCCGTCCTCGAGACCGCCGTCGTCCCGGCACCGCGCAGCAGCACCGAGACGATGCCCCGCCCGCGCCGGCAGCGGCCGCGGGACGAGTACTGGGACGTGTTCGAGGCCCGCTGGGTGGGGGGGGGGGGGGGGGGGGGGGGGGGGGGGGGGGGGGGGGGGGGGGGGGGGGGGGGGGGGGGGGGGGGGGGGGGGGGGGGGGGGGGGGTG
>NZ_JBJGZV010000055.1:0-27482 GCF_054050715.1 Blastococcus sp. SYSU D00669
GATGTGCCGAGATCCCGTGATCTCGGCACGGAGCGGTCAGGACGTGCGCAGCAGCGGGGTCATCCGGGACGACGCGTCGTCGTCGAAGATCCGGTCGTGCACGTTCAGCGCGAACCGGTCGGTCATGCCCGAGACGTAGTCGACCACCTGCGTGACCGGGTCGGCGGAGGTGTCGCGGTAGCTGGCCGGGATCAGCTCCGGGTGCGCCAGGTGGTGGTCGACCAGCCGGCGGATGACGGCGATGGCCACGTGCTTCTGCCCCGCCGCGGTCGGTGACTCGTAGACCCGGTGGAACATGAACGCCCGCAGCTCGTGGAACGCCTCGAGCGCGTCGGGGTCCATGACCACGGACCCCGACGTGTTCGCCGGCGACAGGCTGCCCCGGACGACGGCGTCGATCATGGCGCCGACCATCTCCCCGCCCGGCTCGCCGAACACCTCGCGGGTGCGCGCCGGCAGGTCGGCCGGCTGCAGCACCCCGGCGCGGACGGCGTCCTGGGCGTCGTGCGAGAGGTAGGCGATCCGGTCGGCGAAGCGGACGCACTCCCCCTCGTGCGTGGCCGGCGGCGGGGTGATCTTCCAGCTGTGCGCGCGGATGCCGTCGCGCACCTCCCACGTCAGGTTCAGGTGCTCGAGCACCTCCACGATCCGCACGCCCTGCGCCGCGTGGTGCCAGCCGCCGGGCACGTACGGGTCGAACGCGTCCTCGCCGATGTGCCCGAACGGCGAGTGGCCCAGGTCGTGGCCCAGCGCGATCGCCTCGGCCAGGGTCTCGTTCAGCCCGAGCGCGCGGGCCAGCGAGCGGGCGACCTGGGTGACCTGCAGCGTGTGGGTCAGCCGGGTGACGAAGTGGTCGCCGTCGGGGTTGAGGAAGACCTGCGTCTTGTGCTTGAGCCGGCGGAAGGCCTTGGCGTGCAGGATGCGGTCGCGGTCGCGCTCGAACGCCGTCCGCAGCGGGTCCTCCGCCTCGGGGACGGCGCGGCCGCGGATGGCGGTCGACCGGACGGCGGCCGGCGCCAGCGCCGCCTCCGCCGCCTCCCGGGCGGCGCGGTCGTTGAACCGGAACGGACCGCTCACGACCTACAACCCGATGCCGAGCAGGGCGTCGACGGTGTCGCGCACCAGCGCCGGTGCGGTGTCGTCCTCGGCCGCCCCGGCCAGGGTCGCCGCGGCCCACGCGTCGACGGCGGCGATCGCGCCGGGTGAGTCGAGGTCGTCGGCCAGCCGGGCGCGCACCTCGGCCAGCACCGGGAAGCCCGGCGCCCCGGCGGGCGCGGACACCGCCCGCCGCCACGTCGCCAACCGCTCCTCGGCGTCCCCGAGCAGCTGGGCCGTCCACTCCCGGTCGGTGCGGTAGTGCCCCGAGAGCAGGGCCAGCCGGATCGCCATCGGGTCGACCCCGTCGCCGCGCAGCCGCGAGACGAAGACGAGGTTGCCGCGGCTCTTGCTCATCTTCTCGCCGTCGAGACCGATCATCGCCGTGTGCACGTAGGCCCGGGCGAAGGGCTCCTTCACCCCCGTCGTGGCGGCGGTGAGCGCCTCGGCGTGGACGGCGGAGTACTCGTGGTGCGGGAAGACCAGGTCGTTGCCGCCGCCCTGGACGTCGAACCCCGTGCCGATGGTGTCCAGCGCGATGGTGGCGCACTCGATGTGCCAGCCGGGCCGCCCGGCCGTGCCGCGCGGGCCGGGCCACGACGGCTCACCGGGCCGCTCGCCGCGCCACAGCATCGGGTCCAGCTGCTGGCGCTTGCCCGCCCGGTCGGGGTCGCCGCCGCGCTCGGCGAAGTACCGCAGCATCGTCGCCTCGTCGTAGCCCGATTCCGCGCCGAACCCCGGCGCCTGCGCGATGTCGTGGTAGACGTCACCGCTGCCGTCGTCGAGCACGTAGGCCAGCCCGGCGTCGAGCAGCTCCTCGATGTGGCCGACGATCCGCGGGATCGCCTCGACGGCGCCGACGTAGTCGTCGGGCGGGAGCACCCGCAGCGCCGTCATGTCCTCGCGGAACAGCGCCGTCTCGCGCATGCCCAGGACGATCCAGTCCTCGCCGTCGCGCTCGGCGCGCTCGAGCAGCGGGTCGTCGATGTCGGTGACGTTCTGCACGTAGTGGACGGCGTGGCCGGAGTCCCGCCAGAGGCGGTTGACCAGGTCGAACGCCAGGTACGTGGCCGCGTGCCCGAGGTGCGTGGCGTCGTAGGGCGTGATCCCGCAGACGTACATGCGGGCGGTCGACTCCGGTTCGGTCGGCACGACCTCGCCCCGCGCGGTGTCGTGCAGGCGGAGCGCGGGACCGGACCCCGGCAGGGTCGGCAGGAGCGGAGCGGGCCAGGACAGCACGACGTCGAGACTAGAGACCGTCTCCGACGACGCCGGATCCCCGGGCCGGTCCCGGCTGCCCCTACGGTCGCAGTCGGGCGGACGACGGGAGGGGTGCGATGGAGCTCGACGAGTACCTGCCGGTGCTGCAGCGGACGAACGCGCGGTTCGCCGACGCGGCCGCGGAGGCGGTGCTGGCGCACGGCTGGCGGGCCCGGGTCCCCGGCTGCCCCGACTGGGAGCTGGCCGACCTCGTCTGGCACCTGGCCGAGGTGCAGCACTTCTGGGCGTGGGTGGTGCGCACCCGCGCACCGGACCCGACCGGGTACCGCGAGCCCCAGCGCAAGCCGGACGACGAGCTGCTCGGCTTCACCGCGGCCGCCGCTGCCGAGCTGGAGACGGCCCTGGACGGCGCCGACCCGGCCGAGCCGGTGTGGACGTGGGCGCCGCGGCGCGACGTCGCCTTCGTCCTGCGGCGGCAGACCCACGAGGCCGTCGTCCACACCACCGACGTCGAGCAGCTGCTCGGCGCGGTCCGGCCGATCCCCACCGCCGTCGCGCTGGACGGCATCGACGAGTGGCTGGAGGTCATGGCCCCCTCCGCGCTGCCCCAGGGGCCGCCGGAGACGGCGCACCCCGTCGTCCTGCACGCGGTCGACGCCGACGCCGAGCGCACCCTGTTCCCCGGCACGCGGCCGTTCCCCATCGCCACCCTCACCGGCGACGCCGGCGACCTGCTGCTGGCGCTGTGGCGGCGGCTGCCGATGGAGGTGCTCACCGTGCACGGCGACCCCGCGACCGCCGCGGCGATGCTCGACCTGGTGAGGATCGAGTAGCGGTCACGGCCAGGTGGTGGCGTACCTCTCGAACGCCTCGCCGGTCTGGATCCCGACGACGCAGAACACCAGCCCCGCCGGGTCGGTCATCTGCCAGAACCCGCCCATGTCGGCGTGCCGCTTCGCGCCGAGCGCCTCGAGGCGGGCCACCTCGGCGTCGACGTCGTCGGTCTCGATGTCGACGTGCCAGCGCGGCGGCGTCCCCTCCCCCGTGCGCTGCACCGCCACGTGCCAGCCGTCGGCGAAGGAGCCGAGCTCGGTCCACTCCGGCTCGTCCGGGTCGGCGTGGGCGGGGTGGCCGGTGGCGCCCGACCAGAAGTCCCGCCCGGCGTCGTGGGACTCCGGCGGGAGGTCGAGCAGCAGGATCGACAGGCGCGAACGGTGCGGCATGACGGCGATCATGTCCCAGCCCCCGCCGTGATCGCGCGATCTCGGCGGGTCAGGGGCCCTGAGCTGCCGAGATGGCGTGATCTCGGCACCCGGAGGCGGCTCAGAAGGGAGGCCAGGGCAGGGCGGGCCAGTCGCCGGAGGGCTCGGGGTGGCGCCCGGTGCGCAGCAGCTCGGCCACCCGCTGCTGCGTGCGGCGCACCTCCCGGCGGGTGAGGTGCTCGTGCAGCTGCTCGCCCAGGTCGCCGAGGAGGTCGGTCTGCAGCTGCTCCAGCACGGCCACCGCCTCGGCGGGCAGCGGCTTGCCGGCCCAGCGCCACAGCAGCGTGCGCAGCTTGGGGTCGACGGAGAAGCAGATGCCGTGGTCGACGCCGTGCACGTGGCCGTCGGGCATCGGGATGATGTGCCCGCCCTTGCGGTCGGCGTTGTTCACCACCGCGTCGAACACCGCCATCCGGCGCAGCCCGGGGTGGTCGGAGCGCACGAACGCGGCCAGGTCGACGGTCTCGTCGCCGTCGACCCACAGCTGCACCATGCCGGGGCCGAACGGCCCGTCGCGCAGCACGGTGGGCGGCACGATCCGCCAGCCGGTGGCCTCCGACACCAGCGCCGCCGACACCTCCCGCCCGGCCAGCGTGCCGTCGGGGAAGTCCCACAGCGGCCGCTCGCCCGCGACCGGCTTGTAGACGCACTCGGCCTCGAGCGCGGCGGTGCGGATCGTGCCGACCAGGGTCACGTTCGAGGCGTCGAGCATGCGGCCCTCGAGGTCCATGACGCCCTCCAGCAGGAGGGTGCGGGCCTCGGCGTCGTCGGCCGGCCGGCGCAGGCCGGCCGGGGCGACCGGCTCGGGGACGTCGCTCATGGGGCCCCCGGTCAGCGGCGGTAGCCGTTCTGCCGGGGGCAGACGTGCCCGGTCGGGTCCAGCGGCAGCGAGCACAGCGGGCAGGCCGGCCGCCCGGCGGCGATCACCCGGCGCGCCCGGGCCACGAACGCGCGGGCGGCGCCGGGGGTGATGGTCACCCGCAGCGCGTCGGGCCCCTCCTCGGCGTCGGAGAGGATCGCGTCCTCCTCGATCGGCTCGTCGCCGGCGGCCACCGCCTCGACGACGACGGCCTGCGCGTCGCCGTCCCAGGCCAGGCCCATGGCGGCGACCCGGAACTCCTCGTCGACGGGCGGGGTGAGCGGGTCGAGGTCGTCGACGTCGGCGTCGGGCGGGATGACGGTCCCGGCCCGGGCGGCGATCTCGTCGAGCAGCTCGCTCATCCGGTCGGCGAGGATCTGGACCTGCGTCTTCTCGAGGGCGACGCTGACGGTGCGCCCGGTGGCGTCCGAGGCCTGCAGGTAGAAGGTGCGGTCCCCGGGCTGGCCCACCGTGCCGGCGACGAACCGGGTCGGACGATCGAAGAGGTGGACCTGGCGTGGCACGCGCCCCAGGTTACGCGGGCGTCCGCGCTGGTCCACCCGGCGACACCGGGCTCAGGCGCCCGGCCCGGCGCCCCCGCCGACGGTGGCGTCGGAGTCGGCCTTGCGCCGGCGGCGCTTCTTCGGCGGCGGCAGCAGCGCCGCGACGTCCCCGCCGGTGTCGTTCATGCGGACGACGAACGGCCGGGTGTCGGTGTAGCTGACCACCGAGACCGACGCCGGGTCGACGACGATCCGCTGGAACTGGTCGAGGTGCAGGCCGAGCGCGTCGGCGAGCACGGCCTTGATCACGTCGCCGTGGCTGCAGGCGAGCCAGACCGCCTCCGGACCCAGCTTGGCGTTCCACTCGCGCACCGCGGCGACCGCGCGGGCCTGGGTCTGCGCCAGCCCCTCCCCCTCCGGGCCGGGGAAGACGGCGGCGGAGGGGTGCTGCTGCACCACCTTCCACAGCGGCTCCTTGACCAGCTCCTTCAGCGGCCGGCCGGTCCAGTCGCCGTAGCGGCACTCGCCGAGGCGCTCGTCGGTCTGCAGCTCCAGCGCCCGGCCCTCGACGACGGCGCCGGCGGTCTGCACGCAGCGCTCCAGCGGGCTGCTCAGCACCGCGGCCAGCGGCACCGGGGCGAGCCGCTCGGCGACGGCCCGCACCTGCGCCAGGCCGGTCTCGTCGAGCTGCACGCCCGGCGTCCACCCGGCGAGCACGCCGCCGGTGTTGGCCGTCGTCCGCCCGTGGCGCAGCAGGATCACCGTGGTCACGGGCGGAACCCTACGGTCACCGCGGGGACAGGACGCCCGCGCCGACCAGCGCCAGCACCGCCAGGCCCAGCACCACGCGGTAGACGACGAACGGGGTGAAGCTGCCGCGGTCGAGGTAGCGCAGCAGCCAGGCGATCACCGTCAGGCCCACGAAGAAGGCGATGACCGTGGCCAGGATCGTCGGCCCCCAGTCGACCGCGCCCCCGGCCAGGTCGCCGGTGAGCGCCTCGTAGACCTGGAACCCGCCCGACCCGAGCACCGCCGGGATGGCCAGCAGGAACGAGTACCGGGCCGCGGCCGCGCGCGTGTAGCCGAGGAACAGGCCCATCGTGATCGTCCCGCCGGAGCGTGAGACGCCCGGCACCAGCGCCATCGCCTGGGCGAACCCGAAGGCGATGCCGTGGCCCACGGTCAGCTCCTTGAGCTCCCGGTCCTTGCGCCCGACGCGGTCGGCCCAGAAGAGGATCAGCGAGAACGCGACCAGCGCGATCGCGACCACCCGCAGGTCGCGGAACGTCGTCTCGATCCGGTCCTGGAACAGCAGGCCGAGGACGACGATCGGGATGCTGCCGACGATGATCAGCCAGCCCATCCGCGCGTCGGGGTCGCCCTTGCGCTTCCCGGACAGCGACAGCACCCAGGCGGTGACGATCCGGGCGATGTCCCTGCGGAAGTAGAGGAGGACGGCGGCCTCGGTGCCGATCTGCGTGATCGCGGTGAACGCCGCGCCGGGGTCGTCCCAGCCGAACGCCTCACCGACGATGCGCAGGTGGGCGCTGGAGGAGATCGGCAGGAACTCGGTCAGCCCCTGCACCAGACCGAGGACGACGGCTTCGAACCACCCCACGCCGGCTCAGCCCTCGGACGCGGGGACGGCGGACGGGACGGGGCTCGCGGGAGGCACGGGAGATCAGCCTAAGGGGCGCCCGGCGGGGAGCCGGCGCGCCGCTCCGGGGTGGGGACGGTCGCGGGCCGGTGTCGTCCCGCGCCGGTAGGTTGGCCGGTCGTGGAACAACGGGCGCTGGGACGCAGCGGCCTGGTCGTCTCACGGCTGGCGCTGGGGACCATGACCTGGGGCCGCGACACCGACGAGGACGAGGCGGCGACGCAGCTGACCGCCTTCGTCGACGCCGGCGGCACCCTCGTCGACACCGCCGACGTCTACGGCGAGGGCGACAGCGAGCGCACCCTCGGCCGGCTGCTCTCCGACGTCGTGCCCCGCGGTGACGTGCTGGTCGCCACCAAGGCCGTGGGCCGCACCTCCCCCGGCCCGATGGGCCGGGGGGCCTCCCGCGGGCACCTGCTCGGCGCCCTCGACGCCTCCCTCGAGCGGCTCGGCGTCGACCACGTCGACCTGTGGCAGCTGCACGCGTGGGACGAGGCCACCCCGCTGGAGGAGACCCTCGCCGCCTGCGACGCCGCCGTCTCCTCGGGCCGGGCCCGCTACGTCGGGGTGAGCAACTTCACCGGCTGGCAGACCGCCCAGGCCGCCACCTGGCAGCGGGCCTGGCCGGGCCGCACGCCGCTGGTGAGCACCCAGGTCGAGTACTCGCTGCTGCAGCGCGGCGTCGAGCGCGAGGTGGTGCCGGCCGCCGAGGCGCTCGGCCTGGGCGTGCTGCCCTGGTCGCCGCTGGGCCGCGGCATCCTCACCGGCAAGTACCGGCACAGCACCCCCTCGGAGTCCCGCGGCGCCTCGCCGGCCTGGCAGGGCTTCATCGACGGCCTGCGCTCGCCGAAGTCCGACCGGATCGTGGAGGCCGTGATCACGGCCGCCGAGGGCCTGGGCACCACCCCGCTCGCCGTCGCGCTGGCCTGGGTGCGCGACCGGCCCGGCGTCGTGGCGCCGGTCGTCGGCGCCCGGACGGCGACCCAGCTGCAGGCTTCCCTCGACGCCGAGGGGGTGCGGCTGCCGGCCGCCATCCGCACCGCGCTGGAGGACGTCTCGGCGCCGCCGTTCGGCTACCCGGAGAAGCGGCGGTGAGCACCACGGTCACCGAGGACAGGGTCTTCGCCGCCTTCTGCGCGGCCGGGCTGTGGCCGGGCCTGGGCAAGCGGGCGGCGGCCGAGCTGCCCGGCGCCGGCATCACCACCCCCGACGACGTCACCGCCGCCAAGCTGATGAAGCTGCCGCGGGTCGGCAAGCAGCGCGCCGAGCGGCTGTTCTCCAGCTTCCTGGCCGCCGCCCCCGCCTACGAGGTGGTCGGCCTGCTCGTGGGCGCCGGGCTGGAGGCCAAGCTGGCCGCCGGCGTGGCCGACACGCTCGGGCACGACGCCGCCCGCCGGCTGCGCGACGACCCGTGGGCGCTGCTCGGGCTGCCCGGCGTCACGCTGACCGACGCCGACCGGCTGGCGATCGCCATCCTGCCCGGGGCCGACCGGCAGGACAGCCGCCGGGGCCGGGCCATCGTCGCGCAGACCCTCCGCACGGCGACCCGCGACGGGCACACCGTGCTGCCCGCCGAGCTGGTGGTCGCCGCGCTGCGGGCCGAGGGCGTCACCGACCCCGCCGCCGCGATCGCGTCGGCCGTCGAGTCCGGGGACGTGCTGGAGCACGAGCCGCCGTTCGACCCCGAGAGCGAGGAGGAGCCCGACCCCCGGCTCATCTCGTTCTCGCTGGCCCGCTACGGCATGGCCGAGGAGGCCGTGGCCGAGAACGTGCAGCGGCTGCTGGTCACCGCCGAGGCGATCGCCGACCCGGTCTCGGTGCGCTCGGTGGCCAAGGGGCTGGACAAGGCGCAGGCCGAGGCGGTGGCGCAGACCCTCGCCGCCGGCGTCAGCCTGCTCACCGGTGGCCCGGGTACCGGGAAGAGCCGCACCGTCGCCGCCGTGGTCCAGCTGCTGCGCAAGAAGGGCAGCGAGGTGGCGCTGGCCGCCCCCACCGGCCGGGCCGCCAAGCGGCTCGAGGAGCTCACCGACCACCCCGCGGTCACCGTGCACCGGCTGCTCGGCGCGCAGGGCACCACCGGCGGGTTCACCCGCAACGAGGAGTGGCCGCTCGACGCCGACGTCGTCGTGGTCGACGAGGCGTCGATGCTCGACGTCGAGCTGACCGCGGCGCTGCTGGAGGCCTGCCAGGACGGCACCCACCTGCTGCTGGTCGGCGACCCGGCGCAGCTGCCCTCGATCGGGCCCGGCCACGTCCTGGGCGACCTCATCGACTCGGGGGCCGTGCCGGTGACCGAGCTGACCACGCTGTACCGGCAGGCCGAGGGCGGCGCGATCGCCCGCCTGGCGACGGCGGTCCGCGAGGGCGAGCTGCCGCGCGTGGACTCCCCCGACCGCGAGGTGGTCGTCGTCCCGGCGCAGGGCAGCGCCGAGGCCGCCCGGCGGGTGGTGCAGCTGGTCACCGACTCCATCCCGCGGGCGCTGGGCATCCCGGCGGCGTCGGTGCAGGTGGTCACCCCGGTGCACCGCGGGCCGGCGGGCACGATCGAGCTGAACAAGGCGCTCAAGGTGGTGCTCAACCCCGGCGACGGGACGGTGTTCGGCTTCGACGTCGGCGACCGGGTCGTGGCCACCGCCAACCACCTCGACCTGGAGCCGATCGGGTTCGCCAACGGCGAGGTCGGCGTCGTCACCGGGACCGGCGACGGCTCGCTGACCGTCGACTTCTCCTCCGGGCCGGTGACGGTGACCGGCGACGCGCTGCCCGACCTGCGGCACGGGTGGGCGATCACCGTGCACCGCGCGCAGGGCTCGGAGTGGCCCGGCGTCGTCGTCGTGCTGCCGCCGGAGGCCGGCGGGATGCTGTCGCGGCCGCTGGTCTACACCGCGCTGACCCGCGCGCAGCAGCACCTGTCGATCGTGCACGCCAGCGGCGCCGCGCTGGCCCGGGCGGTGCGCGAGGTCGACGTCCGCCCCCGGCGCACCCGGCTCGCCCGGCTGCTGCGGGAAGCCGCCGAGGACGGCGGATAGCGGACGGGAAGTGACCGCTGGGCCTCCTAGCGTCGGTCCATGACCGCGACGCTCGCGGTGCGCACCCTCGACCGGCGGACGCTCAACCGGACCCTGCTCGACCGGCAGCTGCTGCTGGCCCGCAGCGACCTCCCGGTCGCGGCGGTCGTCGACCGGCTGGTGGCGCTGCAGGCGCAGGAGCCGAACTGGCCGCACGTGGGGCTCTGGACCCGGCTCACCTCCTTCGCGCCCGAGGACCTGTCCGCGCTGGTGGCCGACCGGTCGGTCGTGCGAGGACCGGGCCTGCGCGGCACCCAGCACCTGACCGGCGCCGAGGACCACCGGTGGCTGCGGCCCACGCTGCAGCCGCTGTTCGACCGGCTGGCCGCGGCCGCCTGGTTCCGCCGCGGCCTGGCCGGCCACGCCCCGGCCGCCGTCGCGGCCACCGCGGCGGAGGTGATCGGCGGCGACCTCGTGCCGCGCCGCGAGCTGCGGCAGCGCCTGGCCGAGCGGCACCCCGGGGCGGCGCGCGCCCAGCTGGCGGCGGCCGCCGAGCTCCGGCTGCCGCTGGTGCACGACCCGGCCACCAGCGCGTTCGGCGGCTGGTGGTCGCGGTCGGGCATCGCGGTGGCGCACGCCGAGGCGTGGCTGGGCCGGCCCCTGGGTGCGCCCGACCCGCACCGGCTGGTGCTGCGGTACCTGGCCGGGTTCGGGCCGGCCACCGTCATGGACGTGCAGGCGTGGTGCGGCCTGACCCGGCTGCGCGAGGTGCTCGACGCCCTGCGCCCGCAGCTGCGGACCTACCGCGACGAGGCCGGCCGCGAGCTGTTCGACCTGCCGGAGGCGGAGCTCGCCGACCCCGGCTCCCCCGCGCCGGTGCGGTTCCTCCCCGGCTTCGACAACGCGCTGCTCGCGCACGCCGACCGCTCCCGGGTGCTCCCCGACGAGGCCCGCGGCCGGGTGCTGCCCGGGTACGCGAACGTGCTGCCGACCTTCCTCGTCGACGGCTTCGTGGCCGGCACCTGGAGCTGGGCGGACGGCGCGGTGCACCTGGCGCCGTTCCACCCGCTGCGCGCCGACGACGCCGTCGCGGTCGAGGCGGAGGCGGCGCGCCTCACCGCGTTCCTCGAGCGGTAGCGGTCAGCCCGGCGCGCGCACGCCGCAGGTCAGGGCCCGCATGGCCGCGCCGAGCTGGCCGGGGCAGGTGAGCGGCCGCGGGAACGCCAGGCGGACGTCCTGCTGCCCGCCGGCCCGCTCGATCCGCAGGCGCAGCCCGAACCGGTCCAGGCCGAGGGGCCGGACGACGTCGCCGGGCCCGACCTGCCCGGCCGGGATCGCGGCGGTGAGCAGGGCGAGGAACTCGGGGTGGTCGCGGTCGAGGTGGGCCAGGGTGGCCGCCTCGACGGCGGCGAGCGGGTCGGGAGCGGCGGCGGCGAACTCCTCGGGGCCGACCTCGGCGACCGCGCTGCCCTCGCGCAGCACGATCTCGGCGAGGTCGAGGCGCAGCAGCGTCGCCGTGGTGCCGACGTCGAGCAGGGCGTGCGAGGGACGGACGTCGGCGAAGGCGAGCAGGGCGTCGCGCACGTCCCGCTCCGGCACCGGCGTCGCCCAGCCGGAGAGCCACATCTGGGCGCGCACCGGCCGGCGCAGCGAGACCGGTGCCCGGTCGCTGACCATGACCAGCGCCGACAGGTCGCGCTGCGGCGAGGCCGCGACGGCGGTGGCCAGCTCGCCGGCGGCCGGCACCACCAGCAGCACCTGGCCGTCGGCGGTCACCGCGTGCGCCAGGGGCAGGCTCGCCTCGACCCCGGTGGCGCAGACGGTCGCCTGCGGGCCGGCGGCCACGGTGCGGGCGCGCTCGGCCGGCCCCGGTCGCACGACGCGGGTGGCCGGGCCGTCGGGTCGGGTGGTCATGGCGCCCCCTCGGATCGAGTTAGGGGAGCCTAACCAAAGTCAGCGCGCAGTGGGAAGTGCGCGGTCGCCGGCGGTCAGCTGAGGACGTCGTCCTCGTCCAGCGGGACGTCGGCCTCCTGCTCGAGGACGTCGGCGGCGTCGGCCTCGCGGTCCCCCACCGGCCGCAGCGGCGCACCGGCCTCCCCCGGGCGCGCGGCCAGCTGCTGCTCGAGCGCGTCGGCCTCGGGCACGTCCTCCCCCGGCCCGCGGGCGTCCCCGGCCGAGGTCACCGCCGGCGGGTCGAGGAGCGCCTCCTGCTCGGCGCGGTCGGCGTCGGGCACGTCGGTGCCGGGCTCGGTCACGTCGTCCTCCTCGGGAGTCGGGTGCCCGTCCATCGTGCCGCCCGGGCCGGCCCGCCGGCAGACCGGGGTCGCGCGGCCGGATGACGAACGGGTGACGGCCCGGCGAACCGGGGGCACAATCGGCCGCATGGAGGCGGTCGCGGATTGGGAGTTCGCGCCGCTGCGGATCCCGGCGGGCACGTCCCGATCCGCAGCGGCGACCATGCTGAGCCTGCAGGCCGAGACCGGCGGCTGGGAGCTCGCCCGTCTCCAGCTGCACGCCGACGGCACCCGCAAGGTCATCCTGCGGCGCCGCTCGCGGCTCTCCTACCTCCCCAAGCCCGTCACCTGACCGGGGTGTACGGCCCGGTCGGCACCGGGTGGTACCCCTTGGCGCCCACCGCGTCGGCCAGCGCGCTGCGCGGCGGCCTCCCCGCGCGCAGCAGGTCCAGCGCCCGCCGGAAGTCGTAGGCCGGCTCCCAGCCCAGCTCCGCCCGCGCCCGCTCGTTGACGTACACCCGGTCGACCGACGGGAACATCCGCCAGCCGCGCTCCGCGTACACCTCGGCGGCGTCGGGGAACAGCCGCGCCACCACGGCCGAGGCGTCGCGGCGCAGCTCGGGCAGGTCGGCCGGGGAGAACGGCGTGGTCGCGCTGACCACGTAGCGGCCGAAGCCCAGCTCCGGCGCCCGGTCGAGCGCCGCCAGGTGCGCCCCCACGACGTCGGCGAGGTCGATCCGCCGGTACAGCAGCTCGTTGACCTTGACGTTCTCGTCGGCGTAGGCGCCGCGCACCCGGTCGTCGTCGTCCCCCTCGGGGAAGAACCGGGAGGTCCGCAGGACGACGACCGGCAGCCCCTCGTCGCGGGCCACGAGCTCGCAGAGGTCCTCGGCGGCGACCTTGGTCACGCCGTAGACGTTGCGCGGCCTCGGGACGACGTCCTCGGTGACCCACGCGGCCGGCTCCCCCGTCGCCGGGGTGAGCGCGCGGCCGAAGGCGCTGGTCGTGCTGGTGAACACGAACCGGCCGACGCCCCCGGCGACCGCGGCCTCGAGCAGGGTCAGCGTGCCGGTCACGTTGGTGTCGACGAACGCCTGCCGGTCGTGCGAGCCCACGTGCGGCTTGTGCAGCGTCGCCGCGTGCAGCACCGCGTCGGCGCCGTCCACGGCGGCCCGGACGGCGCCGCCGTCGGTGACCGAGGCGACGACGTCGGTGTGCGGTGAGGGCAGCCGGTCGAGGCCGGTGACCTCGTGCCCGGCGGCGCCCAGCTCGCGGACGAGCGCCTCGCCGAGGTGGCCCGAGCTGCCGGTGACCAGGATGCGCACGGCCCCCTGCCTACCAGGCCGCGGTTCTGCCATCGTGTCCCCACCGCGAGAGGAGCGGGACGTGGGCGCAGAACCGGGGCAGCCGACGCTCATCCAGTCGGTGCAGCGGGCACTGCGGCTGCTCGAGATCATCGCCGAGCACGACGGCCGGGCCCGCGCCAAGGAGGTCGCCCGCGCCGCCGGGCTCCCGCTGCCCACGACCTACCACCTGCTGCGCACCTGCGCCCACGAGGGCTGGCTGCAGCGGCTCGCCGACGGCTCGTACGTGCTCGGCCACCGGATCGACGTCGTCCTCCGGCACGGGACTGCGGCCCGCGGGCTGGCCTCGGCCCGCCCGGCCCTGGAGTGGCTGCGCGACGAGCTCGGCGGCGCCGTCTACCTGGCCCGCTACGTCGACGGCGAGATCGTCGTGGCCGACATCGTCGACGGCCCCCGCGCGCCGCGGATCGACCTGTGGGTCGGCATCCACGACGCCGGGCACGCCACCGCGCTGGGCAAGTGCATCCTCGGCCAGCTGCCGGCCGCGGCCCGCGAGGAGTACTTCGGCCGCCACCCGCTGCACGACCTGACGCCGCGGACCGTGGTGGACCGGCGCCGGCTGCGGCTGCCGGCGGCCGGGGACGTCGCGGTGGACGACGGCGAGTACGCGGTCGGCGTGCGCTGCCTGGGTGCGGCCGTGGTCGACCCGGACGGCGTCGGCGCGGTCGCCGTCGTCACCCCGGTGCCCGACCCCGGCCGGCGGCGCGCCCTGCTGACCGGTGCCGCCCGGGTGTCGCGGGCGCTGGGCATCGCGGTCTGATCGCCATCTGAAATCTCGCCCCTGGCGGCGCCCGCGGGCGCCGGTCGACCATCCGGCCATGAGCGCTGCCGCGACCCCGGACTGGGCGGTGCGCGCCCTCGCCGACGTCTACGACCCGTGCTGCCGCGAGAAGGGCATCTCGGTCGTCGACATGGGCCTGCTCCGCTCGGTCACCCTGCACGGCGGGCACGCCCGCGTGGAGCTGCTGCTCACCTCCGGCTGGTGCCCGTTCGCGGCCCGGGTGCTCGGCGACGTCGAGGCGGCGATCGCCGGCTCCCCCGGCGTCGACACCTGCGAGGTCGAGATCGTCTGGGACGAGGCGTGGACGACCGACCGGCTGTCGCCCTCCGCCGCCCGCACGCTCCGCTTCCTGCCCGACCCGGTCGCCGCCGGCGACCGGGAGGAGTACCTCACCCGCCTGGAGGTCCGCCGTGATCGGTGACGCGTTCGTCTTCGACGGGGTGGCGCACCCCTTCAACTTCACCGCGAAGAACGCCTACGGCTCGGCCGGGACGATGTTCATGAACCACCTGTACGCCTTCCACCAGGTGCTCACCCCCGACGACGAGCCGAAGCTGTCGGCCGAGCAGTACCTCAAGGAGTGGACCCCGGCCGACATCCGCCAGATGGTCTACGACGAGTCCGACACCGACATGCTCGTCGCGATGCCGCTGCCGCTGACCGACCTGTTCCGCGACGGGCTCTCGCCGTGGGAGACCTGCGCCGAGCTGGCCGCCCGCGACCCCGACCGCACCGTGTTCTGGGGCTCGGTGAACCCGCTGGAGGGGCGCCGGGCGATCGACCTGATGGAACGGCAGGTCGGCGAGTTCGGCGCCAAGGCGTTCAAGTTCTACAACGTCCGCTACGACTACGGCTCGCCGTTCCCGTGGCGCATGGACGACCCGCAGGTCGCCTTCCCCGTGTTCGAGAAGGCGCAGGAGCTGGGCGTGGACCTCATCGGCGTGCACAAGGGCGTGCCGCTGGGGCCGCAGCCGGTCGAGGCCACCCAGACCTGGGACATGGACGGCGCAGCGGCCAACTTCCCCGACCTCAACTTCGTGATCTTCCACGTCGGGCTGCCGTTCCTCGACGAGGTGTGCTGGCAGCTCATCCGCCACCCGAACCTGTACGCCTCGCTGGCGGCGACGATCAACTTCGTCGTCCGGGCGCCGCGGATGTTCGCCGAGGTGCTGGGCAAGCTGCTGTTCTGGTGCGGGGAGGACAAGATCGTCTACGGGTCGGAGGCGCCGATCTGGCAGCCGCAGTGGGCGCTGCGGGCGTTCATGGACTTCTCCATCCCGCAGGACCTGTGCGAGGGCTACGGCTACCCGCAGCTGACCGACCAGGCCAAGCGCAAGATCCTCGGCGAGAACCTGCTGCGGCTGCACGGCATGGACGTCGAGGCGACGAAGGCCCGCCTGGGCAGGCCGCAGGCCCACTGAGAGAAGGACCCCGCTGGCCCCCGCCACTCGCGGGCTCGCGGCGGGCCCCTGCAGCGGGGCCACCCTCAGGGGATCAGCACGACCTTGCCGACGGTGCCGCGTTCGCCGAGCGCCTCCAGGGCCTGGGGCGCCTCGGCCAGCGGCAGCGTGCGGCCGACCAGGGGGTCGATGTGGCCCTCGGCCCAGAGCCGGTCGAGCTCCTCGTGCACCAGGCCGAACAGCGCCGGATCGTGCTTGCGGTACAGCCCCCAGTGCAGCCCGACGACGCTGTAGTTCTTCACCAGCACGTGGTTGGCCGGCACCGCGGGGATGCGGCCGCTGGTGAAGCCGACGACCAGCAGCCGGCCCTCGAAGGCGATGCACCTCCGGCTCCGGTCGAACACGTCCCCGCCGACCGGGTCGTAGACGACGTCCGCGCCGGAACCGGACGTCACGTCCTCGACCACCTCCACGAAGTCCTGGCTGGTGTAGTCGACGGCGTGGTCGGCGCCGAGCTGCCGGCAGACCTCCACCTTGTCCGCGCCCCCGGCGGTGGCGATCACCCGCGCGCCGGCGGCCTTGCCCAGCTGGATCGCCGCCGAGCCGACGCCGCCGGCGCCGGCGTGCACGAGCAGCCACTCCCCCGCCTGCAGGTGCGCCCGGCGGTGCAGGCCGACCCAGCCGGTGGAGTAGGTGAGGTACAGCGCCGCGGCCTTGTCGTCGGGCATGCCCTCGGGCACCGGGAACGCCCGGTCGGCGTCCACGAGCGCGTACTCGGCGAAGGCGCCGGGTCCGCCCGACGGCGAGGCGAGCACCCGCTGCCCGGTGCCCTCGACCTCGCCGCACAGCTCGAGGCCCGGCGTGTACGGCAGCGGCGGCCGCTCCTGGTACCCGCCCCGGGCCATGAGGACGTCGGGGAAGTTCAGCGCGGCGGCCCGGACCCTGACCAGCAGCTGCCCCTCCCCCGGCGTCGGCCGGTCGACCTCGTCGAGGGTCATCACCGCGGTGGGCTCGCCGAGCTCGTGGACCCGCCATGCGCGCATGCCCGCGACCCTGCCAGGTGGCCCGCGCGGTGCGCGGGTCGGGCGGTCACAGCCGGGTCAGCACCCGTTCCTCGTGCCGGTGGCCGATCGTCTCGTAGCCGACGACGGTCACCCACGGGGTGAGCGCGAGGACGGCGAGGCACCACACCAGCGGCGCGCCCGCGGCGGCCATCGCCAGCGCGGCACCCACCACCAGCGCGGAGCCGGCCAGCAGCAGCAGGTGGAACGGGTCGAAGGTGCGGGTGAGCTGGTCGTAGAGGGCGTAGGTCGACAGCACGTACACGGCCACCGGGACGGCGACGCCGAGCACCGTCCCCATGGTCCCCAGCGCGCTGTGGTGCTCCACGTAGTACGCGGCGACGTGCAGCCCGGCGCCCACCCCGACCGCCGCCCCGAACAGCACGATGTGCCCGTAGCCCCACCCGAACCCGCGCTCGCGGTGCCGGTGCAGCACCTCGCCGAAGGGCAGCACGAAGTACGTCCACCACATGCCGAAGGTCAGCGCCGTCCCGGCCAGCCCGAGGACCACCACGTCGGCCGACCAGCCGGGGCCGTCCGGCCCGATGATCGCGGCCAGCGCCACGGTGGTGCCGAGCAGGCCTTCGCCGAGGGTGATGATCACCAGCAGGCCGTACCGCTCGGCGATGTGGTGGGCGTGCCAGGGGGTGCCGCCCCTGAGCTTCTCGGCGATCACCGGCCCGGCCAGCTCGACGAGCACCAGCACGACCACCCAGAGCAGGGTGACCAGCAGCGAGGTCTCGGCGATCAGCAGGGCGATCCAGCCGGCCTGCGCGACCGAGATCGCGACCGCGTAGGTGCGGCAGACGCGGCGCCGGTCGGGGTCCTGCCGGGCGGCGCGCAGCCACTGGAAGACCATCGCCAGCCGCATGACGACGTAGCCGCCGACCATGACGCGGTTGTCGATGGTGGCGCCCTCGTCGATGGACGCGAAGACCGGCGGCAGGCCGAGCGCCAGGATCAGCACGCCGACCATCTGCACCATGGTCGTGAGCCGGAAGACCCAGTCGTCGGTGTCGTAGGCCGAGGCGAACCACGAGAAGTTGATCCACGCCCACGCGATGGCGAAGACGGCGATGCCGAAGCCGACGAGGCCGGCGAAGGCGTGCCCCTCGGCCAGGTAGTGGGCGAGCTCGTTGCCCGCGGTGCCGAACGCGATGACGAAGGTCAGGTCGAACAGCAGCTCCAGCGGCGTGGCGACGCGGTGCTCCTGCTGCGGGTCGCGCCCGCCCATGCGCATGCGGTGGTGTGCCCGGGACACGGCCATGGCGGGCAGTCTGGCAAGGACCGCGCGCCCGCGACCAGCCCCGGGCCGGGCGTTCAGCGCATGGACGGCGGGCGCAGCGCCTCGGGGACGACGGCGGTCTCGCCGGCCGCCGTCCGGGCCGCGGGCACGCCCTTGAACGTGTAGGGCACCGTGCCCACCCCGGGCTGGACGACGTAGGCCGCGCCCGGCTCGCCCGACTCCCAGGCCATGACCATCGCGTCGGCCACCTCGCCGGCGCTGAGCACCGGGAAGTCGGCGGCGGTGAAGTGCTCGCGGATGCGGTCGATGATCGCCGTGTCGGCGAAGCCGGGGCAGATCGCGGTGATCGTCGTCCCCTCGGCGGCCAGCCGCGGGGCCATCGAGCGGACGAAGGCGATCGCCCCGCTCTTGGCCACGCTGTAGCCGGGGTCGCCGGCCATGGGCGACAGGCCGGCCAGCGACGCCGTCACCACGATCGCTCCCCCGCCGGCGCGGGCGATCGCCGGGCGGGCCGCGACCGCGCCGTACACGACGCCGAACAGGTCGATGTCGACGACGCGCACGAACTCCTCGAGGTCGAGCTCGCCCTCCGACTTCTCCGCGGAGATGCCGGCGTTGAGGTAGGCGGCGTCCAGCCGGCCGTGCTCGGCCTCGATCCGGGCGACGACGGCCTCGTTGGCGGCGCGGTCGGTGACGTCCAGCGGCAGGAACGGGCAGCCGAGGTCGGCGGCGACCGACCGGTTGCGCTCGCTGTCGAGGTCGGTGAGGACGACGGTGACCTCGCGCTCGCGCAGCTTCGCGGCGAGGGCGCGGCCGAAGCCGCCGGTCCCTCCCGTGATCATCGCGACCGATCCGGGGCCAGGGGTGTGCTGGGTCACCCCCGCATCAGATCAGACGGCGCGGAGGAACCGGTCGAGCACCCGGATGCCGAACTGCAGCGACTCGACCGGGACCCGCTCGTCGATGCCGTGGAAGAGCGAGGCGAAGTCGAGGTCCGGCGGCAGCCGCAGCGGCGAGAAGCCGAAGCAGCGCATGCCGAGGCGCTCGAAGCTCTTGGCGTCGGTGCCGCCGCTCATCGTGAACGGCACGGGCCGCGCACCGTCGTCCTCGGCCTTGAGCGCGGCGACCATCTGGTCGACCAGCGGGCCGTCGAACGTCGTCTCCACCGCCTGGTCGTGGACGATCCACTCGCGCTGGACGCCCTCGCCGATGAGCGAGGCGAGCTGCCGCTCGAACTCCTCCTCCTGGCCGTGGAGGAAGCGGCCGTCGACGGTGGCCGAGGCCGAGCCGGGGATGACGTTGGCCTTGTAGCCGGCGTCGAGCATCGTCGGGTTGGCCGTGTTGCGCAGGGCGGCGCCGATCATGCGGGCGATCGAGCCGAGGCGGGCCAGCGCCTCGTCGGGCTGGTCGGGGTCGATCTCGACGCCGTAGGCCTCGCTCACCGCGTCGAGGAACTGGCGCATCGGCGGGGTGAGCACGGTGGGCAGGCGGGCCGAGCCGATCCGGGCGACCGCCTCGCACAGCCGGGTGACGGCGTTGTCGTCGTGCACGAACGAGCCGTGCCCCGGCCGGCCGCCCGCGGTCAGCCGCATCCAGGCCAGCCCCTTCTCGGCGGTCTGGACGAGGTAGAGGCGCAGGTCGTCGCGGACGGTGATGGAGAAGCCGCCGACCTCGCTGATCGCCTCGGTGCACCCCTCGAACAGGTCGGGGTGCTCCTCGACGAGGAAGCGCGCACCCAGCCGGCCGCCGGCCTCCTCGTCGGCCACGTACGCCAGCACGACGTCGCGCGGCGGCTGCACCCCCGTGCGGGCCCACTCGCGCACCAGCGCCAGCACCATCGCGTCCATGTCCTTCATGTCGACGGCGCCGCGGCCCCACACGTGACCGTCGCGCTGCTCACCGGAGAACGGGTGCACGCTCCACTCGGCCGGGTCGGCGGGGACGACGTCGAGGTGCCCGTGCACGAGCAGCGCCGGGCGGCTGCGGTCCGCGCCGGGGATGCGCGCCACCAGGCTGGCCCGGCCGCGCTCGGACTCGTGGAGGACCGAGTCGATGCCGACCTCGTCGAGCTTGCCCGCGACCCACTCGGCCGCGGTCCGCTCCCCCGCGCTGGTGGCGGTGTCGCCGGTGTTGGTCGTGTCGATGCGGATCAGCTCGCTGAGGAGGTCCGCGACCTCGGCCTGGGCCGGCGATACCGCTGGGGTGCTCACCGGTCGAGCCTAGGTCGCGGCCGCATCACCCGGCCGGGTGACCCGGCCTCGACCTGGGCCAAGCCGGTGCCGATGCCTCCGGCATGAGGATGCCGAGCGCGCTGCGGGCCCGTGACCCCCGCGCCGCCGCCCGCAGTGCGGTGCTGATCCTCGCCGTCTGCGCGACGGCGCTGGCGGGCCTGACCCTCGTCGAGGGCGCCGACCGGCCCGCCCAGGTGGTGTCGTGGGCAGGTGTGCTCGCGCTGCTCGGTGCCGCCGCCGTCTGCCGCTTCGTGCAGCCGGAGCGCCTCGACCGCGTGGGCGTCTGCGTGGCGCTGGCGCTCGGCGGGGTCCTGCTGGCCAGCTCGCTGAACTTCCTGACCGAGGACACGAGCATCACGGGGCAGTCCTTCCTGGCCTTCCCCGTGCTCTGGGCCGCGTCGCACCTCCGGCGGGGCGCCGTCGTGCTGGCGACCGGCATCGCGGTGGCCGCCGACGCGCTGACCCTCGGCCTGCTGCAGCCCCTGGAGCAGGCGGCGACCGACCTCGCCTTCTTCGGGGCGGTGCTGCTGGTCATGTCGGTGATGCTGGTGCGCGCCAACGAGACGCAGGAGCGGCTGGTCAGCGCGCTGCAGCAGCAGGCGACCGTCGACTCGCTGACCGGCCTGGTCAACCGCCGGGTCTTCGACGACGCCCTCGGGACGGCGCTGGGCGCGCCGAGCGGGGCGGGCACCGGGCTGGTGCTCGTCGACGTCGACGCCTTCAAGACCATCAACGACTCGCACGGGCACCCGGTCGGCGACGAGGTCCTGGTCCACCTGGCCCGGATCCTGCGCGCCGCCGTGCGGGCCGACGACGCCGTCCACTCCCGGCTCGGTGGCGACGAGCTCGCCGTCCTGCTGCCCGGCTGCACCGCCGAGGTCGCCGCCCGTCGCGCCGAGGAGCTGCTGGCCGCCGTCCGCTCGGCGCCGCTGACCCTGTCCGACGGCACGCTGCTGGCGCTGTCGATCAGCGTCGGCGTCGCCCACTCGGGTGCGCCGTCCCCGGACGACGAGCGGACGCTGTACTCCGCGGCGGACGCCGCGCTCTACCAGGCGAAGCGGGCCGGGCGCGGCCGGGTGGCCGTCGCCGCTCGCTGACCGGTCAGGTCGTCACCCACTCGAACAGCTGCATCCCGCCGGAGACGCCGAGGACGGCGGCGACCAGGTAGTACAGCCACCACCGGCCGGTGCTGCGGCGCGGCTCGGGTGCGGTCACGGGTCCAGCTCCTCGCGCAGCGTGGCCTGCTTGGCCAGGGTGTACTCCTCGTCGGTCAGCTCGCCGGAGGCGTGCAGTGCGGCCAGCCGCTCCAGCCGGCCGGCGACGGACATGGCCGCGGCGGCCGGGTCGTCGTCCCGCCGCGGTCGCGGCACCACCCGCGCCGGCTCGGGCGTCAGGGGCGGACGGGCGCCCGCGGGCACCGGGGTCGCGGGCACCGGGGTCGGGACGGCGGCGGAGGCCTTGCGCGTGCGGCGCGCGTCGCGGGCCACCGACAGCCACAGCAGCAGCGGTCCGGCCCCCATGAGCACGAAGAGCACGCCGCAGACCACGTAGCCGACGGCGATGTCCTCGCCCATCGGCGGGTCGAAGCCGTCCTCGAGGAAGTTCCAGCCGAGCGTGAGGAACAGCGCCGGCCAGGCCAGCAGCAGCGGCAGCGGCGCCCGCAGCACCGCCGCGCCCCAGAGCGTGGCGATCAGGCAGGTGATCGCGGAGACGAAGACCAGCAGCAGCGCCGTCCCGGTGCCCGACGGGCAGGGCTGGGCGGAGACGTACGGGCCGCCGTCGGCGCACGAGCCGCCGACCGCGGTGACCGACCGCATGATCAGCGACAGGAGCGTGATCCCGGCCGCGCCGGCGGCGACGCCGACGCCGAGGACGACGACGGCGGCCGCCCGCTTGGCCGGAGTGGCGGGAGCCGGGCCCGTTCCCGCCGTGGTCATGCCGCTCCTTTGGTCACGATCCGATCACGGCGGGGAAGGCTAGGGCCTGCGACACCTCGTGCGGAAGGGCTGGAGGGGTGCACCGACCCGGTCGGGCGGTCGGGTAGTCTGGTCCCGCACTCGTCCGGGTGGCGGAATGGCAGACGCGCTAGCTTGAGGTGCTAGTGCCCGTATAGGGCGTGGGGGTTCAAGTCCCCCCTCGGACACGTCGACGTGGGGATCTCCCCCGTCCCGAACGGCCGGCCGGAGGCGGGACCTCCCGCCACGGCCGACGCCGCAGTTCCTCGCGCGCCGGGTGATCGTGTCCCCGGGTGGCCCTGCCCACCATGAGCTGATGACGTCCAGCCGGGCCTCGCCGAGGGACAGGGACCGGACCGCGACGCTGGCGGACGGCCGGCGGATCTCCTGGGCCGAGTACGGCAGCCCGTCCGGAGCGCCGCTGCTGCTGCTGCACGGCTCACCGGATTCCCGGCTGCAGCTGGCGACGGCGCACGCCCCGGCGGAAGCGGCCGGGATCCGGGTCGTCGCCCCCGACCGCCCCGGATACGGCCTCAGCGACCCGAAGCCGGGCGGGACGGGCTACTCCGAGTACGGCGACGACCTGCGGCAGCTGCTCGACCACCTCGACGTCTCCACGGTCACCCTGTGCGCGTTGAGCGGCGCCGGCGGGTTCGCCGTCGCCACCGCCGTCACGCAGGCCGACCGCGTCGACCGCCTGCTCCTGGTCTCCGCCGGCCTGCCGGCGCCGCGGTCGGCGACCCGCGGGCAGGCGCTGCCGGTGCGGCTGCTCCTGCTGCTGGCCGCCCGCGCTTCCGGCGTGGCGGCACGGGTGCTCGCCCGGCCGGGGTTCGACGATCTCGACTCGCCTGTCGGGAGGCTGGCGCTGCGCATGTTCCCCGCCGCCGACCGTCGCGTCCTCGCCGACCAGGACCTGCGGGCCCACCTCGCCGAGGACGCCCGCGAGGCGGCGCGGCAGGGTCCGGCCGCAGCGGTGCAGGACCTGCGCCTCGGCTCGGGACCGCTCGGCGTGTCGCTCGGGGACCTGCGCGTGGACACGGTCCTGCTCCACGGCACGGACGACGTCAACGTGCCCGTCGGGATCGCGCGCTGGGTCGCGGCGCAGGCCCCGTCGAGCCGGCTCGTCGAGGTCCCGGGAGCGGCGCACCTCTTCGCCCTCGAACGCCCCGAGTGGATCCTCGAGGGGGTGGTCAGGAGCGGGTGACAGCCGGTCCCCGTGGTAGGCGGGCATCCACCGATCGGTTGATCGGGATCGTCGCCGGTCGTCCGATGTCCCGGGCTCCCCGGGTCGCGACGCTGGGGGCATGACAGCGCAGCCCCCCGGATCCGCCACACCGGCCGTGGTCGTCAGCGGCCTCCGCAAGCGGTACGGGAAGAAGACGGCGGTCCAGGACGTCGGCTTCGCGGTCGGCGAGGGCGAGGTCTTCGGCATCCTCGGCCCCAACGGGGCCGGCAAGACCACGACGGTGGAGGCGGTCGCGGGTCTCCGCGTGGGCGACGCCGGCTCGATCCGGGTCCTGGGCATCGACCCGTGGACCGACCGCCCCGCGCTGACCCGCGTGCTCGGCGTCCAGCTGCAGGAGAGCCGCCTCCAGCCGAAGATCACTGTCAACGAGGCGCTCCAGTTGTGGAGCTCCTTCTACGACGACCCGCTGCCGTGGCGCGGACTCGTCGAGCGGCTCGGCCTCGGCGCCCAGGGCGACACCCGCTTCACCGACCTCTCCGGTGGCCAGCAGCAGCGGCTCTCCGTCGCGCTGGCCCTCGTCGGCCGGCCGCGGGTGGTCGTCCTCGACGAGCTCAGCACCGGCCTCGACCCGCGTGCCCGGCGCGAGGTGTGGGAGATCGTCCGCGAGCTCCGCGCCGACGGCGTGACCGTCCTGCTCGTCACCCACTCGATGGAGGAGGCGCAGCAGCTGTGCGACCGGATCGCGATCATCCACAGCGGCCGGGTCCGCGCCCTCGACACCCCCGACGGCCTCATCCGCGGCGCCACCGGCGCCACCATCACCTCGTTCACCGCCTCGGCCGCTGTCGATCTCGAGGACCTCCGCGCCGTCGACGGCGTGAGCAGCGTCCGCAGCGACGCCGGTCGCATCGTCGTCGAAGGGGTCGACGGCGCGGCCCTCGCCGTCCTCGACCGGCTGCGCAAGCAGCGCGTCACGCCGTCCGGCCTGCGCGTCGTCGACGGTTCCCTCGACACCGCCTACCTGGACCTGACGTCCGCGACCACCGAGGAGACGCCCGCATGAGCACCACCGCCGTGGACACCCGCTCCGGGAGCAGCGGCGCCGGCGCCGCGGTGCTCCGCGCCGAGGCCCGGCTCTTCGGCCGTGAGCTGGGGTCCCTGTTCTGGATCCTGCTCTTCCCCACGATCCTGCTGCTGATCATCGGCGCGATCCCCGGCTTCCGAGAGGCCGACGCGGACATCGGCGGTCAGCGCGTCGTCGACCTCTACGCCTCGATCGCCGTGCTGCTGGCGATGATCATGGCCGCGATCCTGGCGATGCCGTCGGTGATCGCCGGCTACCGCGAGCGGGGCGTCCTGCGCCGGCTCCGCACGACGCCGGTGCACCCCGGTGCCCTGCTGTTCGCCCAGGTCGGCCTGCACGCGGCCGCCGTCCTGGCCTCCGTCGTCCTGGCGCTGGGCGTGGCGCGCCTCGTCTACGGCGTCCCGCTCCCCCGCCACCTGGGCTGGTACTCGCTCTGCACCCTGCTCGCCACCGCGGCGGCGTTCTCCATCGGCGCCGTCATCACCGCCTCGGCCAGGAGCACCCGGATCGTGCAGACGGTCGGCACCGTCGTCTTCTTCCCGACGATGTTCACCGCGGGCGTGTGGGTGCCCGTGCAGTCGATGAGCGGCTGGCTGCACGACGTCGTCGTCCGCACACCGCTGGGCGCGGCGGCCGAGGCGCTCAACGACTCGCTGGTGGGCAGGACCCCGGACGCCGCCGACCTCGCGGTGATGGCCGTCTGGACGGCGGTGCTCGCGCTGGTCTCCGTGCGCGCGTTCCGCTGGGAGTGACGGCCGGGTTGCGAGGATGACCGGCATGGACGAGGAGCGGGTGCTGCGGCTGCTGCCGCTCGGTCTGCTCGCGCTGGCCACGGTGGTCGCCACGGTCGCCGCTCCCGGCATGGGGGACGCCGCGGCCGACGTGCGGGTCACGCTGGCGCTGTCGGCGGTCACGGCCGCGTGGGTGCTGCTCACGCCCGCCCCGGGCGTCGTGAACTACGCCGGGCGCACCGCGCTCGCGTTCGCGCTGTGCTGGCTCAACCCCTTCTACGCGATCTTCGCGTGGATCGGCTACATCGACGCGTTCTCGGTGCTGCGCGGCGCCTGGGTGCACGTCGCCGTCGCTGTCGTGGCGGTCACCCAGGCCGGCGCCCAGGCCGGGGGGTTCCCGCCGCAGGGCGTCGTCCAGGTCGTGGTCTTCGTCGCGCTCGTCGCGCTCAACGTGGGGCTGGTGACCGTCTTCATGCGGCTCGCCGAGCAGACCGAACGGCGCAACCTGGAGCTCGAGCGCCTCAACGCCGACCTGCAACGGCTGCTCGACGAGAACGCCTCGCTGCACGCGCAGCTCCTCGTGCAGGCCCGGGAGGCGGGCGTGCAGGAGGAGCGCCGGCGACTGGCCCGCGAGATCCACGACACCATCGCCCAGGGGCTCGCCGGCATCGTCACCCAGCTCGAGGCGGCCGTCGGCGGCGAGCGGCAGGAGCGGGCGCTGCGGCTGGCCCGCCAGGCGCTCGGCGAGGCACGCCGCTCGGTCCTCGCGCTCGCGCCCCGGGACCTCGACGGCGCGACCCTGCCCGATGCGCTCGGGTCGGTCGTCGACGTCTGGGCCGCCGAGCGCGCCGTCCGGGCCGACGTGGCGGTCGTCGGCGACCCGGTGACCCTGCACCCCGAGGTCGAGGCGACCGTGCTCCGCATCGCGCAGGAGTCGCTCACCAACGTGGCCAAGCACGCCGGGGCCAGCCGGGTCGGCGTGACCCTCTCCTACGACGACGGCGAGGTCGTGCTCGACGTCCGCGACGACGGCGTCGGGTTCGACCTGGCCGCGCCCACGACGGCGAGCTCCTTCGGGCTGCGCGGCATGCAGCAGCGAGCGGAGCGGCTCGCCGGCCGGCTCACCCTCGAGTCACGGCCGGGCGGCGGTACCGCGGTGTCGGTGCGGCTGCCGAAGCTCGCCAGGGAGGCGGCATGATGCCCGGCACCATCCGCATCGTGGTCGCCGACGACCACCCGGTCGTCCGCGACGGCGTCCGCAGCATGCTGGCCGCGGTGCCCGACTTCGAGGTCGTGGGTGAGGCGGCCAGCGGACCCGAGGCCGTGGCGCAGGTGCGGGCCACCGATCCCGACGTCGTCCTCATGGACCTGCGGATGCCGGGCGGCGGTGGCGTCGACGCGGTCCGCACCCTGCGCGCGGAGGGGCTGCGGGCCGCCGTCCTCGTGCTCACCACCTACGACACCGACTCAGACACCATCGCCGCCATCGAGGCCGGCGCCACCGGCTACCTGCTCAAGGACACCCCCGCCGACCGGCTCTTCGAGGCGGTGCGCGCCACGGCGGCCGGCGAGACAGTCCTCTCCCCCGCGGTCGTGGGCCGGCTGGCCTCGCACGTGCGCACCCCCTCGGCGGCCGGGTCGCTGAGCGCGCGCGAGCGGCAGGTGCTCGCCCTCGTCGCACGCGGGACGTCGAACCGTGCCATCGCCGAGGAGCTGTTCGTCAGCGAGGCTACCGTCAAGACGCACCTGGTCCACGTCTACGAGAAGCTCGGCGTCAACGACCGCGCCGCCGCGGTGGCCACCGCCTACGAGCGCGGCATCCTCGGCTGATCGCCCGAGCCCGGCCGCCACGACCAAGCTCTCCCCCTCGGTGGGGCAGCGGCGTGGGGCGCCGCGCGCCCGCGGACCGCGCCAGTGGCGCCGGAGGGCGAGGAGACGGACGGCGAAGACGGCGCCGGCGACGCCGGCGCCCAGCGCCGGACCGTCCACGCCGGCGGTGGGGGCGGTGCCGACGACGAGGGCCCCGACCAGCGCCGGCACCGCGTAGAGCTCGGAGTCCGGGCGCACCAGGGCCGGGACCTCGCGGGCGATGACGTCGCGGAGCACGCCGCCGCCCACGGCGGTCGTGACCCCGAGGCAGGCCGCGGCCACCGGCGCGAGGCCGGCGTCGAGGGCCTTCTCGGTCCCAGCGCATCCTGCGCACCCCCGATCCCCGGGCCCGCGCCACGCTGGTGGCCGGCCACCTGCGACGGCTCGAGTCGGAGCTGGACCGCACCCGTGCGGCGGTGTCGTCGCTGCGCCGGCTGCTGCAGCCGGAGCCGCCACCGCTGGACGTCGAGCTGCGCGCGGTCCCGGCGACCACGGTGGCCGCGGTCGAGGACGACGTGGCGCACGACGACGTCCTCGCCTGGTACGCCGGGGCCATGGCCGAGCTGGACGCGGCCGTGACCCGGCCGACCGGTGCTCCCGGAGGCCTCTACGACAACGAGCTCTTCGCGGAGGGGGGGGGGGGGGGGGGGGGGGCGGGGGGCGGCGCGGGCCCCCCCCCCCCCGCGCCGCCGGCGGGCGGGCGGCGCGCGCCGCCCCCGCCCCGCGCCCCCCCGC
>NZ_JBJGZV010000056.1:0-26906 GCF_054050715.1 Blastococcus sp. SYSU D00669
CCACACCCCCCCCCCCCCCCCCGCCGGGGGGGGGGCCGCCCCCCCCCCCCCCCCCCCCCCCCGCCCGGGGGCCCCCCCCCCCCCCCCCCCCCCCCCCCGGCCCCCGACGTCAGGCCTGGATGAAGGCCAGCAGATCCGCGTTGATCGTCTCGGCCTGCGTGGTGGGCATGCCGTGGGGGAAGCCGGCGTAGGTCTTCAACGTCCCGTTCGGTAGCAGCTCGGCCGAGAGCGGCCCGGAGGCGGCGTAGGGCACGACCTGGTCGTCGTCGCCGTGCATCACCAGCACGGGCACGGTGATCTTCCTCAGGTCGTCGGTGAAGTCGGTCTGGGAGAACGCGACGACGCCGTCGTAGTGCGCCTTGGCGCCACCCATCATCCCCTGCCGCCACCAGTTCTGGATGACCGCCTCGATCGGCTCCGCACCGGGTCGGTTGAAGCCGTAGAAGGCGGTGGCGGCGAGGTCGCGGTAGAACGCCGACCGGTTGGTGGCCACCTGCTCCTGGATGCCGTCGAAGACGCTCTTGGGCAGCCCGCCCGGGTTGGCGTCGGTGTGCACCATGATCGGTGGCACCGCGCTGATCAGCACCGCCTTGGCGACCCGGTCCTGGCCGTGCCGGGCGAGGTGGTGCGCGACCTCGCCGCCGCCGGTCGAGTGCCCGACGTGCACCGCGTCGTGCAGGTCGAGGTGCGCGGTCAGCGCCGCCAGGTCGTCGGCGTAGTGGTCCATGTCGTGCCCCTCGCCGACCTGCGCCGAGCGACCGTGGCCCCGCCGGTCGTGCGCGATGACGCGGTAGCCGTGCTGCAGGAAGAACATCATCTGCGCGTCCCAGTCATCGGCCGACAGCGGCCAGCCGTGGCTGAACACGATGGGCTGGCCGGTGCCCCAGTCCTTGTAGAAGATCTCGGTTCCGTCGGCGGTCGTGATGACGGGCATGGGTGAGCCTCCTGCTCCCGGGTGGCACGGACGCGGCCCGCGGCTGATCGGTCGCGAGCCGGTCCCGACGCTAGGGCCGGCGCGGGGCGGCGGATGTGCTCTGACTGACGAGCTGCGGACCCTGCCTGCCGTCCTCGGCGACGGCTCGGTCGGAGACCGCGGAGCACGGTGCCCGGCCCACCGGCTGCCAGAAGTCAGCCCATACCCTTCCGCCATGCGTGCCGTGCAGATCACCCGCTTCGGCGGGCCCGAGGTCCTCGAGGTCGTCGACGTCCCGGAGCCGGAGCCGGCCGCGGGTCAGCAGCTGTTCGACGTCGCCGCCGCCGGCATCAACTACGCCGACACGCACCAGACCGAGGACAGCTACCTCGCCCCGCAGAAGCTGCCGCTGATCCCCGGCGCGGAGTTCGTCGGCACGCCGGCCGGCGGCGGGCAGCGGGTGGTCGGCCTGCTGGACGGCGGCGGTTACGCGGAGAAGGTCGCCGCGCCCACCCGCCTCACCTGGCCGGTGCCCGACGGCGTGACCGACGAGCAGGCGCTCGCCGTCGTCCTGCAGGGCGCGACCGCGTGGCACCTGCTGCGCACCAGCTCGCACCTGCGCGAGGGCGAGTCCGTCGTCGTCATCGCCGGGGCCGGCGGCGTCGGCTCGCTCGCCGTCCAGCTGGCCAAGCGGTGGGGCGCCGGCCGGGTGATCGCCACCGCCTCCAGCCCCGAGAAGCGGGCGCTGGCCGAGGAGCTCGGCGCCGACGCCTCCGTCGACCCCGCGCTCGCCGACGACGACCCCAAGCAGTTCACCGCCGCCCTGCGCGAGGCCAACGGCGGCAAGCCCGTCGACGTCGTGCTGGAGATGACCGGCGGCAATGTCTTCTCCGGCTCGCTGTCGGCGCTGGCCCCGTTCGGCCGGCTGGTCACCTACGGCATGGCCGCCCGTCAGGAGACGAGGCCGGTGCCGCCCGGCGCCCTCATGCAGCGCAGCCGCGCCGTCATCGGCTTCTGGCTGGCGCACTGCATGACCCGGCCCGAAATGATGGACGCCGCCCTCGAGGAGCTGCTGCCGATGGTCGCCGAGGGCGGCCTGGAGCCGGTCGGCGGCGGCCGCTACCCGCTGTCCGCCGTCCGCGAGGCGCACCAGGACCTGCTCGCCCGGCGCACCACCGGCAAGCTGGTGCTCGACCCGAGCCGCTGAACCCCGCTTCCGGCGCGGAAAGCGGGTCCGCTTTCCGCGCCGAGAGCGGCGGACCTACAGCAGTCTCGACGTCCAGAAGAGGCTGAGGACGGCGCCGAGGAACGCGAGGAAGACACCGGTCCGCACGAACCACGGGCTGATGTCCTTGGGCTCGGTGGTGTAGCCGATCTGGCTGCCCAGGTCGGCGTACACCCGTTCCAGCTCCGACGCGCTGGCGGCCTCGCTGTAGCTGCCGCCGGTCTCGTCGGCGATCCGCTCCAGCGTGGCCCGGTCGACCGGCACCGGCACCGTCTCGCCGTTGAGGTCGAGGGTGCCGAAGTCGGTGCCGAACGCGATCGTCGAGACCGGGATCCCGGCGGCGAGGGCGGCGTCGATGGCCTGGGTGTCGTCGCGGCCGACGGTGTTGTAGCCGTCGGAGAGCAGCACGATCCGGGCCGGCGGCAGGTCCTCGCTCGGGGTGTCCAGGCTGTTCTGGAAGTTCTCGATCGCCGTGAGCGAGGTGAACACCGCCTCGCCGATCGCCGTCGCCTCGGCCAGCTCGAGGTTGTCGATCGCCCCGCGCACCTGGCCGCGGTCGGTCGTGGGGGGCACCAGCGTGGTCGCCGAGCCGGCGAACGAGACCAGGCCCAGGTTGATCCGCTCGGGCAGCACGTCGACGAACTGCTTCGCCGCGGTCTGCATCGCCTGGAAGCGGGTGGGCTCGATGTCGGTCGCCTTCATCGACAGCGACACGTCGACGGCCATGATCACCGTGGCGCGCTCGCGCGGCACCCGCACCTCGGCGCTCGGGACGGCGAGGGAGACCACCAGCGCGGCCAGCCCGAGGACGACGACGGCGAACGCCACGTGCCGCCGCCAGCCGGGCCGCTTGGGCACCAGCGACCCGAGCAGCGCCACGTTCGTGAACCGCGCCGCGTAGCGCTTGCGGCGCAGCTGCAGGACGACGTACAGCGCCACCAGCGCCGCGACGGCCAGCAGCAGGAGCAGCCACAGCGGGGACTGGAAGGTCATCGGGAGGCCCCTCCGGTGCCGGCGCGCCGGCGGTCGGCGACGAAACGGACGACGTCCATGAGCCAGTCGCGGTCGGTGCGCAGCTGCAGGTGCCCGGCGCCGGCCCGGCGCAGCGCGGCGGCGACGGCCTGCCGCTGGGCGGCGGCCCCCTCGGCGAACCGCGCCCGGAACTCGGCGTTGCCGGTGGGCACCTCGAGCGTCTGCCCGGTCTCGGGGTCGACGACGACGAGGTCGCCGACGTCGGGCAGCTCCAGCTCGCGCGGGTCGACCACCTCGATCGCGAGCAGCTCGTGCCGGGCGGCCAGCCCGCGCAGCGGACGCTCCCAGTCGCTGTCGCCGAGGAAGTCGGAGAGGACGACGACCAGCCCGCGGCGGCGGTGCGGACGGCGCAGCGTCTCGAGCGCGGCGGCCAGGTCGCCGCGCCGGCCGCCGGTCGCCCGCGGTGTCGCGACCACCGAGCGCAGCAGCCGCTCGGCGGCCAGCTTCCCGCTCAGCGCCGGGTAGCGGTCCACCCGCTCACCGGTGGTGACGACGGCGCCGAGCCGGTTGCCCCCGTGCACGGTCAGGTGGCTGACCGCGGCCAGCCCGGCGATGACCAGGTCCCGCTTCTGGCAGTTCGCCGTCCCGAAGTCGAGGCTGGCCGACAGGTCGACGACCGCCCAGGTCTCCAGCTCGCGGTCGGCGATCGTCTCCCGCACGTGCGGCACCTGGGTGCGCGCGGTGACCGGCCAGTCCATGCGCCGGACGTCGTCGCCGGGGTGGTAGGTGCGGGAGTCGCCGGCCTCGCTGCCCGAGCCCGGGACGAGGCCGAGGTGGTCGCCCTGCAGCAGCCCGTCCAGGCGGCGGCGCACGGTGAGCTCGAGCCGGCGCAGCAGCACGTCGGCCGGGCCGTCGGTGAAGCGCGGCGGCGCGCCGGTGCCGTCCCCACCGCCCGGCTCGATCCCGGAGCCCGGCGTCGCCGCGTGCAGCAGCAGACCGGGGTGCTCCGGCGCCGGTTGGGCCGGCTGCTGGAGGCTGCTCCCTCGGCGGAACAGCGGCGTCACGGACGGGGCGGGTTCGACGCGCCCTGGACGAAGCCGTTGCCGGCGGGACCCTGCGGCGCGGGCCCGCCGTTGGGCGACGGCGTCTGCGCCGCCGGCGCCTGCGGACCCTGCGGGCCCTGGGGGGCGAGGCCGTGCGGCGGCTGCTGCGGCGGGCCGGCGGGCGGCCCGAACTGCGGCGCCGCGGCCGGCACCCCGAACACCGGCGCCTGCTGCGGCGGCACGTGCGGACCGCCGGGCCCGCTCGGCCCGAAGCCGGCCGCCCGCTGCCGCGGCGCCACCTGCGGCAGCGGGACCGTCTGCACGATCCGCTTGACCACGTGGTCGGCCGGCACGCCGTCGGCCAGGGCGTCGTAGGAGAGGACCAGCCGGTGGCGCAGCACGTCGGCGGTCACGTCGAGGACGTCCTGCGGCAGCACGTAGTCGCGGCCGCGGACCAGCGCCAGCGCCCGCGCCGCCGCGATCAGGCCCAGCGAGGCGCGCGGGCTGGCGCCGTAGGAGACCCAGGTCGCGACGTCGTCCATGCCGTGCTCGCGCGGCGAGCGGGTGGCCACCACCAGCCGGACGACGTAGTCGACCAGGGCGTGGTGCACGAAGACGCGGGAGGCCGTCCTCTGCATGCGCACGAGGTCCTCGGGCGAGAGCACCGTCTCGGCCACCGGCGGCTCGGAGCCCATGCGGTAGATGATCTCCCGCTCCTCCTCGGGGCTCGGGTAGTCGACGAGCACCTTCATGAGGAACCGGTCGCGCTGGGCCTCGGGGAGCGGGTACACGCCCTCGGACTCGATCGGGTTCTGCGTGGCCAGCACCAGGAACGGGTCGGGCAGCGGGTGGGTGACGCCGCCGATGGAGACCTGGCGCTCGGCCATGACCTCGAGCAGGGCCGACTGCACCTTCGCCGGGGCGCGGTTGATCTCGTCGGTCAGGACGAAGTTGGCGAACACCGGCCCGAGCTCGGTGGCGAAGCTGTCCTGGCCGGCCTTGTAGATGCGGGTGCCGATGATGTCGGCGGGCACCAGGTCGGGGGTGAACTGCAGCCGGGCGAACTTGCCGCCCACGACCGTCGCCAGCGTCTCGACGGCCAGGGTCTTGGCCACGCCGGGCACGCCCTCGAGCAGCACGTGGCCGCGGGCCAGCAGCGCGACGAGCATCCGCTCCACCAGGCGGTCCTGGCCGACGATGACCCGCTTGATCTCGAACAGCGCGCGCTCGATGCGGGCCGCGTCGGCCGACGGGGGGACCGGGGCGCCGGCCGCCGAGCTGCCGGACGGGGTGGGGGTCTCGAGAGGGGTGCTGGCGGCGCTGGTCACGTGGCTCCCTGGTCGGGCCGGTCGGCGGCCCCGCAGACGTCGGAGGCCGTCGGCGGGCGGCATGCCCGTCGACGGCCAGTGTCCTACAGGTTCCTGGGCGGCGGACGCCCGTCCGCGACACGCGACACGACGCGCACGCACACCTCTGCCCGCGAGGGCTCGGACGCTGCTAGCCTTGTCCTCGCGTCGGGCAGCTCCCCCCGTGGCTGCCCGACGCCCTTACTTCCCGGGCAGGACTAGGCGCTGGGCCGCACCGCACCGGCGTAGCCGCTCCACCACATCCGCGACACCTTCACGACGTCGCCGCTCTGCGGCGCCTGCAGCACCGTGCCGTCGCCCAGCCAGATCGCCACGTGGTAGATCGTCGACGGGTCGCCCGGGTCGTTGGCCCAGAAGACCAGGTCGCCGGCCTGCAGGTCGGCCCGCGCCACCTTCGGCAGCGCCGCGTACTGCGACCGGCTGTTGCGCGGGATCGACACGCCGGCCTGCGCGTAGGCGTACTGGGTCAGGCCGCTGCAGTCGAAGCCGTGGACGTCGGCGTCGAGGTCGATGCCGTAGCTCGGGCCGCGCGACCCGCCGCCGCCCCAGGAGTACGGCGTGCCCAGGTAGGCCATCCCGGCCGCGATCGCGGTCTGCACCGCCGTGGAGGAGCCCGAGCCCGCCTCGGTGACGTCGCGCGGGACCCCGGTGGGGGTCGGCCGCGCCACGGTCTGCTGCGCCAGCCGGTCGGCCGCCTGCTGCTCGCCGATCAGCGCGGCGAGCTGCGACTGGGCCGCGGCCAGCTCGGCCTGCAGCTGCACCTGCCGCTCCTGCACGGCCGCGGCCTGCTGCCGGGCGGCGCGCTCGGCGTCCTGGGCGACGGCGAGCGCGTCGGCGGCCTGCTGCTGCAGCTGCCCGGCGACGTCGAGGCCCTCCTGCGCCGCGGCGGCGGCCTGCTCGGCCGCCTCGCTGGCGGCGGTGAACCGGTCGACCTCGTCGCCGCGGTGCGCGCCGGCGGCGTCGAGCAGCGCCGCGCGCTGGATCAGCTCGGCCGGGCTGCCGGCCTGGAGCAGCGCCGCCGCGCCGGGGTAGGTGCTGTGCGAGATGAAGCTGCGCCGCGCGAAGGCGGTCAGCGCGTCCTCGGCGGCCTGCAGGTCGGCCGCGGCCTGCGCCGCGGCGGCAGCGGCGGCCTCCGCGGCCACCCGTGCGGTGTCGTACTGGGCCTGCTTGGCCTGGTACTCGTCGAGGGCGATCGCCGAGGCGGCCTGCGCACCGGAGACCGCGGCCTGCGCCGCGGCCAGCTGACCGGACAGCTCGGCGTAGCGGGCGGCGGCGGCGTCGGCGGCGGCCTGGGCGGCGGCGACCTGCGAGTCGCCCGGGCGGGACGGGGCGGCCGAGGCCGGCCCCGCGGTGGGTCCGAGGGCGAGCGCAGCAGTCGCGACGACGCCCAGCGCCGTCCCTCCCGCACGCCGCAGGGCACGCGCTCGCACGAAGACCGACCTCCCGGGTCCGGCGCCCAGGAGCGGCGCACCAGGACCACGATCGGCCAGGTCAGCGCCGGGTAGGAGGGGTGATCACCCGCACGGGTGAGGCCGGTGGCTCCCCCTCCCGCCCGGCCTCAGGCCGGCTCGGGGACGCCGCCCGGGTCCCCGCCGGGGTCGTCCGGCGTGGACTCGATCGGCGGCGGCGGCAACGGCTCCGCGGCGTCGGGGAGGAGTTCCGCCGGATCGTCCGGCACCGGCTGGTCCGGATCGATGGGCGGTCCCGGCTCCGGCAGTGGCGCGGTCATGTCCGGAGTCAACCAGGTGGTCAGCGGTCTCCGCGCCCCTCGAGCGGCGTCAGTTCACCTGCCGCTCCGAGCCCGACCAGAACTGCTCCCGCAGCTTGAACTTCTGGATCTTGCCGGTGGCGGTGCGCGGGATCGCGTCGCGGAACTCGACCCGCTTGGGGATCTTGTAGCCGGCGATCCTGCCGCGGCAGTGGGCGATGATCTGCTCCTCGGTCACCTGCTCCCCCTCGGCGCGGACCACCAGGGCGGTGACCAGCTCGCCCCACTTGTCGTCGGGGATGCCGATGACGGCGACCTCGGCCACGGCCGGGTGGCTGAAGACGGCGTCCTCCACCTCGATCGAGGAGACGTTCTCGCCGCCGGTGATGATCACGTCCTTCTTGCGGTCGGAGATCGTGAGGTAGCCGCCGTCGTCGAGCGAGCCGCCGTCGCCGGTGTGGAACCAGCCGCCGTCCAGCGCCTCGGCGGAGGCGTCGGGGTTCTCCCAGTAGCCGGCGAGGACGACGTTGCCCTGCGCCAGCACCTCCCCGGACTCGCTGGTCTGCAGCCGGATGCCGACCGCCGGCACCCCGGCGCGCGACAGCTTCTTCGCCCGCTCCTCGGGGTCGAGCGCGTCGAACTCCTCGCGCGGCCGGTTGATGGTGAGCAGCGGCGCGGTCTCGGTCAGGCCGTAGATCTGGTTGAACTGCCAGCCGAGCTCGGCCTCGACGCGGGCGATGGTCTTCGACGGCGGCGGGGCGCCGGCGACGACGATGCGCACCCGGTCGCGGCCGGGGATCTCGCCGTCCCAGTGCTGCGCGGCGTCCAGGACGGCGTTCCACACCGCCGGTGCCCCGCACATGAGGGTCACGCCGTGCCGGTCGACCCGGCGGAGGATCTCGGCGCCGTCGACCTTGCGCAGCACCACCTGGCGGGCGCCGAGACCGGCGGTCGTGTACGGCATGCCCCAGCCGTTGCAGTGGAACATCGGCAGCGTGTGCAGGTAGACGTCGCGGTCGCTGACCTGCATGTGCATGCCGAACGTGACCGCGTTGACCCAGATGTTGCGGTGGGTCATCTGCACGCCCTTGGGCCGCGCCGTCGTCCCGCTGGTGTAGTTGATCGTCGCGGTGGCGTCCTCGTCGGGCTCGGCCCACGGCGCCGGCTCGGTGTCGAACCGCAGCAGCTGCTCGTACTCCTCCCCCGTGCCGAACTTGTGCTCGGCCTCGACGCCCTTGAGCGACTCCTCGAGCTCCGGGTCGACGAGCAGCATGCGCGCCCCGGAGTGGCCGACGATGTAGCGCACCTCGTCGGGCGAGAGCCGGAAGTTGATCGGCACCAGCACCCGCCCCGACGACGGGACGGCGAGCAGCAGCTCCAGCAGCCGGGCGGAGTTGTGGCTGACGATCGCCACCCGCTCGCCCTCGCCGATGCCGAGCTCGTCCAGGCCGGCCTGGAACGCCCGGCCCCGCCGGGCCAGCTCGCGGTAGGTCACCTCGCCCAGCGACGGGGCCGGCTGGTCGGGCTCGTCGACCACGCCCACGCGGTCGCCGTAGACCAGCTCGGCGCGGTCGAGGAAGTCACGGGTGGTCAGGGGCACGCGCATGCCGGCTCCCGGGGGACGGGCCGGCGCGGTCACCGGCCGCTCGACGTGGTCCCCGTCACGGTATCGGGGTCCGCGGCGCCGGCACCCCCGCGCCGTCGGCGAACCAGCCGCTCGGGCCGACCTCCCGGCCGAAACGCGGCGCGTACTGGTCGAAGTAGACCTTCGCGGTCAGCTCGCGGCGGCTGCGCACGCCCACCTTGGCGAAGATCGACTTCAGGTGGTCCTGCACGGTGTAGGCCGACAGGTGCAGGGCCGCGGCGATGGCGCTGGTGTCGACGCCCTGCAGCACCAGCTGGACGACGTCCTGCTCGCGCGGGGTGAGCCCGAACGCGGCGACGACGATCGGCACGATCTCCGGCGGCCGGGCCTCCTCGATGGTGACGACGACGTCGGTGCCCGAGCCGTCGCGCGACAGGAGCGGGGAGGCGTGGGCGACCACCCAGGTGCCCGACCGCGTGCGCAGCCGCACCCGGGGCGTGCCGGGCCGGCCGTCGGCGACGACGCGGCGCGCGGCACCGACCAGGCTGAGCAGCGCCAGCGGCAGCTGCGCCTCCCCCAGCGGGCCCCCGCCCAGCTCGGCCACCTGCGCGGCGGCGCCGATGCTGGCCGAGGCGATCTCCCCCTGCGCGTCGACGACCAGGACGGCCGGCCCGTCGACGGCGCGCGCCGGACCGGCGGCCGCGGCGAGCAGCCCGCCGCGCAGCCCGGTCGCCAGCGACGGGCTGATGCTGCTGAGGAACTCCTGCTCGAGCGGGCTGAAGCCCGTACCGCTCTCCCGGAACAGCGCGATGAACCCCCAGGTGCGCCCGTCCACGGTGAGCGCGGCGCGCATCTCGTCGCCGAAGTCCCAGTAGCGCTGGATGAAGTCGGTGAACCGCGGTGACAGCTCGGTGCGCCCGTCGGTCTCGGAGCGCAGGCCGACCACCCGGCCGGGGCGCCGCGAGACGTCGAGGAACGCCGTCGGGTCGGGCACCACGTACTCGAAGTGCGCCCACTCCTCGTCGTGGTGGTCGTCGAGCGCCGACTTCACCGTGCTGGTGACCAGCCCGGTGGCCGGGTCGGCGGTGGCGAAGCAGGCGGCCGAGAACGGCACCGCGCGCGCCAGCGCGTCCAGCGCCGAGGCGCTGAAGGTGGGGACGTCGAGCCCGCCGACGGCGAGGCCGTCCACCTGGGCCCGCACGCGTTCGGTCAGCAGGCTGCTCACGGGGCGACAGTGTGCAGGTCAGCGGGGCACTTCGTGTATCCCAGGAGTCTGGGGGTGCGACGTCCCAGGGACGTGGGATCGACCCGGGGAGATCGCCGGGCCAGCGTGGTCGCCATGACGCAGACCACCGCTCCCGTCGAGCGGATCAACCCCACCCCCTGGAGCGCGGCCTTCGGCTTCGACCAGGCCCAGGTGCGCCCGGCCCCGGCCCGGGTGCTGACCGCCTCCGGTCAGGGCCCCGTCGACGAGCGCGGCGAGCTGCTGCACGAGGACGACCCCGCCGCCCAGCTGGCGCTCGCCCTCGCCAACGTCGAGGAGGTGCTGGCCGCCGGCGGGATGTCCCTCGCCGACGTCCTGCGCCTGACGGTCCACGCCGTCGACGTCGACGCCGTGCTCGCCAACTTCGACGTGCTCGCCGAGCGGCTCGCCCGCGTCGGCGCGACCCCACCCATGACCCTGGTCGGGGTCGCGCGGCTGGCCCTGCCCGGGATGCTCGTCGAGCTCGAGGTCTCCGCGGCGCGCTGAACCCACCCCCTCCCGCACCCACACCCTGGAGCACCCGCATGACCACCGTCCTGCCCGACACCGACGACCTCGCCCGGGTCGTCGCCGGCCCCGTCCTGCGCGCCGGCGACCCCGCGCTGGCCGACGAGGTCACCCCCTTCGTCACCACCCACACCCCCCTGCCGGCCGTCGTCGTCGGGGCCACCAGCGCCGACGACGTCGCCGCCGCCGTCGGCTGGGCCCGCGAGCGCGGCCTCGGCGTCGCGGTCCAGGCCACCGGCCACGGCCTCGTCGAGGACCTCGCCGGCGCGGTGCTGGTCACCACCAAGCGCATGGACGACGTCGTCGTCGACCCGGCGGCGCGCACCGCGCGCGTCGGTGCCGGCGCCCGCTGGCGGCAGGTGATCGACGCCGCCGCGCCGCACGGCCTGGCCCCGCTGTCGGGCTCGTCGTCGGGCGTCGGGGTGGTCGGCTACACCACCGGCGGCGGCCTCGGGGTCCTCGCCCGCAAGTACGGCTTCGCCGCCGACCTCGTGCGCCGGGCCGAGGTCGTGACCGCCGACGGCGCCGTGCGGACCGTCGACGCCGACACCGACCCCGAGCTGTTCTGGGCGCTGCGCGGCGGCAAGGGCAGCTTCGGCATCGTCACCGCGCTGGAGTTCGACCTCGTGCCGGTGGCCACCCTCTACGGCGGCTGCATCTTCTTCCCCGGCGCCGCGGCCGCCGCCGTCCTGCACGCCTACCGCGAGTGGGTGGCGACCGTGCCGGAGGAGACGACCAGCTCGGTGGCGATCCTGCGGCTGCCCCCGGACCCGTCGCTGCCGCCGCCGCTGCAGGGGCAGACCGTCGTGCACCTGCGGATCGCCCACCTGGGGTCGGCGGACGAGGGGGCGGCGCTGCTGGCGCCGATGCGCGCGGCCGCGCCGTCGATCGTCGACACGGTCGCCGAGATGCCCTACGCCGCCGTCGACTCCATCCACATGGACCCGACGACGCCGATGCCGGCCTTCGACCGCGGCCTCACGCTGCGGGAGCTGACCGCCGAGACCGTCGACGCGCTGCTCGCCGCCGCCGGCCCGGACGTCGAGCTCCCGCTGGCCATGGCCGAGATCCGGCACCTCGGCGGGGCGCTGTCCCGGCCGGCCGCCGTCCCGAACGCCGTCGCCGGCCGCGACGCCGCCTTCTCCGCCTGGGTGCTCGGGCCGATGTTCCCGCCGCTGGTCGACGTCGTCCCCGCGATCGTCGAGTCGGTCGTCGACCGGCTGCGGCCGTGGGCCGCGCGCGGCGCGCTGCTCAACTTCCTCGGCGCCGCCGGGCCGCAGGAGGTCGGCACCCTGTGGGGCGACGGCGACCTCGAGCGGCTGATCGCGGTGAAGCGCCGGGTGGACCCGGAGGACGTCTTCCGCTTCGGCCACCGCGTCGCCTGACGTGCGGAGGCCGGGGGCGCAGAGATCCTGCGTCCCCGGCCTCCGCAGCTCAACGGCGGACGCCGTAGCGCACGTGCGTGGCCCAGCGCGACCAGCGCACTGCGAGCGGCTCGAGGTCGAGTTGGAGGGTGCCGTCGAAGAGCGGCTTCCCGGCGCCGAGGACCACGGGAGCGGTGGAGAGGCAGAGCTCGTCGACCTCCCCGGCGGCGAGGGCCTGGCGGATCACGTCGGCCCCGCCGCCGATGTTCACCGCCTTCTCCCCGGCCGCCTCCCGGGCCAGCCGCAGCGCCTCACCGAGGTCGTCGACGAAGACGAAGCTCTCGTCGTGCGGGTCGGTGCGGTGGGTGAGCACGACCAGCGTGCCGGGGAAGGGGTTCTTCCCGCCCCAGGCGCCCGCGGCGTCGTACATCCCGCGGCCGACGACGCCGGCGCCGATCCGCTCGACCAGCCCGTCGTAGTAGGCCTTGTCCTCCCCGGACATGGCACCGGGGTCGTGGTCGCCGTCGTAGGTCCACGGCCCTCCGAAGACCCAGTGGTGCAGCCGCTCGCCGCCGACACCGAGGCCCTGGCCGGGCCGGTCGTCGGGGCCGGTGACGAAGCCGTCCAGCGACACGGTGATGCTCGCGATGGTGGTCATGCCGGCTCTGACCGACCGACGGCGCGGTTCTCACCGCTCCCGGTGGGCTCAGCTCTCGGCGAGCAGCCGCGGCAGGGCGGTGCCGATGGGCTCGCGGACCACGAGCGAGGCCAGGCCGTCGTACGGCGTGGGCTGGGCGTTGACGACGACGACGCGGGCGCCCGAGGCGGCGGCGACCTCGGTGAGCCCGGCCGCCGGGTGCACGGTGAGGGAGGTGCCGACGGTGAGGAAGACGTCGCAGTCGCCCGCGGCCCGGGCGGCCGCCTCGATCACGTCGGCGTCGAGCGCCTGCCCGAAGCTGATCGTGGCCGACTTGAGGATGCCGCCGCACACCAGGCACGCCGGGTCCGGCTCACCGGCCTCGACACGGTCCAGGGCGCTGCGCATCGACGTCCGGTCGCCGCAGGACAGGCAGGCGACCTCGTGCACCGTGCCGTGCAGCTCGAGCACCCGCGCCGGCGACGACCCCGCCTTCTGGTGCAGCCCGTCGATGTTCTGGGTGAGCAGCGCCCGCAGCCGCCCCTGCCGCTCGAGGTCGACCAGCGCCGCGTGCCCGCTGTTCGGCTCCGCGGACCACGCCGGGTGCCGCAGCCGCTCCCGCCAGGCCCGGCGGCGGATGTCGGGGTCGGCCACGTAGTACTGCAGGGTCGAGAGCTTCTCCGCCTCCGGGTCGCGGGTCCACACCCCCTGCGGGCCGCGGAAGTCGGGGATGCCGCTGTCGGTCGAGATGCCCGCCCCGGTCAGCACGGTGATCTGCCGGGCGGCGGTGAGCCACTCGGGGGCGTCGTCCACGCCCCCACCGTAGGTGCGGTGTCCCAGGTCACGGGTGACCCTCCCCCGGCCCGGAGCCGCGCCGCCGGGTCGGTGCTGGGATGATCGGGGGTGGCAAGCAGCGCGACCGGACGGACGCGCGCGGACCAGCGAGGGTGAGGCGCAGAGCAGTGGCAGCCAGCAAGGACAGCTTCGGGGCGCGGTCGACGTTGACCGTCGACGGGACCGACTACGACATCTACCGGCTCGACGCGGTGGAGGGCGCGGAGCGGCTGCCCTTCAGCCTCAAGGTGCTGCTGGAGAACCTGCTGCGCACCGAGGACGGCGCGGACATCACCGCCGACCACATCCGGGCGCTGGCGGGCTGGGACCCGAGCGCCGAGCCCGACCAGGAGATCCAGTTCACCCCCGCGCGCGTGGTGATGCAGGACTTCACCGGCGTCCCCTGCATCGTCGACCTCGCCACGATGCGCGAGGCGATGGCCGACCTCGGCGGCGACCCGCAGAAGATCAACCCGCTGGCGCCGGCCGAGCTGGTCATCGACCACTCCGTCATCGCCGACGTCTTCGGCACCCCGGAGTCGTTCGAGCGCAACGTCGAGATCGAGTACGAGCGCAACGGCGAGCGCTACCAGTTCCTGCGCTGGGGCCAGGGCGCCTTCAGCGACTTCAAGGTCGTCCCGCCGGGCACCGGCATCGTCCACCAGGTCAACATCGAGCACCTCGCCCGCGTGGTCTTCCCGCGGCCGGAGGGCGACCGCGTCGTCGCCTACCCCGACACCTGCGTCGGCACCGACTCGCACACCACGATGGTCAACGGCCTCGGCGTCCTGGGCTGGGGCGTCGGCGGCATCGAGGCCGAGGCGGCCATGCTCGGCCAGCCGGTGTCGATGCTCATCCCGCGGGTCGTCGGCTTCAAGCTCACCGGCGAGCTGCCGGAGGGCTCCACCGCCACCGACCTGGTGCTCACGATCACCGAGATGCTGCGCCAGCACGGCGTGGTCGGGAAGTTCGTCGAGTTCTACGGCGAGGGCGTCTCCGCCGTCCCGCTGGCCAACCGCGCCACCATCGGCAACATGAGCCCGGAGTTCGGCTCGACCGCGGCGATGTTCCCCATCGACGAGGAGACCATCAAGTACCTGCAGCTGACCGGCCGCCCGGCCGAGCAGGTGGCGCTGGTCGAGGCCTACGCCAAGGAGCAGGGCCTCTGGCACGACCCCTCGCACGAGCCGGCGTTCTCCGAGTACCTCGAGCTCGACCTCTCCACCGTCGTCCCCTCGATCGCCGGGCCCAAGCGCCCGCAGGACCGGGTCGCCCTCTCCGACGCCAAGGAGGCGTTCCGGGGCGCGCTGCCCGACTACGCGAAGGTCGAGGACGTCTCGCACGACCCCGACGTCGCCCCCGAGGCGGTCTCCACCGTCGACGAGTCGGTCGAGGAGACCTTCCCCGCCTCCGACCCGGCCAGCCCCTTCGCGCACGGCGACGGCGAGGCCGGCCGGCCGCACTCCGTCGTCCCCGCCCCCGCGGGTGACCGCGCCTCCACGCCGACCAAGGTCGTGCTCGAGGACGGCACCGAGACCTTCGTCGACCACGGCCACGTGGTGATCGCCGCGATCACCTCCTGCACCAACACCTCGAACCCGCAGGTCATGCTCGGCGCCGCCCTGCTGGCCAAGAAGGCGGTCGAGAAGGGCCTCACGACCAAGCCGTGGGTGAAGACGACGCTGGCCCCCGGGTCCAAGGTCGTCATGGACTACTACGAGAAGGCCGAGCTCACCCCGTACCTGGAGAAGCTAGGCTTCTACCTGGTCGGCTACGGCTGCACCACCTGCATCGGCAACTCCGGCCCGCTGCCGGAGCCGGTGTCGGCCGCGGTCAACGAGGCCGACCTCGCGGTGGTCTCGGTGCTGTCCGGCAACCGCAACTTCGAGGGCCGGATCAACCCCGACGTCAAGATGAACTACCTGGCCAGCCCGCCGCTGGTCATCGCCTACGCGCTGGCCGGGACGATGGACCTCGACCTGACCACCGAGCCGCTGGGCAAGGGCAGCGACGGCCAGGACGTCTACCTGCGCGACATCTGGCCCTCGCCGCACGAGGTCCAGGCGGTCATCGACGAGGCCGTCTCGGCCGAGCAGTTCGGCCGCAGCTACGAGGACGTCTTCGCCGGCACCGAGCAGTGGCAGAACCTGCCCACCCCGACCGGCGACACCTTCGAGTGGGACGCCGAGAGCACCTACGTGCGCAAGCCCCCGTACTTCGAGGGCATGGCCGACCAGCCGGCGCCGGTGCAGGACATCACCGGTGCCCGCACGCTCGCGGTGCTGGGCGACTCGGTGACCACCGACCACATCTCGCCGGCCGGCTCGATCAGGGCCGACAGCCCGGCCGGGAAGTACCTGCGCGAGCACGGCGTCGAGCGGCGCGACTTCAACTCCTACGGCTCCCGGCGCGGGAACCACGAGGTGATGATCCGCGGCACGTTCGCCAACATCCGGCTGCGCAACCAGCTGGTGCCCGGCACCGAGGGCGGCGTCACGAAGAACCACCTGACCGGAGAGACGACGTCGATCTACGAGGCGTCGCAGGCCTACCAGGAGGCGGGCATCCCGCTGGTCGTGCTGGCCGGCAAGGAGTACGGCTCCGGCTCGTCGCGCGACTGGGCGGCCAAGGGGACGGCGCTGCTCGGGGTCAAGGCGGTCATCGCCGAGAGCTACGAGCGGATCCACCGCTCGAACCTGATCGGCATGGGCGTCTTGCCGCTGCAGTTCCCCGAGGGCCAGGACCGCGAGTCGCTCGGCCTGACCGGCGACGAGGAGTTCACCATCACCGGGATCACCGCCCTGAACGACGGCGACACCCCGCGCACGGTGAAGGTCAGGGCGGAGGCTTCGGACGGTCGGACGACCGAGTTCGACGCCCGGGTGCGCATCGACACCCCCGGTGAGGCGAACTACTACCGCAACGGCGGGATCATGCAGTACGTCCTCCGGTCGCTCCGGCAGGGCTGATCCCGGGATGGACCTGGGCCTGGGCGGTCGGGGATTCCTGCTCACCGGCGCGAGCCGGGGGCTGGGGTTCGCCGCCGCCCGGGCCCTCGCCGCCGACGGCGCGCGGGTGCTGGTCAGCTCGCGCAGCGCCGAGGCGGTCGAGAAGGCGGCGGCCGACCTCGGCGGCGCCCCCTCCGCGCACGGGCTGGCCGCCGACCTCGGCGACCCCGACGCGGCGCCGCGGCTGGTCGCCGGGGCGGTCGAGCGGCTGGGCCGGCTCGACGGCGCGCTCATCTCCGTCGGCGGCCCGCCGGCCGGCTCGTTCTTCGACACCACGCCCGAGCAGTGGCGCGCGGCCTACGACAGCGTGCTGCTCGGCCCGCTGTGGCTGGTCCGCGCGCTGGTCCCCCGGCTGGAGGCGGGCGCGGCGATCGGGCTGGTGCTCTCCACCTCGGTGCGCGAGCCGATCCCCCACCTGGCCATCTCCAACGGCCTGCGCCCCGGCCTGGCCATGACGGCGAAGGCGCTGGCCGACGAGCTGGGACCGAAGGGCATCCGGGTGTTCGGGCTGCTGCCCGGGCGGATCGCCACCGACCGCATCACCGAGATCGACGAGGCCACCGGCGATCCCGCGGCCGCGTACGAGAAGTTCACGGCCGCGATCCCGCTGCGCCGCTACGGGCAGCCCGAGGAGTTCGGCCGGGTGGCCGCCTTCGCCCTCTCCCCCGCCGCCTCGTACCTGACCGGCGTCATGATCCCGGTCGACGGCGGGATGCTGCGCTCCCCGTGACGGCACCGGTCCTCGTCGCCTGCGCGCACGGCACCCGCAACCCGACCGGCCGGCGGCTGGTCGCCGAGCTCGCGCTCGCCGCGCGCACCCTGCGGCCCGGTCTGGTGACGACGGCGGCGTTCGTCGACGTGCAGCCGCCCACGGTGGGGGACGTCGTCGGCTCTCTCGCCGCGGAGGGCCGACCGGCCGTCGTCGTCCCGCTGCTGCTGTCCGGCGGCTACCACGTGCACGTCGACATCGCCGGTGCCGTGGCCGCGCACCCGACCGCCGTCGCGGCCCGCCCGCTGGGACCCGACGAGCGGCTGGTGGACGTGCTGCACGACCGGCTCACGGCCGCCGGCGCCGACCCCGCCGACCCGCGCACCGCCGTCGTCCTGGCCGCGGCCGGGTCCAGCGACCAGCGGTCGGCCGCCGACGTCGCCGCCACCGCCGCGCTGCTGCAGGAGCGCTGGACCGGTCCGGTCACCACCGGCTTCGGCTCGGCGGCGCAGCCGCCGGTCCCCGACGCCGTCGCCGCCGCCCGGGCCCGGGGCGCCGACCGCGTGGTGGTGGCGGCGTACCTGCTGGCCCCCGGGCACTTCGCCGACAAGCTGGCCGCCGCGGGGGCCGACGCCGTCACCGCTCCCCTGCTGCCCGACGACCGCGTCGCAGCGGTCCTCCTCGACCGCTACGACGCCGCCGTGGGCTCCCGCTAGGCCGCGACGACCACCTCGGGTCCGGCGACCACGTCGGCGGGCCGCACCCGCACCAGGCTGCCGGCCACCACGGCGGCCAGGGCGAGGAAACCCGCCGCGACGACGAACCCCAGGGCCCAGCCGTCCACGAGCGCCGACACGTACGCCGGCGACCCGTCGGGGCCGGCCGGCGCGAGGGAGTCCGTGCGGGCCGTGCTCACCGCCGTGAGGATGGCCAGCCCGAGCGAGCCGCCGACCTGCTGCCCCGCGTTGAGCAGCGCGCTGGCGACACCGGCGTCCTCCGCGGGCACGCCGGCGACGGCGGAGCCGGTGAGCGCCACGAACGTCATGCCCATGCCCAGCGCCAGGACGCACAGCGCGGGCAGCACGACGGTGACGTAGGAGGAGTCCGGCTCGAGCTGCAGGGCGAGCGAGAGCATGCCGGCCGCGCCGAGCGCCGGACCGACCGCGAGCAGCGGCCGCGGCCCGGTCCGGGAGAGCAGCTGGGACGCGATGCCCGCGCCGACCACGATGAAGGCGGTCATGGGCAGGAAGGCGAAGCCCGCCCGCAGCGGCGAGTAGCCGTGCACCAGCTGCATCCAGAGGATGAGGAAGAAGAACACGGCGAACAGGCCGGCGCCGATGAACAGCGCGCCGAGGTCGGCCCCGAGCATGGTCCGGGAGCGGAACAGCCGGAAGTCCACGAGCGGATCGGCCGAACGCCGCTGCACGACGGCGAACGCGGCCAGCAGCACGACGGCGAGCGCGAGCACCCCGATCGTGCGGGCCGACGTCCAGCCGAAGTCGTTGCCCTTGACCAGGGCGTAGACCAGCGCGACCAGGCCGCCGGTGACCAGCACCGCGCCGGGCACGTCGAAGCCCCGCGCCCGCTCGTCGCGGCTCTCGGGCAGCAGCCGGAGCGCGCCCAGCACCGCGAGGGCGGCCACCGGGACGTTGACGAACAGCACCCACCGCCAGCTGGCGTACTCGGTGAGCACGCCGCCGAGGATCAGGCCGATGGCCGCGCCGCCGGCCGAGATGGCCGCCCAGACGCCCAGCGCCCGGTTGCGCTCGCGGCCCTCGTCGAAGACGACGGTGAGCAGCGAGAGCGCCGACGGCGCCATCAGCGCGCCACCGAGGCCCTGCAGCAGCCGGGCGGCGATGAGCAGGCCGAGGTCGCCGGCCAGTCCGCCGAGCAGCGAGGCCAGCGCGAAGATCAGGGCACCGGCGACGAAGACCCGCCGGCGGCCGAGCCGGTCGGCGAGCTTGCCACCGAGCAGGAGGAAGCCGCCGAAGGTGAGCGTGTAGCCGGTGACGACCCACGACAGGTCGGCATTGCTGCGGACGCTCAACGCCTGCGCGATGTCGGGCAGCGCGACGTTCACGATGCTGACGTCCAGCACGATCATGAGCTGGCTCATCGCCAGGACGAGCAGCGCCAGGCCCTTCCTCACCTCGCGCCCGTCCGCGTGTCGGATGGCTCCGGACGCTGGTGATGCAGTACTTCGGCAGCAAGGAGGGGCTCTTCGCCGCCGCGATGAAGGGCGCCCACGGCGGCGGGACGGCACGCACGGCCCCCCGGGAGGAGATCCCCGCCGCCGTCCTGCGCGACCTGCTGACCAAGTTCGAGGGCACGGCCGACCGGGAGGCGGCCGTCACCCTGCTGCGCAACTTCCTCACCCACCACGAGGCGAAGCGCATCATGCGCGACGAGGTGATGTGCGCGGTGATCGGCGACCTCTCCCGGACGATCGGCGGGCCCGACGCCGAGCTCAAGGCGGCGCTGCTCATGTCGTGCGCGGCCGGCATGGCCCTCGGCCGCTACGCGCTCGAGCTCCCGGGGCTCGCCGATGCGTCGCCGGCCGACGTCGAACGGCTGCTGCAGCCGGCCCTGCAGGCCCTCCTGGGCGACGCCGAGCAGCCCCGGGGCTAGGACGCCGCGGGGGCCAGGAGTGCCCCCACGGCGGCCACGTAGCCCTCCGGGTCCACGTCGCCCAGCAGCAGCCGCTGCAACAGGAACCCGAGCACCAGCGAGAACAGCGCAGCACCGAGCAGCTGCGGGTCGGCGTCGGCGGGTGTCCGGCCCGACCGCTGCGCCCGCCGGGCGACCTCCACGAAGTAGCCGCGCATGGTGCCGTACGCGGTGCTCGCGACCCGGCCCACCGACGGGTTGCGCAGCGCCTCGCCCCACGCCTGCACCGCGACGCGGGTCATGTCCACCGGCCCGCTGGCGGCGACGGAGGCGACGAGGTCGACCGCCGTCGCCACCGCCGCGGCCGGCTCGGGATCGGGGTCCTCGTCGAGGAAGGTCTCGAACCGCTGGGCGGCCCGGCCCAGCACGCGGTCGACGATCGCCTCGATCAGCTCGTCCTTGCTGCGGAAGTAGCGGTACACCGCCCCGGCGGACAGGCCGCTCGCCGCGATGACGTCGGCCATGCCGGTCGCCTGGAAACCGTTGGCGGCGAACCGCTCGGTGGCCGCGTCGAGGATCTGGTCGCGGCGGGCGGTCAGGTGGGACTCGGAGACGCGGGGCACGTGGCCATAGTAAAACGAACGATCGTTCTTGACAGCGCCTCCCTCTCGGAGGAGTCTCGATCCTGCAAGCGAACGGTCATTCGTTTTTCTTGGAGGAGTCGCCATGTCCACCCCCTCCACCGGCCGGGACACCGCCCGTCTGGTGCCGCTGGTCGCCGGGGTCGCGCTGCTCGTCGCGCTCGTGCTGACCGCCTTCGCCTGGCCCGCCGTGCGCTCCGCGCCGCACGACCTCCCGGTCGCCGTGGCCGGGCCCGCACCGGCCGCCGAGCAGGTCACCGCCGCCCTCGACGAGGCGCAGCCCGGGGCCTTCGACGTCGAGGTGCTCGCCGACGAGGCGGCCGCCCGGGCGGCCATCGAGGACCGCGAGGTCTACGGCGCCGTCGTCGTCGGCCCCGACGGTCCGCAGCTGCTGGTCGCCTCGGCCGCCTCGCCGGTGGTCGCGCAGTCGCTGCGGCAGGTGGCGACCGGGCTGGGCGCCGCCACCGGGACGACGGTGCCGGTCGAGGACGTCGTCCCCACGCCGGAGAGCGACCCGCGCGGTGCGGGGCTGGCCGCGGCGGCGCTGCCCCTGGCGCTCGGCGGCGTCCTCACCGCCGGCCTGACCTCCCGGCTCGTCCGCCGGACCGGGATGCGCGCCGTCGCGGCCCTCGCCATGGCGCTGGCCGGCGGCATGGTGACCGCCACGGTGCTCGGCACGTGGCTGGGCGCGGTGGAGAGCGGCTGGTGGACGACGACGGGCGCGGTCGCGCTGGGCATGGCGGCCACGGCGCTGGTGCTGCTCGGGCTGGAGAAGCTGGCCGGCCCGGCGGGCCTGGGTCTCGGCGCGGCCACCGTCGTCCTGCTGGGCAACCCGCTCTCCGGCCTGGCGAGCGCGCCGGAGCTGCTGCCCGGCGGCTGGGGGACGCTGGGCCAGCTGCTCCCGCCCGGCGCCACGGGCTCGCTGCTGCGCTCGGTCTCGTGGTTCGACGGCGCCGGCGCCGGCGCTCCCCTGCTCGTCCTGTCCACCTGGGTGGTGGCCGGGTTGGTGCTGCTCGGGGCGGGCGCGGCGGTGCAGCGCCGCCGCCGTCCGGTCCTGACGCCTGTGCGGGAGGCGGTCGCGGCGGCAGGATGACCGCCGTGCGCGACTACCCGCGGGCGATGACCCCCGTCGGCCACGTCGAGCCGGTGCCCCGGCGCGTCCGGGCCTGGCTCGGCGGCACGCCGGTCCTCGACACCACCGCCGCCCGGTACGTGTGGGAGTGGCCGTACTACCCGCAGTTCTACGTGCCGCTGACCGACGTGGCGGCGGGGGTGCTCGAGGACGAGGGGGTCGTCGAGCGGCGGCGGCTGGGCGCGGCGCGGCGGCACGGGGTGCGGGCCGGCGGGCAGCACCGCCCCGGCGCGGCGTGGGTGCCGGCCGAGGGCGAGCTCAGCGACTGCGTGCACGTCGACTGGGCGGCGCTCGACGCCTGGTTCGAGGAGGACGAGCAGGTCTTCGTGCACCCCCGCAACCCCTACTCCCGCGTCGACGCGCTGCGGTCGACGCGCACGGTGCGGGTCGAGCTCGACGGCGTCCCGCTCGCCGAGTCGTCCAGCCCGGTCCTGGTCTTCGAGACCGGCCTGCCCACGCGCTACTACCTGCCCCGGACGGCGCTGCGGCTGGACGCGCTCGAGCCGTCGGACACCGTGACCGAGTGCCCGTACAAGGGCCGCACCAGCGCCTACTGGTCGGTGCGGATCGGCGACCGGCTGCACCGCGACCTGGCGTGGTCCTACGACTTCCCCACCCGGCAGCTGCTGCCGATCGCCGGCCTGGTCGCCTTCTACAACGAGAAGGTCGACCTGGTCGTCGACGGCCGGCCGCTGGACCGCCCGCGCACGCACTTCTCGTAGGCGGTCGGGCGAGATCGGTGGTGGTCCGGTCAGGCGGTCCAGCCGAGGGCCTGCTCCCCCACGGTGAGGACGACGTACCAGGTGGCGAACGCGACCACCGGCACGGCCGGGGTCCACCACGAGCCGCGCAGCGCCAGCCGGGAGAGCTGGACGGCGAGCAGCAGCCACCAGACCGCGAGGACGACGACCGCCCACAGCGGGGCCACCAGCCCCGAGGACAGGTAGAACACGCCGACGACGAGGTGCGCGACGGCCGACAGGCCGGCCACCACCCAGGTCGCGGGGGTCGGCGCGGTCACGCCGGATCCGGCCCGGTCGCCGCGGGCCGCGCCGGATCGGCCGACCACTGCGACCACGAGCCCGGCCACAGCGCCGCCTCGACCCCGACCTCGGCGAGCGCCGCGACCTCGTGGGCCGCGGTGACCCCCGAGCCGCAGTAGACGGCGACCGGCCGGCCGGCGGCCACGCCCAGCGCGGCGAAGCGCTCCCGCAGCGCCGCGGCCGGCAGGAAGGTGCCGTCGGCGGCCAGGTTGGCGGTGGTCGGCGCGCTCACGGCGCCGGGGACGTGCCCGGCCCGCGGGTCGACCGGCTCCACCTCGCCGCGGTAGCGCTCGGCGGCGCGGGCGTCGAGCAGCAGGCCGCCGGTGGCCGGCAGCGCGGCGGCGGCGTCGGCACCCACCACCGGCATGCCGCCCCCGGTCAGCACCACGTCGCCCGGCTCGGGCACCACCTCACCGGTTTCGACCGGGCCACCGGCCCGCTGCCAGGCGGCCAGGCCGCCGTCGAGCAGCCGCACGTCGGCCAGCCCGCCCCAGCGCAGCAGCCACCACGCGCGGGCGGCGGCCGCGCCGCCCGTGTCGTCGTAGGCGACCACGCGGTCGCCCGCGCGCACGCCCCACCGCCGGGCCGCCGCCTGCAACCGCGGCAGCGACGGCAGCGGGTGCCGCCCCCCGGCCGGCGACGGCGGGTCGGCCAGCTCGGACTCCAGGTCGACGAAGACCGCGCCCGGCAGGTGCCCCGCGAGGTACCGCTCGTGCCCCCGGTCGTCGCCGAGCGCCCAGCGGACGTCGAGCAGCACGACGCGGCCGCGGCCGGCCAGCAGCTCCTCGGCGCGGAGCAGGACGCTCACTGGGGGGCCAGCAGGCCCCGCAGCTCCGCCAGCAGCGCCTCCCGGGCCTCGGGCCGCTCGTGCCAGGCGGCCGGCGTGCTCTGGAACAGCGAGATCTTCCAGCGCCCCGGCCCCTCCTCGACCGCCACCAGGGTGTGCACGGTCAACAGCGCCGGGTCGAGGTCACCGCCGCCGGGCGGGATCATGCCGGCGTGGGCGTGCAGGACGGCGACGCCCTCGGCCATCGGCCGCACCGACCGGATCAGCCCGACGTAGGCCGGCGTCTGGTGGGTGCCGAAGATCCGTCGCAGGTCGGAGGCGATGGTCAGCCGCCCGCTGTGGTGGCTGCCGTCGAACCCGATGATGTCGCCGTCGTCGGCGAACGCCGCCGCGACCGCCGCGCCGCTGCGCCGGTTCCAGCCGTCCAGCAACTGCACGTACAAGGTGCGGATGGCGGCGTCGTGCGGGTGGGCAGCTGTCAACTCGCGCTCCTCAGGGTGCTGGGACAGCAGTGACGCTAGTGGTCGTCCTCGGCGTCCCGTCCGCCCCTCGCCGGAACCGTCCGCGCCGGTACGCCGCGTGTCGATGCGGTGCCGATGGGTGAGCGGCTCAGCCGCGTCGCCGGAGCACCGCCGTGGCCGCGGAGCAGCTCGCCCGGTGGGCACGGACCGCAGGTCAGGCGGCGTCGACGGTCTGCGGCTCCCCGCCGACGAACTGGGTGCGGTACAGGTCGGCGTAGCGGCCGCCGAGCGCCAGCAGCTCCTCGTGGGTGCCGGACTCGGCGATGCGGCCGTCGTCCACCACCAGGATCCGGTCGGCCTCGCGGATCGTCGACAGCCGGTGCGCGATGACGAGCGAGGTCCGGCCCTCCAGGGCGGCGTCGAGCGCGTGCTGGACGGCGGCCTCGCTCTCGCTGTCGAGGTGCGCGGTCGCCTCGTCGAGGATCACGATGCCCGGTGCCTTGAGCAGCACCCGGGCGATCGCCAGCCGCTGCTTCTCGCCGCCGGAGAGCCGGTAGCCGCGGTCGCCGACGACGGTGTCCAGGCCGTCGGGCAGGGACTGCACGAGCGCGCCGATGCGGGCCCCGGACAGCGCCGCCCAGAGCTGCTCCTCGGTGGCGTCGGGGCGGGCGTAGAGCAGGTTGGCGCGGATCGTGTCGTGGAACAGGTGGGCGTCCTGGCTGACCACGCCGATCGCGTCGCGCAGCGAGGCCGACGTGGCCCGCCGGACGTCGAGGCCGCCGACCCGCACGGTGCCGCCGGTGACGTCGTAGAGCCGCGGCACGAGGTTGGCGATGGTCGACTTGCCCGCACCCGAGTGCCCCACCAGCGCGACGAGCTGGCCGGGCTCCACCCGGAACGACACGTCGTGCAGCACCGCCGTCGGGCCGCCGTGCTCGGGCAGCGACACCTCCTCGAGGGAGGCGAGCGACACCTCGGCGCCGGACGGGTAGCTGAAGGAGACCGAGTCGAACTCGATCGACCGGTCGTCGGCCGGCACCGGGGCGGCGTCGGGCGCCTCCCGGATCATCGGCGGCAGGTCGAGCACCTCGAAGACGCGGTCGAAGCTGACCATCGCGCTCATGACGTCGACGCGGACGTTGGACAGCGCGGTCAGCGGGCCGTACAGCCGCGACAGCAGCAGCGCCAGGGCCACGACGTCGCCGGGGCTGAGCGTGCCGTCGAAGGCGAGCCAGCCGCCGAGGCCGTACACCAGCGCGGTGGCCAGCGCGGCGACCAGCGTGAGCGCGGTGAAGAACGTGCGGCCGTACATCGCCGAGAGCACGCCGATGTCGCGCACCCGGGCGGCCCGGCCGCGGAAGGAGTCGGCCTCGGCGTCGGGCCGGCCGAACAGCTTGACCAGCAGCGCGCCGGCGACGTTGAACCGCTCGGTCATCGTCGCGTTCATCGACGCGTTGAGGCCGTAGGACTCCCGGGTGATCTCCTGCAGCCGCTTGCCGATGCGCCGGGCGGGCAGCACGAACAGCGGCACCATCACCAGCGACAGCAGGGTGATCTGCCAGGACAGCGAGAACATGACGCCGGCGGTCAGCGCCAGGCCGATGGCGTTGGAGACGACGCCGGACAGCGTCGAGGTGAACGCCTGCTGGGCGCCGATGACGTCGTTGTTGAGCCGGCTGACCAGCGCGCCGGTCTGGGTGCGGGTGAAGAAGGCGACCGGCATGCGCTGGACGTGCTCGAACACCTTGCTGCGCAGGTCGTAGATGACGCCCTCGCCGATGCGCGCGGAGTACCACCGCGTGGCCAGCGAGATCGCCGCGTCGACCACCGCGAGGCCGGCGATGAACAGCGCGATGCGGACGATGTCGCCCGCCGTGCCGTCGAGCCGGGCGATCCGGTTGACGATGTCGCCGGCCAGCAGCGGGGTCAGCACCCCGATGACCGACGACCCGACGACCAGCAGCAGGAAGAACGTCAGCTCCCGCCGGTACGGCCTGGCCACGCCCAGGATCCGCTTGACGGTGCCCTCGGGCAGCTCGCGCGCGGTGACCGACGGATCGCGCCGGAACGACCGCATCGCGGCCATGGAGGTCATGGGACCGCTCATGTCCACGCTGCTCCCTCCCTGCGGGCCGACCTGGATGCCCGGCCAACACCGCCCGGGACCGGCCTGTTCCGCCAGAAGCCTCTCAGGCCCCACTGACGAGAGCGGAGATCCGGCGCACCTGCGCCGCGCGCTCGGCGGCGTCCTGGGTCTCGTGGTCGTTGTGCACCGCCGACCGGATCAGCGCCGCCGTCTCGCGGCTCGCGCCGGCCGGCGGCGCGAGCAGGGCCGCCACCAGGTCGCCGACGGCGGCGTCGAGGTCGGCGCGGGGGACGACGAGGTTGGCGATCCCGATCGCGCGGGCCTCGGTGGCGCCCACCGCGCGGCCGGTCAGGCACATCTCCAGCGCGCGGCCGTAGCCGACCAGGTCGACGAGGTTGCTCGTGCCGGTGAGGTCGGGCACCAGGCCGAGCGTGACCTCGGGCAGCCGCAGCTGGGCGTCGTCGGCGAGGATGCGCAGGTCGCAGGCGAGCGCGAGCTGCGCGCCGGCGCCGATCGCGTGCCCCTGCACCGCGGCGACCGACACGACGCCCGGGGAGCGCAGCCAGCGGAAGGCGCTCTGGTAGCCGCGGATGCGCTCCTGCGCCAGGTCGGCCGGCATGCCCGCCAGCTCGCCGAGCGTGCCGTCGCCGGCCTCGGGGCTGAACAGGCTGCGGTCCAGGCCCGCCGAGAACGCGCGCCCGGCGCCGCGCAGGACGACCACCCGGACGTCGTCGTCCAGCGTGTCGGCCACCGCGCGCAGCGCCTGCCAGGTGGCCGGCGTCTGGGCGTTGAGCTGGTCCGGGCGGTCCAGCGTGACCGTGAGGACGGCGCCGTCCCGGTCGGTGCGGACCCAGCCCTCAGGACTCGTGTTCGTCACGAGCCCTTTCTAGTTGTACTGCCCAGACAGGTTGGTCAGGCGGGCGATCGGTGGGCGTCGTCCGATAGCGGTGTGGGGCCGGTGATGGTTGTACTCGTGTAGCCATCCCGGCAGGGCCTGGCGGCGGGCGGTCTCG
>NZ_JBJGZV010000057.1:0-24875 GCF_054050715.1 Blastococcus sp. SYSU D00669
TGGTTCAGCTGGACGGGCATCGGGGGCTCCCTCGGGCCGGGGGGGGGGGGGGGGGGGGGGGGCCCCCCCCACCCCCCCCCCCCCCCCCCCCCCCCCCCCCCCCCCCCCCACCCCGCCCCCCCCCCCCCCCCCCCCCCCCCCCCCCCCCCCCCCCCCCCCCCCCCCCCCCCCCCCCACGGGTCAGGAGTCGGTGTCGGGGGGTTCGGCGACGCCCGTCGTGGCGAGGCGGGCGAAGCCGACCCGCTCGTAGACCCGGGCGACGTCGTCGTCGCCGGCGGTGAGGAAGACGAGGTCGGCGGTCTCGCGGGCGTGCGCCGTCAGCGCCGAGGCGAGCGCGGCGCCCAGCCCCCGGGCGCGCAGCCGGGGCAGCGTGGCCACCCCGACGATCTCCGACACCTCGGCGCCGTCGACGTCGACCGGCTGGTGCGAGCCGACGGCGACCGGTTCGTCGTCCTCGACGGCGACCATCATCACCGTGCGGCCGGCGGCGATCCGCTCGCGCAGCACCGCCGTGCGGGCCTCGGCCTCCGGCGAGGTGTCCAGCGGCCCCTCGTCGACGTCCCGGCGCCCGCCGGGGTGGGCGAAGGCGACCTGGGCGACGCGCTCGTAGCGGGGCAGCTCGGGGTCCTCGGCGCCCACCAGGTAGAGCCGGACGCCGTGCGGCAGCAGCAGCTCCACCGGCTCGTCGGCGACCAGCAGCGGCAGCTCGTCGACGGCCAGGCCCGCCTGGCGGGTCACCGCGGCCAGCTCGGGCGAGCGCTCGCAGGTCCACTCGAGTCCCACCGGCAGGCCGCTGCCCTCCTGCAGGACGACGGCGGCGGCGACGTCGTTGGGGGTCACCTTGCCCGCGCCGGCGCGCGGCCGGGCCGGGTAGGGCCAGGCGGGGTCACCGATCGGGACGTCGAGCGCGCCGACCGCCTCGATCCGCGCGTCGGGCAGCGGCGCGGCGGCGAAGTAGCGCTCGATGCAGTCGAGCAGCCCGCGCGAAGTCGGCACACCGGCACAGTAGACGCAGCTCCGCCCGGGTCTCCCCGTTCCGGCCGATCGGCCGCCCCCGCCCACCCGGCCGGGTGACCCCGCAGGCCCGGACGGCACCATGGTCGCCGTGACGGCCGGGACCCGACCCCAGATCTCGCCCTACGCGGTGTTCGACCGCGGTTCGTGGCGAGCCCTCGCGGCGGGGTCGACGCTGCCGCTCGACGCGGCCCAGCTGGAGGCGCTGGCCAGCCTGGGCGACCGGATCGACCTCGACGAGGTGGCCACGGTCTACCTGCCGCTGGCCCGGCTGCTCGACCTGCACGTCGCCGCCAGCCGCGCGCTGTGGGCGGCGCAGCACGCCTTCCTCGGCGACCGCACCGAGAAGGTGCCCTACGTCATCGCCGTCGCCGGCAGCGTCGCCGTCGGCAAGAGCACGACGGCGCGCCTGCTGCAGACGCTGCTGGCCGCCTCGCCCGGCGCCCCGCGGGTCGACCTGGTCACCACCGACGGGTTCCTGCTGCCCAACGCCGTCCTCGAGGCGCGGGGGCTGCTCGGCCGCAAGGGCTTCCCGGAGAGCTACGACCGGCGGGCGCTGCTGCGCTTCCTGGCCGACGTGAAGTCGGGGATGCCGGAGGTGAGCGCGCCGGTGTACTCCCACCAGTCCTACGACATCGTCCCCGAGGCCCGGCAGACGGTGCACCGGCCCGACATCGTGGTGATCGAGGGCCTCAACGTGCTGCAGGCCGGCCACCGGGCCGACGGCACGGTCCCGGAGGTCTTCCTCTCCGACTTCTTCGACTTCTCCGTCTACGTCGACGCCGCCGAGGCCGACATCCGGCAGTGGTACGTCGACCGGTTCCTCGCCCTGCGCCGGACGGCGTTCGCCGACACCTCGGCGTACTTCCACCGGTTCGCCGACCTCTCCGACGAGCAGGCCCGGGAGACGGCGCTGGGCATCTGGTCGGCCGTCAACGGCCCGAACCTGCGCGACAACATCGCGCCCACCCGCTCCCGGGCCCGGCTGGTGCTGCAGAAGTCGGCCGACCACTCGGTGCGCCGGGTGCTGCTGCGCAAGCTCTGAGGGCTCAGGGGCGGTACCGCGTCTGACCGTGCCCGCCGCCGAACGCGAGGACCTTGGCCGGCCGGACCCGGTAGACCCGGGCCCGGCCGCCGCCCTCGACGACCTCGACGAACTCCTCGCCGGACACCTCGAAGTGCCAGTCGTCGCCGTACTTGGCACGCCATGCCCCGGCCAACTGCCGCAGCTCGGCGGGGTCGCTCACGCGGACGGCGGTGCCCTCGACGACCACGTCGGTCCCGCTGTCCCAGCCGCCCGCCCCGGTGCTGCCCGTCGTCACCGCGACGTGCGGGTTGACGTCGAGGTTGCGCGCCTTCTGCTCCTCGGCGCCGGTGCAGAACGCGAAGGCGCCCTCGTGCCAGACGCCGACGAGCGGGACGGCGTGGGGACGGCCGTCGGCGCGGACGGTGACGATCCAGTACAGCTGCGCCTCGGTCAGCAGGCGCTCGATCTCGGCCCACGGCGGCGGGGTGGCCGACGCATCGCCGTACCTGGGGTCGATCTCTCCGGTGGTCATGCGGGTCGGACCCCGGGCGGGACGGCGACTCATCGGGCCGGTGCCGTTCCGGCACGGACCGTCCGGATCCCGGCCGTGTGGCGGGCGCGGCCGCTGGGCATGCTGCGCCGCGGTCCGGGCGGTGCGCCATGGCGAGAACTGCCCACCCCGGCGGGTGACGGTGGCGCGTCCACCCGCTGACAAGGAGGTGTGAGCGGGGGCACACTTCAGTCACGCCCGTAACAGGACGAACACGCCTAGTGACACCGGCTGCCCGGCCGGAGCGCTTCCCCAGGAGAGACCATGTGCTCCCACACCACCCCGTGCCCCGACGCCGACAGCGACGCCCGCGACCTGGCCGTCGTCGTCTCCAGCCACCCCGAGCAGGGCTGGCGGCTGCTGTGCAACGGCGTCGTGCTGTTCGACGACGACGGCGAGCTGCTGCCCGACGGCCGGGCGGTCCCCGACCACCACACCTGGCAGCTGCCCCAGCTGGTGTAGCGCCGGGCGCCCTCAGGCCCGGGCGCCCACCACGTCCTCCGTCGTCCCCAGGTCGTCGGGTGCGCTCTCGGCCCGCGCCGGGGTGCGCCCCCCGTTCAGGTCGGCGGCGATCTCGGCCGGGTCGGGCTCGGCGAACGCCTCCGGCGACGGGCACGAGCAGACCAGGTTCCGGTCGCCGTAGGCCTGGTCGATGCGCCGCACCGGGCTGAGGTACTGCCGGCCCACCAGCCCGCGCACCGGGAAGACCGCCGTCTCCCGCGGATAGGGCCGGCCCCACTCCCCCGTCACCATGGCGAGCGTGTGCGGCGCGTTGCGCAGCGGGTTGTCCGTCCGGTCGTACTCGCCTGCGGCGACCTTGCCGATCTCCGCGCGGATCGTCGCCATCGCCTCGACGAACCGGTCGAGCTCGCCCATGTCCTCGCTCTCGGTGGGCTCGACCATCAGCGTCCCGGCGACCGGGAAGCTCATCGTCGGCGCGTGGAAGCCGAAGTCGATGAGCCGCTTGGCGATGTCGTCGTTGGTCACCCCGGTCGCCTTGGTCAGCGGCCGGATGTCGAGGATGCACTCGTGCGCCACGAGGCCGGCGGCGCCGGTGTAGAGCACCGGGAAGTGCTCGCGCAGCCGCGCCGCGAGGTAGTTGGCGCCGAGGATGGCGTGCTCGGTGGCCCGCCGGAGCCCGTCGGGGCCCATCAGCCGCAAGTAGGCCCACGAGATCGGCAGGATGCCGGCCGAGCCCCACGGCGCGGCCGAGATCGTCGGCCCCGCGCCGCCGGTGTCGGCCAGCGGGTGACCGGGGAGGAACGGCACCAGGTGCTCGGCGACCCCGATCGGCCCGACACCCGGACCGCCGCCGCCGTGCGGGATGCAGAACGTCTTGTGCAGGTTGAGGTGGCTGACGTCGGAGCCGAACCGGCCCGGCCGGGCCAGCCCCACCATCGCGTTGAGGTTCGCCCCGTCGACGTAGACCTGGCCGCCGGCGTCGTGCACCGCCGCGCAGATCTCCTGCACCTCGGTCTCGAACACCCCGTGGGTCGAGGGGTAGGTGAGCATGATCGCGGCCAGCCGCGCGGCGTGCTGCCCGACCTTGGCCCGCAGGTCGCCGAGGTCGACGTTGCCGGCGTCGTCGCAGGCCACCACGACGACGCGCATGCCGGCCATCACCGCGCTGGCGGCGTTGGTGCCGTGCGCGGAGCTCGGGATGAGGCAGACGTCGCGGTGCTCGTCACCGCGGGAGCGGTGGTAGCCGCGGATGGCCATCAGGCCGGCGAACTCCCCCTGCGAGCCGGCGTTGGGCTGGACGCTGACCGCCGCGTAGCCGGTGATCTCGGCCAGGTCGGCGCACAGCTCGTCGATCAGCCGCCGGTAGCCGCGGGCCTGCTCGGCCGGGGCGAACGGGTGCAGGGCCGCGAACTCCGGCCACGTGACCGCGGCCATCTCGACCGCGGAGTTGAGCTTCATGGTGCACGAGCCCAGCGGGATCATCGTGCGGTCGAGCGCGAGGTCCTTGTCCGACAGCGACCGCAGGTAGCGCAGCATCGCCGTCTCCGACCGGTGTGCGGAGAAGACCGGGTGGGTCAGGTACGGCGTGCGCCGGCGCAGCGCGGCCGGGAGCGCGTCCGGACCCCCCTCGGGCAGCTCGCCCGCGGCCACCCCGAAGGACTCGGCCACCGCGCGCAGGATCTCGGGCGTGGTGGTCTCGTCGCAGGCGGCCTGGACGGTGTCGGCGTCGACCCGCCACAGGTTGATCCGCCGCTGCGCCGCCGCTGCGACCACCTCGTCGGCCCGGCCGGGCACCCGGACGGCGAGGGTGTCGAAGTAGCTGTCGTGGGCCAGCTCCAGCCCGCCGGCGGTGAGCCAGCCGGCCAGCGCCTGGGCGCTGCGGTGCACCCGGGCGGCGATGGCGGCCAGGCCCTCGGCGCCGTGGTAGGTGGCGTAGGCGCCGGCCATGACGGCGAGCAGCACCTGCGCGGTGCAGATGTTGCTGGTCGCCTTCTCGCGGCGGATGTGCTGCTCGCGGGTCTGCAGCGCCAGCCGGTACGCCGGGGCGCCGTCGACGTCGACCGAGACGCCGACCAGCCGGCCGGGCAGCTGCCGGGCGAGGTTCTCCTGCACCGAGAGGTAGCCGGCGTGCGGGCCGCCGTAGCCCAGCGGGACACCGAAGCGCTGCGTCGTCCCGCAGGCGACGTCGGCGCCCCACTCCCCCGGCGCCTCCAGCAGGGTGAGGGCGAGCAGGTCGGCGGCGACGACGACGGAAGCGCCGGCCTCGTGGGCGGCGGCGGCCAGCGCTCGGTGGTCGCGCACGGCGCCGCTGGCCCCCGGGTAGGACAGCAGGACGCCGAACGCCCCGGCCTCGGGCAGGTCGGCCGGCCAGCCGCCGGACAGGTCGGTGACGTGCAGCCGGATGCCCAGCGGCTCGGCGCGGGTCTCCAGGACGGCGAGGGTCTGCGGCAGGGTGTCGGCGTCGACCACGAAGACGGCGTCGGGCTTGGCGCGCCCCGCGCGGCGGACCAGCGTCATCGCCTCGGCGGCGGCGGTGGCCTCGTCGAGCATGGAGGCGCCGGCGACGGGCAGGCCGGTCAGGTCGGCGACCACCGTCTGGAAGTTCAGCAGCGCCTCGAGCCGGCCCTGGCTGATCTCGGGCTGGTAGGGCGTGTACGCGGTGTACCAGGCGGGGTTCTCGAGGATGTTCCGCTGGATCACCGCGGGCGTGACCGTGCCGTGGTACCCCAACCCGATCATCGAGGTGTAGACGTCGTTGTCGGCCGCGCGTTCGCGCAGCTGGGCCAGGACGGCGGCCTCGTCGGCGGCGGGCGCCAGCGCCAGCGGCGCGCGGTCGCGGACGCCCTCGGGCACCGTGGCGTCGACCAGCGCGTCGAGCGAGTCGTAGCCGACGGCGGCGAGCATCTGGGCCGTCTCGTCCGGCCGTGGGCCGATGTGGCGGGCGGGGAAGGAACCGGACGGATCGAGGTCGGCGAGCGACGGGAGCGCGCGGTCGGTCACTGGCTGGAGGCTACCAGCGGGCAGGACGGGCGCACGGCGGCGTCACCACCCGCCCATCACGTGCCGAGCCCGCCCCGCGGCGCGGGGAGAGCAGGAGGAGAGCGGGCGGAGCGGCTCAGACGGCGGCGCGGCGGCGGCGCCGCTGGGACAGCTCGTCGTCGGAGGGGTGCACGGTGCTGCCGTCGATGCGCTCGGCCGGCAGCTCGGCCAGCTCGCCGGACAGCTCGCGCAGCGCGCCGGAGACCGCGATGCCGAAGACGCCCTGGCCGCCGGCGAGCAGGTCGACGACCTCCTCGGCGGAGGTGCACTCGTAGACCGTGGCGCCGTCGGAGAACAGCGTGACGTTGGCGAGGTCCTTGATCCCGCGGTTGCGCAGGTGGTCGACGGCCTTGCGGATGTTCTGCAGCGAGACGCCGGTGTCGAGCAGCCGCTTGACGACCTTGAGCACCAGGATGTCGCGGAAGGAGTACAGCCGCTGCGTGCCCGAGCCGGTGGCGGTGCGCACCGACGGGGCGACGAGGCCGGTGCGCGCCCAGTAGTCCAGCTGCCGGTAGGTGATGCCCGCGGCGGCGCAGGCGGTGGGGCCCCGGTAGCCGACGAGATCGGTGTCCACGTCGTCGTAGGAGGGCGCGCCGACCGCGGCGTCGCTGAAGAGCTGACCCTGGGAGCCGTTGCTCTGGTCGCTCACGTCCAGCGTCCTCCTCGTGTCCCGGCCCGCAGCTGCGGCGGTGGACCCGGCGCTGCACCCACCAACCTCAGGCGTCACACCGGTGTTGTTCGCCGACCGTAAGCCGGGCCCTGGGGTGGGTCAACTGAGGAAGGCGGCGTGTCGCTGTGCTCTACCCGAACGAGGTGGGTGCAGCGACCCTACCGCCGCGACCGGCCCCCGCTCCGGTCGCGGTACGACTCGTGACCGGACCGCGATCCGGAACCGTCCGTCCCGGCCCCGGGGGTCCGGTCACCGGAGCACGGCCGCCGGAGTTCAGCCGCCGGAGCCGGAGCCCGCGCCGAAGTCCTCCGGCGAGATCTGGTCGAGGAACTCCCGGAACTTCTCGACCTCGTCCTCCTGCTCGTCGGGGATCTCGATCCCCACCTCGTCGAGCAGGTCCTCGGCGCCGAAGATCGGCGCACCGGTGCGCACGGCGAGGGCGACGGCGTCGGAGGGCCGGGCGCTGACCACCCGGTCGTCGCCGAAGACCAGCTCGGCGATGTAGATGCCGTCGCGCATCTCGGTGATGTTGACCGCCTCCAGGGTGGCCCCGAGCGCGCGGACGACGTCCTTGAGCAGGTCGTGGGTCATCGGCCGGGCCGGGCGCACGCCCTGCTGCTCGAACGCGATCGCGGCGGCCTCGACCGCGCCGATCCAGATCGGGAGGTACCGCTCGCCCTGCGTCTCCTTGAGCAGCAGGATCGGCTGGTTGCCCGGCAGCTCCACACGCACGCCGACGACTCGAAGCTCCTGCACGGTGCGGCTCCCTCAACAGCGGCCCGGGGGTAGCGGGCGCGGGCGGTCACGTCGGGCACCCGGTGCGCGGCCCCGGCACCCGACGCCCTCACGGTACGCCCGACCTAGGGGCGGAGGAGATCCCGGAGTCGCGCCTCCAGCAGGGCGGTGTGCAGCTGCGCGGAGAGCGCCGCGAGCTCCCGCAGCTTCTCCGTCGCGCGGGCCCGCGCCTCCTCCGAGCGGGCCCGCAGCAGCGGCGCCACCAGCTGCTCGATCAGCCCCGCCTCGCGGTCGGCACCGTTGCTGTAGCCGCGCAGGTGCCGCGGCTCGATGCCGTGCCGGGCCAGCCCCGCGGCGGCCCGGGCGACCGGCAGGTCGGCGGCGGGGTGGCGGCCCTTCCCGTCGGGCACGAGCAGCCCGAACTGCACGCAGTCGGCCAGCTGCTCGGGCTCCAGGCCGGCGGCCCGGGCGAACTGGTCGGCCGGCATCGGCCCGCCGCGGTCGTCGTCCCCACCCGGCCCGCCGGCCGCCGGCGGCGGCACGGCCACCGGGCCGGTGGCCGCGGCGGGCAGCGGCTCACCCCGGTCGAGCGCCTCGAGGTGCTCCTTGATGACGCGCAGCGGCAGGTAGTGGTCGCGCTGCGCGGCCAGGACGTAGCGCAGCCGCGCCACGTCCGCCGAGGAGAACTTCCGGTAGCCCGACGGCGTGCGCTGCGGGTGGACGAGGTCCTCGGACTCCAGGTACCGGATCTTGCTGATCGTCACGTCGGGGAAGTCGTCGCGAAGAACAGCCAGCACCTCGCCGATGGTCAGGCGGGGGGTGTGCTGGTCGGCGGCGGTCCCGATCGCGCTCTCGCGCGGGTCGGGCACCGGTCAGCGGGCGGCGGGCTCGCCGGTGCGCGGACCGGTGAGGTAGACCAGCCGGAACTTGCCGATCTGCACCTCGTCGCCCCCGGCGAGGGTGGCGACGTCGACCGGCTCGCGGTTGACGTAGGTGCCGTTGAGGCTGCCGACGTCGTGCACCGAGAAGCCACCGCCCTCGCGGTGGAACTCGACGTGCCGGCGGCTGACGGTCACGTCGTCGAGGAAGATGTCGCTGTCGGGGTGCCGGCCGGCGGTGGTCACGTCCTGGTCGAGGAGGAACCGGCTGCCGGCGTTCGGGCCGCGCTTGACCACCAGCAGGGCCGAGCCCGGCGGCAGCGAGTCGACGGCGCCGGCGTGCGCGTCGGCGGTGTCCGGGGTGACCTCGACCTGCTCGCCGGAGTCCTCGCCGCCGACCTTGGGGATGACGCTGGTCGACTCCCCCACCCGCTCCTGCGACAGGGCGGCACCGCACTGCGCGCAGAAGCGACTGCCCTCGGGGTTGTTGTGGCCACAACGAGTGCAGTGCACGTCTGTCTCCTCCGGTGCAGGTGGCACCGCCGCGGGCCAGGTGGCTGGCCGGCGGCGGCCGGCGTACGACGGGCCGGACAGCCCGTCGCGGGTCGGCCACCGTGGGGTCACGGCGCGCCGTGGGTCATGGAACCAGCCGGTCGGCCCGAGGGTCAACCGGACGTACAAGGTGAGGGTCGGGCCCGCCGACTGGCCGTCGGAAGACCCGGTCCGACCGAGAGCATAGTGAGCGCGACGCGCCCGTAACGCCCGCGGTCGGCGCACTCTAGGACGCGTCGACCAGCGCCTGGTAGGCGTCGGCGTCGAGCAGGCCGGCGGTCGGGTCGCCGTCGCCCTCGACGCGGATCTCGACCAGCCAGCCCTCGCCGTACGGATCGGCGTTGACCGTCTCCGGTGCGTCGGTGAGGCGGTCGTTGACGGCGCTGACGACGCCGGCGAGCGGCGCGTACACGTCGGACACCGACTTGGTCGACTCGACCTCGCCGATGGCGGCGCCGGGGGCCACCTCCTCCCCCACCTCGGGCAGCTGGACGTACACGATGTCGCCCAGCGCGTCCTGCGCGTGGTCGGTGATCCCGACCCGCACGACCGTCGCACCGTCCTCGGAGCCCTGGACCAGGGCCCACTCGTGCTGGTCGGTGTAACGGCGGTCGCCGGGTGTGGCCATGCGGTGCGGCTCCTCGTGCAGGGGGTGGGGTGAGGACGGCGACGGCGTCAGTCGCCGTCGGACTCCGGCGAAGCGTATTCAGGCGTGTCGAGGGGTCGCAACGCGTCCACCACGACCAGGTCGGCCTGGGCGATCTCGACCGACCCGCCGCGGCCGCCGATCCGCTGGACCACGCCGCCGGGGATGTTCATCGCCGTCTCCAGGTCGGGCGGCGAGCCGATGGCCAGCACCTCGTAGGGCGCGGTGATCTCCTGGCCGTCGACGAGCAGCTCCCCGGGCTCGCCCGTGACCGCGCTGGAGACCCCGATGCGCACGCCGTCGATCTGCATGGTCTCGGCCCCGGCGCCCCGCAGCTCCTGGATGGCGTCGAGCAGGTCGGCGACCCGCACCTCGCCGTCGGGGTCGCGGATCACCATGCGCAGGCCCGGGCCCTGGGCGGGGATGGTGCCGTTGAGGATGCCGATGGCCTCGGCCCGCTGGCGGGCCTCCTCCAGCGCGGCCGCGGACTGGCTGTCGGAGTTGTTCAGCTGCTCGAGCGCCGCGCGCTGCTCGGCGATCTGCTGGCGCAGCCGGTCCTCCTGCGCGTTGAGCTCGTCGAGGATGCGGACCAGGTCCTCCTCGCGCGCGCCGGCCAGCAGCCCTTCTGCGTCGTTGCTGCGCACCTGCACCGCGAAGGCGAAGCCGAGCAGCAGCGTGAGGACGCCGATCAGCACCGCGGCCAGCGGGTCGCGCCGGCGGCGGCGAGGGACCGGGGTGGCCGGGGCGGCTGCCTCGTCGGCCGGCTCGGGCCCCTCCTCGGCGACCGCCGGCTCCGCCCCGTCGGCGGGCGCTGCATCGGCGTCGGCGGGCTCGTCGTCCGCCTCCGGTTCGTCGTCCGCCTCTGGTCCGTCGTCCGGCCCCGGCTCGTCGGGGTCGACGGACGCCTCGGCCGGGACCTCGGCTCCCGGCTCGCCGGGCGGGTCCTCCTCCGGCGCGGCGCCGGGCCGTCGCTCGTCGCTCATGCCCGGAAGACGTGCCGGCGGATCGCCGCCGCGTTGCCGAAGATGCGGATGCCCAGCACGACGACGACGGCGGTGGACAGCTGCGCGCCGACCCCCAGCTGGTCGCCGAGGAAGACGATCAGCGCCGCCACGACCACGTTGGACACGAACGAGATGACGAACACCTTCGCGTCGAAGATGCCGTCGAGGCGGGCGCGGAACCCGCCGAAGACGGCGTCCAGCGCGGCGACCACCGCGATCGGCAGGTAGGGCTGCAGCCACAGCGGCACGGTGGGGTCGAAGACCAGCCCGAGGACGACGCCGAGGGCCAGGCCGAGGATCGGGATCACGGGTCAGCCCCCCGGGGCCTGGTCCGGCGCCGGCTCGTCCGGGAGGGGCACGGCCGAGCGCAGCTCGGGCGGGGCGGCGGCGGGCAGGGACAGCTCGTTCTCCTTGGCGAAGTCGAAACGCAGCCCGTAGGACTCGGAGATGACGGCCAGGGCGCCGACCTCGGGGCTGGCGAGGAACTCGTCGCGCAGCGCGTCCGGGTCGCCGATCGCGCTCACCTCGTACGGGTTGGTCACCGGGTTGAAGTCGACCAGCACCGCCTCGCCGGCGAAGCGGATCGCGCTCGTCGGCCCGAGCCGCTGCCCGTTGATGCTGACCGCCTCGGCCCCGGCGGCCCACAGCGCGTTGACCACCAGCTGCAGGTCGCCGTCGCGCACGAGGCCGTTGGGGTCGGTCTCGGCCTCCCCGCCGACCGGGTCGGAGTCGGCGTCGGGCTCGGCGTCGGCCAGCGTCACCAGCAGGCCCGGACCGGTCACCGCCACCGCCGCCGCGCCCGCCTCGGCGGCGGCGAGCTGCTCGAGCGCGCGCTGCCCGACGGCGGTGGTCCGCAGCGCCTGCTCGCGGGTCCGGTTCACCTCGGTGCGCAGCGCGGCCAGCTGGTCGGCGAGCCCGTCGGCGGTGGCGGTCTCGTCGCGGATGTCGCCGAGCAGCGCCGAGCGGACCTCCTCGCGGCCACCCGCCCCGGCGGCGGCCTGGTCGTAGGTGACCGCGGCGAGCAGCCCGGCGACCACCATGACCAGCGCCACCACGAGCTGCCCCCGGCGCCGCCGCGGACCGGTGCCCGGCGGCTCCTCCCCCGCCGCGGCCTTGCGGGCCGCGGCCTGCCCGTAGGCGGGGTCGAGGGTCTCGGCCATCACCTGGTCGAGCAGCGAGGCGCCCATCGAGCGCAGCCCGCCGCCGCGTTGCAGGGTGGAGCTCACGGCCCCGCCCCGGTACGCGCCGCGCGCACCAGGCCGGCCGCCTGCACCACGTAGAGCAGGCCGGCGAGCAGGTAGAAGGCGGTGCCCCAGATGGTGAAGGCCCACGCCACGGGCTCGGCGACCCGCGCCACCGGCCCGTCGCCCTGGGCCAGCAGCAGGATCGGGAAGGCGTAGAGCATGAGGAAGGTCGCGGCCTTGCCCAGGTAGTGCACCTGCAGCGGCATGTAGCCGTGGCGGCGCAGCACCAGCAGCGTGACCGCCAGCACCACCTCGCGGCCGACCAGCACGAGCACCAGCCCCAGGGGCACGACCTCGCGCAGCGTCAGCGCGACCAGCGCGGCGACGATGTAGAGGCGGTCGGCCGCCGGGTCGAGCAGCGCGCCCAGCCGGCTCCCCTGGTCGAGCAGCCGGGCGAGCTTGCCGTCGGCCCAGTCGCTGACGCCGGACAGGGCGAGGACGACGATCGCCCAGCCGTCGGCCTCGGGGCCCAGCAGCAGCCAGAGGAACAGCGGGACGCCGAGCAGCCGGAGCACCGACAGCGCGTTGGGCACCGTCCACACGCGGTCGGCCAGCAGGTTGCGGTCGGGCAGGGGGACGGCGGGGGCGCCCGGGGGGACGTGGGCAGCGGCCGACGGCCCGTTCGACGTCGTCACTGCTCCTCCAGCCTCGTGCACACCGTGCCCGAGGCTAGTCGAAGGACCCTCGTGCCCCCCACCACTCGCGAGCTCGCGGCGGGTCCGTGCACGAGGGCCGCTCCCGCCCCTCTGCTACCGCGCCGCCCTCACACCGGCACGGCCACCACCGACGCCGGGGCCGGCTCGTAGCCCAGCGGCCGCCGGCTGAAGCTGCCGGTGCCGTGGGAGACCGAGCGCAGCGCGCTGCCGTAGGTGAGCAGCTCGACCTCGGGCACCTCGGCCCGGACGACGGTCCGGTCGCGGTCGGGATCGGGGTCGGCGTCGCTGCCGGTGACCCGGGCCCGCCGCGAGGAGAGGTCGCTCATCACCGCGCCCACGTACTCCGCGGGCACCGACACCTCCACCTCGCACCACGGCTCGAGCACCTTCGTGCCCGACGCGGCCACCGCCTCGCGCAGCGCCAGCGCGCCGGCCGCCTGGAACGCGGCGTCGGAGGAGTCGACCGAGTGCGCCTTGCCGTCGACCAGGGTCAGGTGGACGTCGACGATCGGCCGGTCGCCGGAGACGCCCCGCTCGGCCTGCGCGCGGATGCCCTTCTCGACGCTGCCGTGGAACTGGCTGGGCACGGTGCCGCCGACGATCCGCTGCTCGAAGACGATGCCCGAACCGGGGGGGCCGGGCTCGACCTCGAGCACCACGATCGCGTACTGCCCGTGGCCGCCGGACTGCTTGACGTGCCGGCCGGTCACCCGCGCCGACCCGGCGAGGGTCTCCACCATGGGCACCCGGACCGGCACCGTGTTGACGGCGACGCCGTGCCGCGTGCGCAGCCGGTCGAGGAGCACCTCGGCGTGCGCCTCCCCGACGCACCACAGCAGCAGCTGGTTGGTGTCGGCGCGGCGCTCGAGCCGCACGGTGGGGTCCTCCGCCACCAGCCGGGCGAGGGCGGTGGCCAGCCGGTCCTCGTCGGCGCGCGAGGCGGCCTCGACCGCGACGGGCACCTGCGGGACGGGCAGGTCCCACGGCGGCACCAGCCGGGGGTCCTCCGGGGAGGAGAGGGTGTCGCCGGTCTCGGCCGAGGTCAGGCGCGCGACGGCGCAGACGTCGCCGGCCGGGCAGGAGGAGACCGTGCGCAGGGTCGCGCCCAGCGGTGAGGAGAGCGCGCCGATCCGCTCGTCGACGTCGTGGTCGGGGTGCCCGCGGTCGGCCATGCCGTGGCCGGAGACGTGCACCGGCGTGTCCGGCCGCAGGGTGCCGGAGAAGACGCGGACCAGCGACACCCGGCCGACGTAGGGGTCGGTCGTCGTCTTGACGACCTCGGCCACCAGCGGGCCGTCGGGGTCGCACGACAGCGACGGGGCCGGGCCGCCGTCGGGCCGGGTGACCGGCGGGCAGCCGTGCTCCATGGGGCAGGGGAACGCCGAGACCAGCAGGTCCAGCAGCTCCGCCACGCCGACGCCGGTCAGCGGGGCGACGGCCAGGATCGGGTGGAAGTGCCCGCGCGCGACCGCGGTCTCGAGGTCGGCGATCAGGTCGGCGACGACCAGCTCCTCGCCGCCGAGGTAGCGGTCCATGAGGGACTCGTCCTCGGACTCGCCGATGATCCCCTCGATGAGCTCGCCGCGGAGCCGGTCGGCGTCGCTGACCTCGACGTGCGGCTCCAGCAGCGAGACCAGCCCGGTGGGCGAGCCGTCGGCGCCGCGCTCGACCAGGTGCAGGGGGAAGACGCCCTCCCCCAGCATCAGCTGGCACATGCGGACGGCCTCGTCGACGTCGGCCCGCGGCCGGTCCAGCTGGGTGATGACCACCGCGCGCGGCATGCCGACGGCGGCGCACTCCTCCCACAGCTGGACGGTCGCGGCGTCGACACCGTTGACGGCGGACACCACGAACAGGGCCGCGTCGGCGGCGCGCAGCCCCGCCCGCAGCTCGCCGACGAAGTCCGGCGAGCCGGGGGTGTCCAGGAGGTTCAGCTTGTGACCGGCGTGCTCCACGGCTGCCACGCCGAGGGACACGGAGCGCTGCTGGCGGACCTCGACCTCCTCGTTGTCGAGACAGGTCGTGCCCTCCTCGACCCGGCCGGCCCGGGGCAGCGCGCCCGTGGCGACCAGCAGCGCCTCGGCGAGCGTCGTCTTCCCCGCGCCGGCGTGGCCCACCAGCGCCACGTTGCGCACCTGCTGTGCGGGACGCGGCGCCGGCGCCGTCCCGGTGTCCTTCGCCATGGCTGCCCGTCCCGCTCAGCCGGCTGCGGTCTCGCGGACCACGGCCGCGGTGCCGGACGGGTAGAACAGCCCCGTGTGCCCGTCGGGCGACCACTTCACCAGGTACGGGGGCCCGCCCGACTCACCCCGCACCTCGAGCACCTCTCCGGTGCGCTCCGGCTCCCCCTGGTGGGTGGAATGGACGACGATCCGGTCACCGACCCTGGCTTCCACGGCGGCCTCCATTGGCGCGACGGGGCTGTGTTGTGGGTCACAGCCTCCCCTCGGCGCCGGGCCGGATCAAGCCCCTGCGACCGTCATCGCCCGCACACCGCGGCGGTGCAGCGCCCAGCCCCCGACGGCCAGCAGGACGCCGGAGGCGAGGAAGCCGAGATCCCACGACAGCGGGCCGCCGAGGTCGTCGCGGACGTGGTGCACGCCCAGCAGCTGGTGGTCGATCAGCCCCTCGACGAGGTTGAAGACGCCCCACCCGGCGAGCACCAGGCCGACGTGGAAGCTCCAGCTCGGCGCGAGCCGGCCCTGCCGCCAGGCGTGCAGCGTGACCAGGGACGCGGCGAGCACGAGCACCCAGGTGGCCAGGTGGAAGAAGCCGTCGGCCACCGTGTTGTGCTCCAGCCCGGCCAGCGTCGTCGGCGACCGGCCGGGCACGTCGCTGACCATGTGGTGCCACTGCAGCACCTGGTGCAGCACGATCCCGTCGACGAACCCGCCGAGACCGAGCCCGTAGAGCAGCCCGGCCGCGCGGGAGGGGAACCGGCGGTCCGGTGCGCTCGCCACCGGGAGGGCCTACCCGCCCTGCGCGCCGAGATGCGCACGAGGGAGGTGACCCGGCCCCGGAACACCTCCCCAGTGCGCATCTCGGCGCGATCGGCTCAGCGGGTGCCGGTCGCGGCCAGCGGCGTCGTCCCCCCGCCGGCGGCCGGCGGCTGCGGGCCCGGCGGGGGTGGCTCGGCCCCGGGCGTGGCCGAGTCGGCCGGCACCGCCTCCGCCGCGGGCGGCGGCGGGGTGTGGCCGGTGCTGCCGCCGAAGTACATCTGCGCGAGGTCGGGGTCGGCGAGGACCGCCTCCGCGGTCCGCTGGGTCACCACGCGGCCGCTCTCCATGACGATGCCGTCGGTGGCCATCCGCATGCCGAAGCGCACGTTCTGCTCGACCACCAGGATCGTCTTGCCGCTCTCCCGCATGAGCATCACCGACCGGTAGACCGTCTGCAGGGCCTTGGGGTCCAGGCCGAGCGAGGGCTCGTCGAGCAGCAGCAGGACCGGGTCGAGCATCAGCGAGCGGGCGAACTCGACCATGCGGCGCTGGCCGCCGGAGAGGTTGCCCGCCTTGTCCGCCGCCCGCTCGGCGACGATCGGGAACAGCTCGGCCACCGAGTCGTACCGGCGGCGGACCAGCCCCCGGTCGCGGCGGATCATGTAGCCCCCGAGCAGCACGTTCTCCCGCACGGTCAGGTTCGGGAAGAGCGCGTTGGCCTGCGGCACCTGCGAGACGCCGGCCTTGAGGATGTCGGCCGGGGTGGACCGGTGGATCGGCGTCCCGTCGAGCGTGATCTCGCCGAGCCGGGGGTTGAGCAGGCCGCTGACCGTGCGCAGCACGGTGGACTTGCCCGCCCCGTTCGGCCCGACGATGCAGGCGACCGCGCCCCGCTCGACGTCGATGTCGACGCCCTGCAGCACGTCGCCGCCGCCGTAGCCGGCGACCACCCCGCGGAGCTTGAGCATCAGGAGCTCACCCTTTCCGGCTCGAGCTGGAAGTCGTCGCCGAGGTAGGCGTCGATCACGGCGGGGTCGGCCTGGATCTGCTGCGGCGAGCCCGACGCCATCGTCGCCCCGCGGGACAGGACGTGGACGGGGTCGCACAGCCCCAGCACGAAGGGCATGTTGTGCTCGACGATGAGGAACGTCTTCCCGTAGGAGTTGAGCTCGCGGATCATCTCGGCCATCCGCTCGATCAGCACCGGGTTGATGCCGCCGGCGGGCTCGTCGAGCAGGATCAGCTTCGGGTCGAGCATGAGGATCTGGGCGAGCTCCACCAGCTTCTGCTGGCCGTAGGACAGCGCCCGCGCCTTCTGGTCGCGGAAGGCGCGCATGCCGACGAACTCCAGCAGCTCCTCCGCGGCGCGGGCCTCCGGGCCGCTGACGGCGATCTTCCCGAGGTGCCCGAGGGAGAACGAGCGCTGCGCGGCGACGACGTTCTCCAGCACGGTCATCTCGCCGAACAGGCGGGTGATCTGGAAGGTCCGCCCGAGGCCGAGGTGCGCCCGGTCCCAGGAGGGCAGCCGCTCGATCCGCTTCCCCGCGAAGGTGATCTCCCCGGCGTCGGCGGCGATCGTGTTGTCGATCAGGTTGAACACCGTCGTCTTGCCCGAGCCGTTCGGGCCGATCAGCCCGGTGATCGACCCGGCCGGCACGGTGAACGAGCAGCCGTCGACCGCGCGCAGGCCACCGAAGCTCTTGCGCAGGCCGGACACCTCCAGCAGCGGCCGGCCGGCCGGGGTGGTGGTGTCGGGCTGCAGCCGCTCCTTGAGCGACTCGAGGCTGCCGCCGGTGCCGATCCGGGCGCCGACCAGGCCGGCCTTGCCCTTCGTCCGCCGGCGGTCGAGCAGCGACTCGACCGCCGGCAGCACCCCCTTGGGCAGCAGGATGACGACGGCGACGAGCAGCCCGCCGAAGAGGAACAGCCGGGCGTTGCCGCCGCCGAAGTCGTTGTTCGCGACCTCGTTGAGCGGCTCGATGAGGAACGCGCCGAGCACCGGGCCCCACAGCGTGCCGCGGCCGCCGATCAGCAGCGACAGGATGATCTGGACGCTGATCAGGATGCTGAACATGCCGCGCGGGTCGATGAAGGTCAGGTAGTAGCCGTAGACCGCACCGGCCATGCCGACGAACACGGTGCTGGCGACGAACCCGATGATCTTCTCGACCGGCAGGTTGATGCCGATGGTCGCGGCCTTGGTCTCGTCCTCGCGGATGGCGATCAGGCCCATGCCCAGCTTGGTCCGGCGGATCCACCAGGTCATGAGCACCTGCAGGGCCAGGATCGCCAGCAGCGCGTAGTAGAAGGGCCAGTTGAGGACGTCGCGGTCCCAGGACGGCAGCGGCAGGGTCAGCCCAGCCGTCCCCTTGGTGACGCTCACCCAGTTGACCGCGAGCACCTGCACGAGGAACAGGAACGCCACGGTGATGATCACGAACGCCGGGCCGCGGGAGCGCAGCGACACCAGGCCCAGGCCGACGGCGACGACCGCGGCGACCAGCCCGGCGACCGGCACCCACAGCCAGGGGTTCACGCCCTCGAAGCGGGTCGCCAGCACGCCGATCGTGTAGCCGCCCAGCCCGACGAACGCCCCCTGGCCGAGCGAGACGTAGCCGGCGAACCCGGTGATGATGTTCAGCCCGCTGGCGCCGATGGCGAACACCAGCGAGAGGATGATCATGTTCTGGTAGTAGGCGTCGTCCACCGCCACCGGGAAGACGACGAGGAAGACCGCCGCCACGGCGACCAGCAGCCGCCCGATCCACAGCGGGCTGGTCAGGTCGCGGGCCGAGGGGCTCATGCCGCCACCGCATCCTCTCGCAGACGGGAACCGAGCAGGCCCTGCGGCCGGAACAGCAGCACGGCGAAGACGATCAGGTAGGGCACCGCGGTGGCCCACGCCGGCGAGACGTAGGCCGCGGTCATCGTCTCGGCGACGCCGAAGAGCATCGCGCCGAGGATCGCCCCGTTGAGGCTGCCCATCCCGCCCAGGACGACGATCGCCAGCAGGCGGGCGATCCACTGGTAGTGGGCGCCGGGGACGAACGGGTACATGACGCCGACGATCGCGCCGCCGGCGCCGGCGGCGGCGATGCCGAGGCCGAACACCAGGGCGGCCACCGAGGCCACCCGGATGCCGACCAGCTCGGCGCCGGCCGGGTTGACCGCGGCCGCCCGGATGGCCCGGCCCAGCCAGGTGCGCGAGAGCACCAGGCCGAGCACGACCAGGACGGCGATGGCGACCAGCCCGCCGAACACCTGCGTCTTGGGCAGGAACAGGCCGAAGAGGTGGAAGGACTCGTCGGCGTAGCTCGGGCGGATCGCCGTGGAGTTGTTGCCCCAGATCGAGCCCATCGCCGCCTCGAGCACCAGCGCCAGGCCGAAGGTCAGCAGCACCGTCGAGACCATGGGCGCGGTGCGGATCCGGGCGACGAACAGCTTGTAGGTGACCCAGCCCAGGGCGAACACCACCGGCGTGGTGATCACGATCGCCAGCAGCGGGTCGATGCCGGCGGCGTCCCAGAGGCTGTAGGTGAGGAAGGCCGCCACGATCAGGAAGGCGCCGTGCGCGAGGTTGATCACCCGCATGACGCCGAAGATCAGGGTCAGCCCGCCCGCGACGAGCGCGTAGACCCCGCCCAGCAGCAGCCCGAGCAGCAGGTTCTGCGCGAACTCCGTCATGCCGTCCCCCTCCTCGAGCCGGGGCCCGCCGGGCGCGGGTGCGCGCCCGGCGGGCTCGTGGGACCGGTCACGCGCCGTCGCCCGTGGGCAGCCAGCCCTGGACGATCGTGTCGGTCGTGGCGGCGTCGGTCGGCAGGATGATCTCCGAGGTGCCGTTCTGCCACTGGCCGATGAGGAACTCGCCGATCGGGCTGCCGTCCTCGTTCCAGCTCAGCTCGCCGAGGATGGTCTCGACCGGGTTCTCGCGCAGCCAGTCGGCCAGCGCCTTCTGGTCGTCGATGCTGCCGACCGCCTCGACGGCGGCCTGGAGCACCTGGCCGGCGGCGTACGCGTCGGCGGCGTCCTCCGGCGGCGCCCCGCCGAACATCTCCTCGTAGGTCGCCACGAACTCCTCGTTGCCGGGGGTCGAGGCCTCCGGCGTGTGGCTGACCGCGTACATGATCCCCTCGGTGTTCTCCACGCCCACCGCCTCGGCGAACTGGTCGGCCTGCGAGGGGGCGCTGGTCTGGTACAGGTACCGGGGCTGGAAGCCGAGCTTGCGCATCGACCGGATGAGGCCGACGCCGTCCTCGAACACCGCGCCGCTGACGACGAGGTCGGGGTTGGCGCTCTTCATCGCGTTGACGATCGTGTCGAAGTTGCGGGTGTCGATCGCGTAGGTCTCCTGGTAGACCGTCTCGATCCCGGCGGCCTCGAGGACCTCGCGGATGCCCTCGACGTTCGGCGCCGCGAACGGGTCGTCGATGGTCGGGTACGCCGCCGTCCGCGGCCGCTGGTCGTCCGGCAGGCTCGCGATCCACTCGGCGAAGACCAGGCCCTGCTTGTCGGCGGTGGCCTGCTGGGCGAAGAACAGGTACTCGAAGCCGCGGTTGAACATGTCCGGCGAGCCGCCGGCCGGCTCGACGAAGAGCATCTGGTTGCGCTCGGCGACCGCCGACGCCGGCAGGTTGAGCAGGGAGGAGAACGTGCCGAGCAGCAGGTCCACCTCGTCCTGGCTGATCAGCGCGTTGTAGTCGGCGACGATCGTGTTCTGGTTCGAGGCGTCGTCCTTGATGATCAGCTCGACGTCGCGGCCGAGCAGGCCGCCGTTCTCGTTCACCAGCCGCTCCCACACCTGGTAGCCCTCTTGCGCGGCGGTGCCGGGCTGCGAGAACTCCCCGGTGAGGGGCAGCGACGTGCCGATGGTGATCGTGTCGCCGTCCGAGCCGCCACCGCCGTCGTCGCCACCGCAGGCGGCGACGCCCGCCACCAGCAGACCCGTGACCGCCAGCGTGCTGAGGCGCCGGCGGAGCCGAACGTGCGACATGCTTCCTCCTGACCGAGCCGCAATCGATTGCGGGTTCGCCGAATGGTGTGACGGCAGCCACAGCCTGTCAAGGACTCTGGCGGAATCGGTGGCGGGAACGTTGCCGACGCGCTCGCCTCCCCGCGGCAGAGGCCGCCGGCCCCGCTTCTCGGCTCCCGGACACGGCCGCGAAGGCCGCGCGCGGGGCGGCGACGACCGGGCGAGTCTTGCAATCGAGTGCATGGAGTGCCACCGTTCCGACCGGACGAGGGAGGCGGGATGGCGGCTGGGGTGCCGGAGGGTGCGGACGTCGTCGTGGTGGGCGCGGGCCACAACGGGCTGGTGGCGGCCGGCTACCTGGCCGCGGCCGGGCTCGAGGTCGTGGTGCTCGAGGCCGGGCCCGCGCCCGGCGGGGACACGATCACCGAGGAGCTCACCCTCCCCGGCTTCGCCCACGACTCGTGCTCCAGCGCGCACGTGCTCATCCAGTCCAACCCGCTGATCCGCGACGACGAGCTCGGCCTGCAGGCCCGTCACGGCCTGCGGTACCTGGCCACCGACCCCGCGGTGGTCCTCCCCCAGCCCGACGGCGACCTGCTGGTCATGCACCGCGACCTCGAGGCCACGGCCGAGGAGCTGGCCCGGTGGTCGGCCGCCGACGCGCGCGCCTTCCGGCAGCTGATCGGCGAGTGGACCGGTGAACTGGCCGCGGTCCACGGCCGGTGGAGCTCCGGCCTCGACCTGGGGGACGGTCCCGCCGCCGACGCCTACCGGGCGCTGCGCCGGCGCAGCGCCTGGGACGTCGTCCACGAGCGGTTCGCGCACCCCGTCGTCCGCTCGTTCGTGCTGTGGCTGGCCATGGCGACCATCCAGGACCCGCGGCGGCCGGGCACCGGTGTCCTGCCGTCGTCGCTGACCGCCGGGCGGCTGGCCTTCGGCTGGTCGACGCCGGTCGGCGGCTCCGGCGCGCTGCCGGGTGCGCTGGTCCGCCAGATCGAGGCGCACGGGGGCCGGGTGGTGTGCTCGGCGCCGGTGGCGCAGGTCGAGGCCGACGGCGACCGGGTGACCGGGGTGCGGCTGGCCGACGGCACGCGGGTGGCCGCCCGCCGGGCCGTGGTGTCCAGCGCCCACCTGGCCCGGCTGGCCGACATGCTCGTCGGCGCGCAGGTGCCCGACGACCTGCTGGAGGCCCGCAAGACCTGGCGGCCGGGGCTGTCGGTGTTCGCCGTCCACGCCGCGCTGCGCGGCGACCTCGCCTTCCGCTCCCCGGCCGGCCCGGTGCCCAGCGTCGCCGCCGGCCTCGGCTCCGCCGACGGCGTGGTGCGCCAGCTGGACGCCTTCGCCCGCGGCGAGGCCGACGCCGGCGACCCGTGGCTGCTGGTGGTCAACCAGAGCGTGGTCGACCGCAGCCGCGTCGCCGGCGACGGCGGCACGTTCAAGATCCTCACGATCGCGCCGTACGAGCGGCGCGACGGGCGCAGCTGGGCCGACACCAAGGACGCCCACGCGGCCGCGCTGGTGGCGCTGGTGGCCGGGCGCGCCGACGGTCTGGACCCGGACGACGTGCTGGCGCTGCGCGCCGAGTCGCCGGTCGACGTCGCCGCGCACAACGTGCACAACCTGGGCGGCTCGTGCCACGGCGGGGAGTTCGAGCTGCCCGACGGCGGCGTCGTCCCGGGCTGGCCGGCCTACCGCACCGGGCTGCCCGGGCTGTACCTGACCGGGGCGACCACGCACCCCGGCGGGTCGGTGTCGGGGCGGCCGGGCCGCAACGCCGCGCGCGCCGTCCTCACCGACCTGGGTCTGGACCCGGCGCACGTGATGGGGCCCAGCTGAGAGCGGGCCGCCCGTCCCCCATCCGCCTGCTGCAGCTCACCGCCTTCGTCAGCACGCTGGACCGGTTCGCCATGCCGCCGGTGCTGCTGGCGATCGCCGCCGACCTGGACGCGCCGCTGTCCTCGGTGGTGCAGGCCGCGGGCGCCTACTTCCTCGCCTACGGCCTCTCCCAGCCGGTGTGGGGGCTGGCGTCGGACTCGCTCGGCCGGGTGCGCACCATGCGGCTGACCCTGCTCTGCGCCGGGGTGGCGTCGGTCGCCGCCGCCTTCGCCTGGACGCCGCTGGTGCTGGGGCTGGCCCGCGGGCTGGGCGGGGCGTTCTTCGGCGCGGCCTACCCGGCGAGCCTGGTCTACCTGGGCGACACGGTGCCGCCGCACCTGCGGCAGCGCGACATCGCCCGGCTGATGGTCGGGGTGGCGCTCGGCACCGGGCTGGCGTCGGTGGGCGCGGGGCTGCTGGCCTCGCTCGCCTCGTGGCGCGCGGCGTTCGTCGTCACGGGCGTCTCCGCGGTGCTGCTCGCCGCGGGCCTGCGGGTGCTGGCCGAGCCATCACGCGAGCGTCCGGCGGCGGGGCTGCTGGCGCCGCTGGGCCAGGTGCTCCGCTCCCGCCCGGCGGTGTTCGTGCTCGGCCTGGCGTTCCTCGAGGGCGCGGTGCTGCTCGGCGTGCTGACGCTCCTGCCGGCGGCGGTGGAGGCGGGCGGGGCGTCGGCGGCGCTGGCCGGCGGGGTGACGGCGGTCTACGGGGTGGCCGTGTTCGCCGCGGCGTCGGCGGTGGCCCGGCTGTCCCGCCGCCAGCAGCCGGCCCGGCTGATCGCGCTCGGCGCGGCGTCGGCGCTGGCCGCCTGCGTCCTGCTGGCGCTGTCGCGGGCGGCGGTGGTCGCCGTCCTGGTCACGCTGCTGCTCGGGCTGGCCTGGGCGGCGATGCACTCGTCCCTGCAGACCTGGGCGACCGAGGTGCTGCCCGCGGCGCGGGCCGCCGTGGTGTCGCTGTTCGCCGGCAGCCTGTTCGTCGGCAGCGCGCTGGCGGCGGTGGCCGTCGCGGGCCTGGCCGACGCCGGCCGGTACCGGGCCGTCTTCGTCCTGGCCGCCGCCGCGGCCGTGCCGCTGGGGGTGCTGGCGGTCTGGGGACGCGCGCGGTGGAGGAGGCCGGCATGACCCTGACGGGTGCCCCGCGGGGCCGGTCCTCCCGGCCCGGGGCCTCCCCCGGCCCTAGGATCGGCGCCGTGCCAGCGCCGACCCTGCGGGATGTCGCGGCCGCGGCGGGCGTCCACCCCGCCACCGCCTCCCGGGCGCTGAACCCGGAGACCCGGGCCCTGGTGAACGCCGAGACCGCGCGCCGGGTGCTCAAGGCCGCCCAGTCGCTGAGCTACTCCCCCAACCCGATCGCCCGCAGCCTGAAGACGGCGAAGTCGCGGACGATCGGCCTGGTCCTGCCCGACCTGACCAACCCGCTGTTCCCGCCCATCGTCCGCGGCATCGAGGACGTCCTCGGCCCGGCCGGCTACAGCGCTTTGATCGTCAACACCGACAACGACGCGGCCCGGGAGCAGGCGCTGGTCGACTCGCTGCGCTCGCGCCAGGTCGAGGGCATGATCATCGCCACCGCGCGGCTGGACCACCCGCTGCTGGAGCAGCTGCACGCGCAGGGCGTGCGGGTGGTGCTGGTGAACCGGCGCGCCGAGCACCTCGACATCCCGTGCGTCACCCCCGACGACGCGGCCGGGGTCTCCCTCGCCGTCGAGCACCTGGCCCGGCTGGGGCACCGCCGCATCCTGCACCTGGCCGGCCCGCAGACGACGTCGACCGGCGTGGTGCGGGCCAAGGCCTTCCGGGCGGCGGTCCGCGACCACGACCTGGACGACGACCCGGCGCTGACCGTCGCCGGCGGCTACTGGTCGGAGGCCGAGGGCGCCCGCGGGCTGCGCGAGGTCCTCGACGCCGGCACCGACTTCACCGCCGTCGTCGCCGGCAACGACCTCATCGCCCTCGGCTGCTACGACGTCTTCCGCGAGCGCGGCCTCTCCTGCCCCGGCGACGTCAGCGTCGTCGGCTTCAACGACATGCCGTTCCTCGACAAGCTGCAGCCGCCGCTGACCACCATCGCCGTCCCGCACCACGCGATCGGCGTCGAGGCCGCGCGGATGCTGCTCGAGTCGCTCGACGAGCCCGACCGCCCGGCGCGCTCGGTGCTGCTGCCGGTCTCCCTGGTCGAGCGCGCGTCGACCGCCGCGCCCGCCCGCTGACGGCGGGCGGACCCGCCCGTTGCCAGGCGGTGCCACCGCGCGGACCATGGCGCACGCGGGGGGCCGACGTCTCCGAGGAGGACGCGCCATGACCTCCCGCATCCCCGGCATCCCGACCGACGACCTGCCGCAGCCCCTGCGCGCCGAGCTCGGTGACCTCGTGCGCGAGGAGGTCGGGCGTGCGCTGGACGGCTACCTGGGCAAGGCGCGGGAGGGCCGCACGGGCACGCGCATGCTCGCCGGCGCCGCCGTCCTCGGCTCGATGTCGGCCGGGAGCGCGACGGCGCTGCTCATCCGGCTCCTGGAGCGGCGCCCGGCGGCCGCACCGGGGGTCGTGGGGGGGGGGGGGCCGCCCCCCCCCCCCCCCCCCCCCGCGGGGGGCCGGGCCCCCCGCCCGGGGGGCGGGTTCGCG
>NZ_JBJGZV010000058.1:0-23031 GCF_054050715.1 Blastococcus sp. SYSU D00669
CCCCCCTCCCTCCCGCCCCCCCCCCCGCCCCCCCCCCCCCGCCCCCCCCCCCCCCAGGCCCCCCCCCCCCCCGCCCCCCCCCCCCCCCCCCCCCCCCGAGCCGGTCGGGGCGGCCGCCCGCGCCGACGGTGCCGTCGTGAGCACCGGCCGGCGCGGCACCCCCGCCGCCGAGGAGGGCGACGATGAGTGAGAACACCCCCGCACGCCGCAGCGGCGGTGAGGTCGCCCGTCCCGACAAGGGCGCCAAGCCGGCGGTGCGCGGCAGCGTGCTGCCGCCCGCCGGGCAGGGCTTCGGGCTGACCTTCGCGCAGATCTTCAAGAAGGTGACGACGGAGGAGTACCCGTTCGAGCCCAAGGTGACCAAGCCGCGCTACCACGGCCGGCACGTGCTCAACCGGCACCCCGACGGGCTGGAGAAGTGCGTCGGCTGCGAGCTGTGCGCCTGGGCCTGCCCGGCCGACGCCATCTACGTCGAGGGCGGCGACAACACCGAGGACGAGCGCTACTCGCCCGGTGAGCGGTACGGGCGCGTCTACCAGATCAACTACCTGCGCTGCATCTTCTGCGGGCTGTGCATCGAGGCCTGCCCGACCCGGTCGCTGACGATGAGCAACGACTTCGAGCTGGCCGACGACAACCGCCAGGACCTGATCTACACCAAGGACCAGCTCATGGCGCCGCTGCTGCCCGGCATGGAGCAGCCGCCGCACCCCATGCGGCTGGGCGACGACGAGAAGGACTACTACCTGCGGGCGCCCGAGGCCGGGTCGGCCGCGGAGCCCGTGGTCGGGGAGACGGTGTGAGCGTCCTCGCCGCCGCGGCCGACACCTCCGTCCAGCTCGGCGACGGCGAGGCCGTCGTCTTCTGGATCCTCGGACCGCTCGCGCTGCTCGGGGCGCTGGGCATGGTGTTCGCCCGCAACGCCGTCCACTCGGCGCTGTTCCTGGTCGTGACGATGCTCTGCCTGGGCGTCTTCTACGTCGTCCAGGAGGCGCCGTTCCTCGGCGCGGTGCAGATCATCGTCTACACCGGCGCGATCATGATCCTCTTCCTGTTCGTGCTCATGCTGGTCGGCCGCGACTCCTCCGACTCGGTGGTCGAGACGCTGCGCGGGCAGCGGGTGGCGGCCACCCTGCTGGGCATCGGCTTCGCCGGCCTGGTCGGGGCGGGCATCGCCGAGGCGACCCGCGACACCCCGGCCACCGGCCTCGACCCCGTCCAGGGCGCCGACGTGAGCAACATCGAGGCGATCGCCGCGGTGCTGTTCACCGACTACCTGCTCGCCTTCGAGGTGACCAGCGCCCTGCTGATCACCGCCGCCGTCGGCGCGATGGTGCTCGCCCACGTCGAGCGCGAGCCCGGCAGCCGGCGCAGCCAGAAGGAGCTGTCGAAGGCCCGCTTCCTCGACAACCCGCGGCCGCAGACCCTGCCCGGACCCGGCGTCATGGCCCGCGGCAACTCGGTCGCCGTCCCGGGGCTGCTGCCCGACGGCCGCTACGCCGAGGACAGCTTCGCCACCGGCGTCGAGCCGCAGGACATCGAGCAGATGCCCCGGCCCACCGGCCGGCGGCAGCTCGGCAGCCCCGACGGTGCCCTGGGCACCCTCGAGGGCTCACCCAGCGCGGTCCCCGGCGGCACCGGCCCCGGCAACCCGGGAGAGGACCGATGACCGTCTCGCACTACCTGGTGCTCGCCGCGATCCTGTTCACCATCGGCGCCGTCGGCGTCCTGGTGCGGCGCAACGCGATCGTCGTCTTCATGTGCGTCGAGCTGATGCTCAACTCGGTGAACCTGACGCTGGTCACCTTCGCCCGCGCCACCGGGACCATCGACGGCCAGGTCATCGCCTTCTTCGTGATGGTGGTCGCCGCCTGCGAGGTCGTGGTCGGCCTCGCGATCATCATGTCGATCTACCGGACGCGGCGCTCCGCCTCGGTCGACGACGCCAACCTCCTGAAGTACTGAGCGTGATGGAGATGCGCCGTGCCTGAAGCGCTGCCCGCCACCGGGCTGCTCGCCGCCTCCTGGCTGCTGATCGCGCTGCCGCTCGCCGGCGCCGCGGTGCTGCTGCTCGGTGGCCGGCGCACCGACCGCTGGGGTCACCTGGTGGGCACCGCCACGGTGGCGGCCGCCTTCGTCCTCGGCCTGCTGTGCACCGTCCAGGTGGCCGGTCTCGAGGAGCGCTCCGCCAACCTGGACCTGTACACCTTCATCTCCGCCGGGTCGCTGGACATCCAGCTGGGGCTGCTCCTCGACCCGCTGTCGATGGCGTTCGTGCTGCTGATCACCGGCGTGGGCTCGCTGATCCACGTCTACTCGATCGGCTACATGGCCCACGACGAGGGCCGGCGACGCTTCTTCGCCTACCTCAACCTGTTCGTCGCGGCGATGCTGCTGCTCGTCCTCGGCAACAGCTACCTGGCGCTCTACGTCGGCTGGGAGGGCGTCGGTCTCGCGTCCTACCTGCTCATCGCCTTCTGGTACACCCGCCCGACCGCGGCCACGGCGGCGAAGAAGGCCTTCATCATGAACCGCGTCGGCGACGTCGGGCTGGCGCTGGCGATCTTCATCATGTTCGCCCAGCTGGGGACGACGTCCTTCGAGGGCGTGCTGGGCAACGCGGGGCTGCTCGCCGGCGGCACCGCCACCGCGCTCGGCCTGCTGCTCCTGCTCGGCGCCTGCGGCAAGTCCGGCCAGTTCCCGCTGCAGGCGTGGCTGCCCGACGCCATGGAGGGCCCGACGCCGGTCTCGGCGCTCATCCACGCCGCGACCATGGTCACCGCGGGCGTCTACCTCATCGCCCGCTCGGCGCCCATCTACGACGAGACGCCGACCGCGCGCACCGTCGTCCTGTGCGTCGGGGCGCTGACCCTGCTGATCGGCGCGATCGCCGGCTGCGCCTTCGACGACATCAAGAAGGTGCTGGCCTACTCCACGGTCAGCCAGATCGGCTACATGTTCCTGGCCGTCGGCCTCGGCCCGGCCGGCTACGTCGCGGCCCTGGCCCACCTGTACGCGCACGGCTTCTTCAAGGCCGGCCTGTTCCTCGGCGCCGGCTCGGTCATGCACGCGATGGACGACTCGGTGGACATGCGCCGCTTCGGCGGGCTGTGGAAGAAGCTGCCGATCACCTTCGGCACGTTCGGCCTGGGCTACCTCGCCCTGATCGGGATCATCCCGTTCTCCGGCTACTTCACCAAGGACGCCATCATCGAGGCGACCTTCGACCGCGGCGACACCTTCGGCTACGTGCTGGGCGCGATCGCGATCGTCGGCGCCGGGCTGACCGCCTTCTACATGACCCGGCTGATGCTGATGACCTTCTTCGGCCGGCCGCGGTGGGAGGAGGGCGTGCACCCGCACGAGTCGCCGGCGGTGATGACGGTGCCCATGATCGTGCTCGCGGTCGGCTCGGTGGCCGCCGGCTTCCTGCTCGTCACGGCCTTCCCGCTGGCGGACTGGATGGCGCCGGTGTTCGAGCAGGAGGAGGCCGAGCACGTCATCGCGCCGCTGACCATCGGGATCGTCGTCACCGCGGTGTCGCTGCTCGGCGTCCTGCTGGCCTGGCTGTTCGTCGGCCGCCGCGAGGTGCCGGTCACCGCCCCGGTGCGCGTCTCGCCGGTCACCCGCGCCGCGCGCAACGCGCTCTACGCCGACACGGTCAACGAGTCGTTGTTCATGCGGCCCGGCCAGTGGCTGACCCGGGCGCTGGTCTTCTTCGACAACCGCGGCGTCGACGGCGCGGTCAACGGCCTGGCCGCCACCCTCGGCGGCTCCTCGTCCCGGCTGGGCCGGGCGCAGACCGGCTTCGTCCGCACCTACGCGCTCGGGATGCTCGGCGGCGCCGTGGTCGTCGCCGGCGCGCTGCTGGCGGTGGCGGCCGGATGAGCGGACAGGGACGTGAGCATCGCAGCGAGGGACGAGCGAGGAGCGGAGCGTCCCGCGGAAGCGAACGAACGGCACTGAGCGCGAGCAACGTCTTCGGAAAGGGCACGCACCGTGGCTGACTTCCCCTGGCTCGTGCTCATGATCGCGGTGCCGGCGGTGGCCGCCGCCGCGGTCGCGGCGCTGCCCAAGGACCGTGAGGAGACGGCCAAGCAGGTCACGCTGGGCACCAGCCTCGTCGTCCTGCTGCTCGCCGTGCTCGCGACCGTCGCGTTCGACGCCGACGGCGACCGGTTCCAGCTCACGACGACGGTGGCGTGGATCCCGGCCTTCGGCGTGGACTTCGCCCTCGGGGTCGACGGCATCGCGCTGGTGATGCTGCTGCTCATCGGGGTGCTGGTGCCGCTGGTCGTCGTCGCCTCGTGGCGCGACACCGCGCCGGGCACGCGCTCGATGCGCACCTTCTTCGCCTGGCTGCTGCTGCTCGAGGCGATGATGGTCGGCGTCTTCGCCGCCACCGACGTCTTCCTCTTCTACGTCTTCTTCGAGGCGATGCTCGTCCCGATGTACTTCATGATCGGGAGCTTCGGCGGGCCCCGCCGGCAGTACGCGGCGGTCAAGTTCTTCCTGTACAGCCTGGTCGGCGGCCTGGTCATGCTCGCCGCGGTGATCGGGCTCTACGTCGCCGGCCTCAACGAGCTCGGCGAGGGCACGTTCGCCTTCGACGTGCTGCGCCAGATCTCCATCGACCCGGGGCTGCAGAAGCTGCTGTTCCTCGGCTTCTTCATCGCCTTCGCGATCAAGGCGCCGCTGGTGCCGTTCCACACCTGGCTGCCCGACTCCGGTGCCGAGGCCCCGATCGGCAGCGCGGTGCTGCTGGTCGGCGTCCTCGACAAGGTCGGCACTTTCGGGTTCCTGCGCTACTGCCTGCCGCTGTTCCCCGACGCCTCCCGCGACTTCGCGCCGTGGATCCTGGCGCTCGCCGTCGCCGGCATCCTCTACGCCGCGCTGCTGGCCATGGGGCAGAGCGACATGAAGCGGCTGGTCTCGTACACGTCGATCTCGCACTTCGGCTTCATCGCGCTGGGCATCTTCGCCTTCACCACCGAGGCCGGCACCGGCGCGGTGCTGTACATGGTCAACCACGGCATCTCGACCGGGCTGCTGTTCCTCGTCGTCGGGATGCTCATCGCCCGCGGCGGCTCGCGGCAGATCGGCGACTACGGCGGCGTCGCCCGCTTCGCCCCGCTGCTGGCCGGCAGCTTCCTCATCGCCGGTCTCGCCTCGCTGGCGCTGCCCGGCACCAACAGCTTCGTCAGCGAGTTCCTCACGCTGATCGGCGCGTTCCCGACCCGCCCGGTGTTCACCATCATCGCGACCACCGGCATCATCCTGGCCGCGCTCTACGTGCTGCTGGTGTACCAGCGCACGATGCACGGCCCGCCCAGGGGCGTCCTGCTCACCACGGACGCGGCCCCCGCCGGCGGCGGGCCAGCCGAGGCGGCGCACGGCGGGGCGACGGCCACCGCGACGCTCACCGCGCCCGCCCCGGCCGGCGCCCGGCTGCGGATCGCCGACCTCGGCCGGCGGGAGATCGCCGTCGTCACCCCGCTGATCGCGCTGATCATCGCCCTCGGCGTCCACCCGCAGCCGCTGATCGACCTGATCCGCCCGGCGGTGAGCGCCACCATGGAGGACGTCGGCGTCCCCGACGGCATCACGCCCTCCACCACCGACGCGACCTCCGAGCTGGGGGACTGATGCCCGAGATCTCCGCGCCGTCGATCTCCCTGGCGGCGCTCGCACCGCTGCTGTTCGTCTTCGGTGCCGCGTGCGTCGGCGTGCTCGTCGAGGCCTTCGCGCCGCGCGAGAGCCGGCACGCCGTCCAGGTGGGCGTCGCCCTCGTCGGCAGCGTCGGCGGCCTGGTCGCGACGCTGCTGCTGGCGGGCACGGATCCGAAGGTCACCGCGGGCGCGGCGCTGGCGGTCGACGGCGCAGGGCTGTTCCTCCAGGCGGTGCTCACCGCGTTCGGGGCGCTGTCGGTGCTGCTGTTCGCCGAGCGCTCGCTGGACCCGGCGCGCTCCTCGTTCGTCGCGGTCGCGGCGGTGCCGGCGGGCAGCCCGCGCGACCGCGAGCTGCTGACCTCCCAGCGGGTGCAGACCGAGGTCTACCCGCTGGCCAGCTTCGCCCTCGGCGGCATGATGCTGTTCGTCACCTCGAACGACCTCCTGGTCATGTTCGTGGCGCTCGAGGTGCTCAGCCTGCCGCTGTACCTGATGTGCGGCCTGGCCCGCCGCCGGCGGCTCCTGTCGCAGGAGGCGTCGGTCAAGTACTTCCTCCTGGGCGCCTTCGCCTCCGGGTTCTTCCTCTACGGCCTCGCGCTGGTCTACGGCGCCACCGGCAGCGTGCGGCTCTCGGAGATCCGCGAGGCGACCACCGCCGACACGGGCATCCTGCTGTCGCTCGGACTGGCCCTGCTCGTCGTCGGGCTGCTGTTCAAGGCCAGCGTCGCGCCGTTCCACACCTGGACGCCGGACGTCTACCAGGGCGCCCCCACGCCGGTCACCGCGTTCATGGCCGCCTGCACCAAGGTCGCGGCGTTCGGCGCGATCCTGCGGCTGCTCTACGTCGGCTTCGGCACCGCGGAGTGGACCTGGCGCCCGATCGTCTACGGCGTCGCCATCGTGTCGATGGTCGTCGGCGCCGTCCTGGGGCTCACCCAGACCGACCTCAAGCGCATGCTCGCCTACTCCTCGATCGCGCACGCCGGGTTCATCCTCACCGGCGTCATCGGCCTGGGCGCGGGCAGCGAGGGCTCCGGCCTCGAGGCGACGATCTTCTACCTGCTCACCTACGGCGTGACCACGCTCGGCGCCTTCGCCGTGCTCACCCTCGTCCGCGACGGCGACGGCGAGGCCGGGCACCTGTCGCAGTGGGCCGGTCTGGCGCAGCGCTCGCCGCTGACCGCCGCGGTGATGAGCCTGTTCCTGCTGGCGCTCGCCGGCATCCCGCTCACCAGCGGCTTCACCGGCAAGTTCGCGGTGTTCCGGGCGGCCATCGAGGCCGGCGCCTGGCCGCTGGCCGTGGTCGCGCTGCTGGCCAGCGCGGTGGCGGCGTTCTTCTACCTGCGGGTCATCGTGCTCATGTACTTCTCGCCCCCGGCCGCCGACGGGCCCACCGTCGGCGTGCCCGGTCTGCCGACCACGATCGTCCTCGCGATCACCGCCACGGCCACCCTCGTCCTGGGGATCGTGCCGGGGTCGGTCCTCGACCTGGCGGATCGGGCGGCTATCTTCGTCGGTTGATGACCGGAGCCCGCACCGCCGTCGACCGCGGCGTCCCCCCCGAGGGGCGGCACCGGATCTCGACGCCGGCGTCGACCATCGGCCCCTGGCTGCCCGAAGGCGCCCTGGGCGAGTCCCTCGCCGAGGGTCTCGCCGGGGTGGAGGACGCCCTCGCCACCGCCGTCGGCGACGACCACCCCGTCATCCGAGAGGCGGCCGGGCACCTCATGGCCGCCGGGGGCAAGCGGTTCCGCCCCATGCTGGCCCTGCTGGCCGCGCAGCTCGGCGACCCGCGCGCGCCGGAGGTGGAGCGCGCCGCCGTCGTCTGCGAGCTGACCCACCTGGCGACGCTGTACCACGACGACGTCATGGACGAGGCCGCCGTCCGCCGCGGGGCGCCCAGCGCGAACAGCCGCTGGGGCAACAGCATCGCGATCCTCACCGGCGACCTGCTCTTCGCCCGCGCCTCCGACCTGCTGGCCGACCTGGGCCCGGACGCGGTGCGCATCCAGGCCCGCACCTACGAGCGGCTGGTCACCGGCCAGCTGCGGGAGACCGTCGGGCCGCAGCCGGGCGAGGACCCGATCGCGCACTACCTCGAGGTGCTCGCCGACAAGACCGGCTCGCTGGTCGCCACCTCCGCCCGCTTCGGCGCCTCGTTCGCCGGGGTCGACGAGCAGCTCGTCGCCGCGCTGACCGCCTTCGGCGAGGAGGTCGGCGTCGCGTTCCAGCTCAGCGACGACCTGCTCGACATCGTCAGCGCCGACGGCGCGTCCGGCAAGGCGCCCGGCACCGACCTGCGGGAGGGCGTGGCCACCCTGCCGGTGCTCATCGCGCTGGCCGGCGACGACCCCGCCGACGCGCGGCTGCGCGAGCTGGTGGGCGGGCCCGTCGGCGGCGCCGACCTGCCCGAGGCGCTGGACCTGCTGCGCGCCTCGACCGCGCTCACCCGCGCCACGGCCGTGCTCCGCGACTACGCCGACCGCGCCCGCGAGCGGCTGGCCGCGGTGCCCGAGGGCGACGTCCGTGACGCCCTCTCGGCGCTCTGCGACTACGTCGTCACCCGCACCAGCTGACGCCCGCGCATCCTGGTCCCATGAGGTCGGCCGGGCTGCTCGCGGCGCTGCTGCTGCTCACCGCCTGCACCGGTGGGGGCGGCGACGGGGGCACGAGCGCCGCGGGGACGACCAGCCCGCAGCCGCCGGTGAGCGAGCCGCCGCCCACCGCGCCCCCGCTCGACGTGGCCGTCGTCGCCGACGGCCTGGACCACCCCTGGGACGTCGCCCAGGCCCCCGACGGGACCCTGCTCGTGGGCGAGCGCGGCGGTGGCTTCACCGCCGTCCTGCCCGACGGCACCGCGCAGGAGGTCGCCGCCGACCTCGACGACCTGTTCGCGCGCGGCGAGACCGGCCAGATGGGGCTGGTGCTCGACCCCGGCTTCGCGGACAACCGGCGCTTCTACAGCTGCCAGGGCCGCCAGGGCGGCGAGGTGCCCGACATCGCCGTCCTCGCCTGGACCGTCGACGAGGACTGGACGACGGCGACCCGCGTGGCCGACCCGCTGCTGGGCGGCATCCCGGTCAACAGCTCCTCGGGCCGGCACGGCGGCTGCCGGCTGCGGTTCGACCCCACCGGCGCGCTGCTGGTGAGCACCGGCGACAACGCCGTGGGCAGCAACCCCCAGGACCGCACCAGCCTCGCCGGCAAGGTGCTGCGCATCGACCCGGCCACGGGCGGGCCCGCCGCCGGGAACCCGTTCGCCGGCAGCGGCGCCGAGCCGTACGTGTGGACCTACGGGCACCGCAACGTGCAGGGCCTGGCCGTCCGCCCGCGCAGCGGCGAGGTCTACGCGATCGAGCAGGGCACCGGCCGGGACGACGAGGTGAACCTGCTCGCGGCCGGGTCGAACTACGGCTGGGACCCCGGCCCGGACGGCTACGACGAGAGCGTGCCGATGACCGATCTGGAGATCCCCGGCGCGGTGCCGGCGGTGTGGTCCTCCGGCGACCCGACGATCGCCACCTGCGGCGGCACCTTCCTCTCCGGGGAGGAGTGGGGCGCCTACGACGGCCTGCTCCTCGTCGCCGTGCTCAAGGACCAGGGGGTGCTGGCGCTGCGGCTCGACGACGACGGCCGGCTGGTCGAGCAGTTCCGCCTGCCGGAGCTCGACGGCACCCACGGCCGGATCCGCGCCGTCCAGCAGGGCACCGACGGCGCGCTCTACGTCACCACCGACAACGGCGACGACGCCGACGTGCTGCTCCGCGTCACACCGGGGTCCTAGGTCCCGCGGGCGCGGCACCAGCGGACCTGGGCGAGCGCACGGCGCCGGCCCACCCTGGCCGCATGGGCAGGATCGCCGCGGCAGCGCGGGCCACCGGCCGGGCGGTGCGCCGCGCCGTCGGCACCGTCGTGCGGTGGTTGCGACCACCTGCCGCGCCGGCGCCGCCGCTGCGCACGGCCCGGCGCCTCTCGGCGGCGGCGACCGGGCTCATGGCCGTCTCGTCCGCGGCCGGCCTCGCCGCCCCCGCCGTCTACCGCGACCCGCTCGCCGTCGCCGCGATGTTCCGGGCCTGGGACCTGGTCACGCTCTCGGTGGTCACGCCCGTCCTCGTGGGAGCGCTGCTCAGAGCCCGCGGCGGCTCGCCCCGCGCCCGCCTGCTGTGGGCGGGGATGCTCGCCTGCGCCGTCTACCAGTACGCCTACTACGTCTTCGGCGCGGCGCTCGGCCCGCTGCTCCTGGCCCACGTGGGGGTCTTCCTGCTCGCCGTCCTCGCCCTCGCCGCGCTCGTGCGAGCCGCCGACCTCCCCGGGATCGCCCTCCACCCGCGGACACCGCGGCGCCCCGTCGCCGCCGTCCTCGCCTTCCTGGCCGCCGGGCTCGGCGGCATGTGGACCGGCAACGCCGTCCGGTCGGCGGTGACCGGCGCGCCGCTGCCGGCCACGCTGCTGGTCCAGCCGCCGGCGGTGCTCCGGCTGGGTTACGTGCTGGACCTCGTGGCGCTGGTGCCCGCGTACGCGGCCGCGGCCGTGCTGCTGTGGCGGGGCTCCGCGTGGGGCGCACCGCTCGCGACCGTGGTGCTGACCGGGAGCACGCCGGTGCAGCTGGCCTACCTGGCCGCGCTGCCCGCCCAGGTCGCCGCCGGGGTGCGCGGGGCCGTGCGGTCGGACCCGCAGGAGCCGCCGATCGCCGCGCTGATCACCGCCGCGGCCGGGGTGCTGCTCGGCGGCGTCCGGCCGCGGACGGCCTGAGCGGGCTCAGCCGGGGAACCGGACGAAGCGGGCCACCTTGCCGGTCCGCGGGTCGCGGGCGATGCCCTCGACGGTGCGCACCCCGACCGCCGGCTCCGGCAGCCCGGCGTCCCGCAGCGCCGCGGCCAGGCGGGCGGTGAGCCCGCCGGCGTCGAGCGGGCCGGCGACCACCACGTCGACGTCCACCCCGCCGGGGGTCTGGTGCACCTGGTACTGCACGACCTCGGCCGTGCGCACCAGCACGCTGCCGAGCACCTGCGAGTGGACGACGGTGCCGCCGTAGCGGAAGAGCTCGTCCTGCCGGCCCTGCACCGTCACCCGCAGGTGCCCGGAGCCGGGGACCGCCGGCTGCGCCACGAACCGGTCGGGCAGGACGTAGCGGATGAGCGGCTGCAGCGGGTTCGCCAGGTTGGTCACCAGCGCCGTCGCCGCCGGCTCCCCGGGCGGGACCGGGCGCAGGTCGTCGTCCACGAGCTCGACGACGGCCAGGTCGGAGGCCAGCACGATCACGTCGTCGCCGGGCGCCGAGACGCCGACGAGGCCCTCGGTGGAGCCGAACTGGTTCACGACGGGGACGCCGAAGGCCGCCGTCACGCGGGCGCGGACCTCGGGGGTGAGCTGCTCGCTGCTGGCGGTCACCGACCTCGGGGTGATCGTCAGCCGCCCGGCCTGCCGCTCGCGGGCGAGGAGGTCCAGCGCGGACGGGTAGCCCTGCAGCAGGAAGGGCCGCGCCCGCTCCAGCCGCGCGACGATCTCGGGCACCGGCAGCGTCACCGGCACGCACGTGACGTCGAGCAGGTCGCCGGTGAACAGCGACGACAGCGCGCGGCTGGCGTGGACGGCGGAGGCGGCGGCCACGATGGCCATCGGGACGCCGCCGAAGGGGACGGGCCCGGCGGCCAGCAGCCGCGCCATGCCGGGCCGGACGAGGCCCAGGGTGTAGTCGACGACGGCGTCGGGGCCGTAGATGAACACGCCTCGCTCGCCGGAGCTGCCGCCGGAGCTCATGACCACGCAGCCGTCGAGCAGCTCCCGCGCCTCGCCCCCGGTGGCCGCGAGGTGGTCCTCCAGCAGCGCGCGCGACACCCGGCGGTCGGTGACCACGCGGTCGAGGTCGGCCATCATCTCGGTCTTGGTCATCGGGGGCAGGGACGCCAGGTCGGCCAGCCCGAACCGGTCGGGGTCGACCCCGCGCAGCCGCTCGGCGTGGAAGGGGGAGCCGGCCCGCGCGGCCCGGAGCAGCGCCCGCAGCGCCTGCTCCTGGTGGGCGCGCAGGGTCTCGGCGTCCCACCCGAGCCGCGCGACGTGGCCGGGGAGCGCGGCGCGCAGCCGCGCCAGCCGCCGGGCGCGCACCGGGTCCGACGGCGGGGCAGTGGTGGTGGGGACGGTCATCGGGACCTCCGGGGGGACGGCGGAGCGTCCGGGCCGGGCGCTCCGGAGAGCCGGGTGGCGAGGGCGACGTGGAGCTCCTCCACCAGCTCGTCGCGGAAGGCCTCGCCCTCTGCGGCGCGGGCCAGCGCGATGCCGGGACCGAGCGCCAGTCCGGCCCGGGCGATGTCCTCGGCGACCCGGCGGTCGACGACGGCGGGGCCGCCGAGCAGGTCGCCGACCACGTCGGCGGTGGCGGTGAGCAGCCGGGCGTGCTGCTCGGCGAAGCGGGCGGCCAGGTGGGGGTCGCGGGCGGCGTGCACGCGGAACTCGACGACGAGCAGCGTCCAGTCGAGGTCGGTGCGGAGGATCCCGGCCCACTGGCGGGCGACGGCCAGCACGTCCTCCTGGAGCAGCCGGGCGGCCTCGGCCCGGTCGCGCGGCGGCGGCGCCTCGGGGCGCACGGCGCGCAGCTGCTCGATCCGCTCGGTCACCCGCTCCTCCAGCAGGGCGAGGAACAGCTCGGCCTTGCCGCGGAAGCGCGAGTAGACGGCGCCGATGGTGAAGCCGGCCTCGGCGGCGACGGCGTCGACGGTCGCGCCGTGGTAGCCGGCGCGGAGGAAGACGCGGCGCGCCGCGGCGAGGACGGCCGCGTGGTTGGCCGCCGCCTGCTCCACCCGGGAGACCCGCACTGCCATAGCGCCACTATCCGGATAGCGGCGCTATCGAAACAGGGGCGAAGGGCCCCGGGTCAGGCGAGCAGGCGCTCGCCCACCCGCGCCGGTACCGGGGTGCCCTCCGGCAGCAGCGCGCACGGCTCGGGCTCGCCGACGACGGTCCGCACCGGCAGCACGCCGGCCCACACGGGGTCGGGCTCGCCGGGCGCCGGGAGGTCGCGGTCGTCGTCGACGGGAGGGCCGGTGCGCACCTTGACGCTGGCCTCCGCCAGGTCGAGCGCCAGCACGGCGGTGGCGGCGAGCTCCTTGCGGTCGGGCTGCCGGGTCGCCGTCCACGACCCGGGGGCCAGCTGCTCGGTGAGGGCCTCGAGCGCGTGCAGCTTCTCCGCCGGGTCGGTCACCGGGCGCGCGGTGCCGTGGACGACGGCGCACCGGTAGTTGACCGAGTGGTGGAACGCCGACCGGGCGTAGACGACGCCGTCGAGGTGGGTGACGGTGAAGCAGACCGGGGCGCCGGCGGCCGCGGCCCGCAGCGTGCTCGCGCCGGTCGAGCCGTGCAGGTACAGCATGTCCCCGTCGCGGCCGTAACCGGTGGGGAGCACCACCGGCGCCCCGCCCAGCACGACCCCCAGGTGCCCCACCAGGCCGGCGTCGAGGACGGCGTGGAGATCGGCCCGATCGGTGCGGGCCCGCCGGGCGCCCCGCCGGACCGTGCTGCGGGGGGTGGGGGAGAGCGGGGCGGGAGAGTCCATGCGGCCAGCCTGTCCGGAGGCGTGGCATCCTCCAACGGCCACTTCCGCACGATTCCACCAGTCCACCGAGGGAGGCGCCGTGGTCGAGGTCCCACCGGTCGTCCTCGACCGCGCCGCCGGGACGCCGCTGTCGGTCCAGCTGGCCGACGCGCTGCGGGCCGCCGCGGCCGCCGGCACGCTGCGCCCCGGCGACCGGCTCCCGTCGACCCGTGAGCTCGCCGGTGCGCTGCGGGTGAGCCGCACCGTCACCGCGGCCGCCTACGACCAGCTGCTGGCCGAGGGGTGGGCCGGCGGCCGGCGCGGGGTGGGCACCTTCGTGGTGGGCGGTCCGCCCTCCGCGCCGCACCCGTCCGCCGAGCGCGGCCGGCGCCCCGCCGGGTCCGCGCCGCGGCTGGTCGACCTGCGGGCCGGCTCGCCCTGCCTCGAGGTGCTCGACCAGGCGGCCTGGCGCCGGGCCTGGCGGGCGGCCGGGGACGCACCCCCCGACGGCGGGCCGGAGCCCGCGGGCGACCCGGCGTTCCGCGCCGCCGTCACCGAGCACCTCCTCCGGCACCGGGGGCTGCCCGCGGCGCCGGACGACCTGCTGGCCACCGGCGGGACCTCCGCCGCCGTCGCGGAGGTCGCCCGGGTGCTGCCCCGGGGCAGCCGCGTGGGCGTGGAGAGCCCCGGCTACCAGCGGGTCGCCGCGGCGCTCACCGACGCGGGCGTCACCGTCGTCCCGGTCCCCGTGGACGGCGACGGGCTGGTCGTCGACGCCGTCCCGCCGGGCCTGGCCGCCGTGTACTGCACGCCCGCGCACCAGCTCCCGCTCGGCCGGCGGATGTCGGCCGCCCGCCGGCTCGCCCTGGTCGAGCGGGCCCGGGCGGAGGGCTGGTGGGTGCTGGAGGACGACTACGACGGCGAACTGCGCTACGACGTGGCGCCGCTGCCGCTGCTGGCCGCCCTCGGGCCCGACGTCGTCGTCCACCTGGGCACCAGCAGCAAGATCGTCAGCCCGACGCTCGGGACCGGCTGGCTGGTCGCGCCCGCGCGGCTGCGGGAGGAGCTGGTCGCCCGGCGCACGGCCACGGGCACGAGGCCGGCGCGCGCCGGTCAGCGGGTGTTCGCCGCGCTCGCCGCCTCCGGTGACCTGGCCCGGCACCTGCGCCGGGTCCGCCGGGAGCTCGCCGGGCGGCGCGCCGCGCTGCTCGACGCGGTGACCGCCGGCGGCCGCACCGCCGAGGGCGACCCGGCCGGGGCGCACGTGTTCTTGCCGCTGCCGGACGCGGCGACCGAGGCCGCCGTCGTCGCCGCGGGCCACGACCGCGGCCTGTCGCTCGACGGACTGGCGCGCCACCGGACCGCGGGCGCCGCGCACGGCCCGGCCGCGGGTCTCGTGGTCGGCTTCGCCGCCCCGGATCGCGCCGCCTACGACGCCGCGCTGCCCGTCCTCACCGAGGTGCTGGGTGGCGGCCCAGCGCGCGGGAACACCGCACGCTGAGCCTCCGACTCAGGCGGGGATGGTCCAGGTGTCGCTGCCGGCCAGCAGCGCGCCGAGGTCGGCGGGCCCGCCGGAGCGGGCGTCCTCGAGCTGGTCGGCCATCATCCGGTCGTAGGTCGGCCGGGCGACGGAACGGAAGACGCCCATCGGCGTGTAGCGCAGGTCCTGGCTGGAGAGCCGGGACAGCGCGAACGCGTAGGACGGGTCCTGCCGGGTCGCGTCGTGGACGACGATCTCGGCCGGGTCCACCTGGTTGGTCTCGGCGATCCGCAGGCCGCCGAAGTCGTCGCGGACGACGCAGGCGGCGCCCTCGGGGCCGAACACCAGCGGCTGGCCGTGCACCAGCGGGATCGTCCACTGCGGACCGGTCGTCGGGTCCTTGAGCAGCTCGAAGGCGCCGTCGTTGAAGATGTTGCAGTTCTGGTAGATCTCGACCAGCGCGGTGCCCTGGTGCTCGGCGGCCTGCCGCAGCACCTCGGTGAGGCCCTTGCGGTCGGAGTCCATCGCCCGGCCGACGAACGTGGCGTCGGCGCCGAGGGCCAGCGACACCGGGTTGAAGGGCGCGTCGATCGAGCCCATCGGCGTCGACTTGGTCACCTTGCCCACCTCGGAGGTGGGGGAGTACTGGCCCTTGGTCAGCCCGTAGATCCGGTTGTTGAACAGCAGGATCTTCAGGTTCACGTTGCGGCGCAGGGTGTGGATCAGGTGGTTGCCGCCGATGGACAGCGCGTCGCCGTCCCCGGTGACGACCCAGACCGACAGGTCGGGTCGCGACGCGGCCAGGCCGGTGGCGATCGCCGGCGCCCGGCCGTGGATCGAGTGCATCCCGTAGGTGTTCATGTAGTACGGGAAGCGCGAGGAGCACCCGATGCCCGAGACGATGACCATGTCCTCGCGCGCGATGCCCAGGCTGGGCAGGAAGCTCTGGACGGCGTTGAGGATGACGTAGTCACCGCACCCGGGGCACCAGCGGACCTCCTGGTCGGTCTTGAGGTCCTTGGCCTTGAGGTCGGTCTGCTTCTCGCCGACGCTCGTCGCGGCCGTGATCGGGTCGCTGCCGGGCATGCCGAGGTCGATGCTCACTGGGTGCCTCCGTTGAGGGCGGCGGCCGCGGGGGTCGGCGCCGGTGCGGTGCTGGGTCGTGAGGTGGTCGAGTCGATCGCGCCCTGCAGGACGGCGGCGAGCTCGGCCGCGCGGAAGGGCAGGCCGCGCACCTGGGTGTGGCTCTCGACGTCGACCAGGTAGCGCGCCCGCAGCAGCGTGGCCAGCTGCCCGAGGTTCATCTCGGGGCAGATGACCCGCTCGTAGCGGGTGAGCACCTCGCCGAGGTCGGCGGGCATCGGGTTGATGTGCCGCAGGTGGATCTGCGCGATCGACCGGCCGGAGCCGCGGACCTGCCGGCACGCCGCGCCGATCGGCCCGTAGGTCGAGCCCCAGCCGATGACGGCGACCTTCGCGTCGCCGTCGGGGTCGTCGACGTCGGTCGGCGGGAGGCTCGCGGCGATGCCGTCGACCTTGGCCTGCCGGGTCCGCGTCATGAAGTCGTGGTTGTCGGGGTCGTAGGAGATGTTGCCGGTGCGGTCGGCCTTCTCCAGGCCGCCCACGCGGTGCTGCAGCCCGGCGGTGCCCGGGATGGCCCACGCCCGGGCCAGCGTCTCGGGGTCGCGCAGGTAGGGGAGGAACTCGCCGTCGTCGCCGTTGGGCTCGGTGGCGAAGCCGACCGCGGCGGACAGGTCGGGCAGCGACTCGACGTCCGGGACCGCCCACGGCTCGGCGCCGTTGGCCAGGTACCCGTCGGAGAGCAGCATGACCGGGGTGCGGTAGGTCAGCGCGATCCGCGCGGCCTCGAGCGCGGCGTCGAAGCAGTCGCCGGGCGAGCGCGGGGCGATCACCGGCAGCGGCGCCTCGCCGTTGCGGCCGAACATCGCCTGCAGCAGGTCCGACTGCTCGGTCTTGGTCGGCAGGCCGGTCGACGGCCCGCCGCGCTGGACGTCGACGACGACCAGCGGCAGCTCGAGCATGACGGCCAGGCCGATCGCCTCCGACTTCAGCGAGATGCCCGGGCCGGACGTCGTCGTCACGCCGAGCGCGCCGCCGAACGAGGCGCCGATCGCGGCGGAGACGCCGGCGATCTCGTCCTCGGCCTGGAAGGTGCGCACGCCGAAGGCCTTGTGCTTGGACAGCTCGTGGAGGATGTCGGAGGCCGGGGTGATCGGGTAGGCGCCCAGGAACACCGGCAGGCCCGACCGCTGCCCGGCGGCGACGATGCCGTAGGCCAGCGCCTGGTTGCCCGAGATGTTGCGGTAGGTGCCCGGCCGCATCGGCGCCGGCTTGACCTCGTAGGAGACGGCGAAGGCCTCGGTGGTCTCGCCGTAGTTGTAGCCGGCGCGGAACGCGGCGATGTTGGCCGCGGCGATCTCGGGCTTGCGTCGGAACTGCCGCTCGAGGAAGCGGACCGTCCCCTCGGTCGGCCGGTGGTACATCCACGACAGCAGGCCGAGCGTGAACATGTTCTTGCTCCGCTCGGCCTCCTTCTTGCCGAGGCCGGAGTCGGCGAGCGCGTCGAGGGTGAGGCTGGTCAGCGGCACCGTGAACAGCTGCCAGCCCTCCAGCGAGCCGTCCTCGAGCGGGTTGGTGGCGTAGCCGACCTTGGCGAGGTTGCGCGGGGTGAACTCGTCGGAGTCGACGATGAGCAGCCCGCCGCCCGGCAGGTCGGAGAGGTTCGCCTTGAGCGCCGCGGGGTTCATGGCGACGAGGACGTCGGGGGCGTCGCCCGGCGTCATGATGTCGTGGTCGGCGAAGTGCAGCTGGAAGGAGCTGACGCCGGGCAGGGTCCCCGTCGGGGCGCGGATCTCGGCGGGGAAGTTGGGCAGCGTCGACAGGTCGTTGCCGAAGGACGCCGTCTCGCTGGTGAACCGGTTGCCGGTCAGCTGCATGCCGTCACCGGAGTCGCCGGCCAGCCGGATGACCACCCGGTCGAGGCTGACGACGCTCTTCACCAGACCGCCGGGGGCCGAGCCGTCCGCCGTCCCCGCTGCCGGAGCGTCGGGCGCGTTGCTGCCAGTCATCTCTGGTCCACCTCCACCGGCCGAGGTTACGTGTGTGTGTCGGGGGGCGGGTGTGCAACCGGACACGCCGCAACCGCGAGTACCCGGTCGAGGAGCCGGGCGCACGTCCTGCCGGGCCCAACCCGTGCGGGGGACGGCGCCATTCCCGCCGGGAACGGCGGTTCCGGCGGTGGCGTTGATCCCGTCGTGCAGCGCTGGAACAACGGACTCAAGACCGCCCTGCTCCTGGGGCTCATGGGTGCCCTCATCCTCGCCGCCGGAGCCCTGATCGGTGGACGCGGTGGCCTGTTCATCGCACTCGTGATCGCGCTGGCGGTCAACGGCTTCGCGTACTTCAAGTCCGACACGCTCGCGCTGCGCGCCATGCGCGCCTTCCCGGTGACCGAGACCCAGGCCCCGCAGCTCTACGCGATCGTCCGCGAGCTGGCCACCGAGGCCCGCCAGCCGATGCCGCGCCTCTACGTCAGCCCCGCCGCGCAGCCCAACGCCTTCGCCACCGGCCGCAACCCGCGCAACGCCGCGGTCTGCTGCACCCAGGGGATCCTCGAGCTGCTCGACCGCCGCCAGCTGCGCGCCGTCCTCGCCCACGAGCTGTCGCACGTCTACAACCGCGACATCCTGATCAGCTCGGTGGCCGGGGCGATGGCGACCGTCGTCACCTACCTGGCGCACATGGCGATGTTCGCCTCGCTGTTCGGCGGCCGCTCCGACGAGCGCGAGGGCGGCGGCGCCCTGGGCAGCCTGCTGCTCGTCGTCCTCGGCCCGATCGCCGCCGGTGTGGTGCAGATGGCGGTCAGCCGCAGCCGCGAGTACCAGGCCGACGCCTCCGGCGCCCGGCTGAGCGCGGACCCGCTGGCCCTCGCCTCGGCGCTGCGCGCGATCGAGCGCGGCGCCGCGGCCCGGCCGCTGCCGCAGGACGACCGGCTGGTGACCCAGAGCCACCTGATGATCGCCAACCCGTTCCGCGGGCAGGGCCTGGCGTCGCTGTTCTCCACGCACCCGCCGATGGAGCAGCGCATCGCCCGGCTGGAGGGGATGGCGCGCGAACTCGGCCAGCTCTGAGTTCGGCAGCACGGTGCGCCAGACGTGCGCACGTCCCCGTGGTCATCCGCGCGTGCTGCTTCTTCGCCGTCACACTCCTGCGGCCCACGCAGGTCGACCCGCGTCACCGGACCTGAGGCCGGGCCACGGTGCGGCTCGACGTCGGGCCGCGCGGGTCGACCCGCGCCGGGCGAGCCGACGTGCGCACAGGAGATCTCACCTCGCTGCCGAACTCGGCCACCTCCGGCCCCCGGGGGACTAGCCTCCCGGCCGTGTGCGACGGCGGCGGCGCGGTCGCCGCGGCGGCCCCGCGACCGGCCCCGGGTCCCGCGGTCGACCCGATCGCGCTCGAGCCGGTCGACGAGGTCGCGATCACCACGCTGGTCGACAACGTCTTCGACGCGCTGCTCCCCGGCTCCGACCGGGTCGCCCGGCCCCCGCTGGCGAGCGGCTGGACCGCCGCGCCTCAGTTCGAGGGCGGCCGCACCGTGGCCGGCCTGCGTGCCGAGCACGGGTTCTCGGCGCTGGTCACCGTCCGCCGGGGGTCCGCCACCACGACGCTGCTGTTCGACACCGGCATCTCGCCCGACGGCATGACCTCCAACGCCGACCGGCTGGGCCTCGACCTGACCGGCGTGCAGGGGATCGTGCTCAGCCACGGGCACTTCGACCACGCCGGCGGGCTGAGCGGCCTCGCCGCCCGCGCCGCGCTGCCGATGACCGTGCACCCGCTCGTGTGGACCCGGCGCCGGATCGCCGCCCCGGGGACCGACGCCGTCGTCCTGCCCACGCTGAGCCGGCGGGCGCTGCAGGCCGAGGGGTTCGCGGTGGTCGAACGGCGCGAGCCCTCGCTGCTGGTCGACGGCTGCGTGCTCGTCACCGGCGAGGTGGACCGGACGACGGACTTCGAGCGCGGGATGCCGCCCTCGCACCAGGAGTGGGACGGCACGGACTGGCGGCACGACCCGCTGGTGCTCGACGACCAGGCGCTGGTCGTGCACGTCCGGGGCCGGGGGCTGGTCGTGCTCACCGGCTGCGGCCACGCGGGCGCGATCAACACCGTCCGGCACGCGCTCCGGCTCACCGGCGTCGACCGCCTGCACGCGCTGCTCGGCGGGCTGCACCTGTCCGGCCCCGCCTTCGAACCGGTCCTCGCCCCCACCGTGGCCGCGCTGACCGAGCTCGGGCCCGACCTGGTCGCCCCGGGGCACTGCACCGGCTGGCGGGCCCAGGGCGCCATCGCCGCGGCGCTGCCCGACGCGTTCGTGCCGGGCAGCTCCGGTACCCGCTTCACCCTCGCTGCCGCCTGAGCGTTCCGCCGGCCGGACTCCGGCCGAGGCATCGAGCAGCGTGGCGCCGTGGTGCCGTCACCGACGTCACGCTCGTGCTCGTCGACCACCGCACCTTCGACGGCCGGCTGCAGCTGCTCGAGCACGTCCCCACGGTGCTCGACACCCCGCCCGGCGCCAGGCCGGCGCCGGGCGGCTGACCGTGCCTAGCGGTAGTTGTCGAACTGCAGGGCGACGTCGAGGTCCTTGCCGCGCAGCAGCTGCTGCACCGCCTGCAGGTCGTCGCGCTTCTTGCCGCTGACCCGCAGCTGGTCGCCCTGGATCTGCGCCTGGACGCCCTTCGGGCCCTCGTCGCGGATGATCTTCGCGATCTTCTTGGCGACCTCGGACTCGATGCCCTGCTTGATGCGGGCGCTGATCTTGTACGACTTGCCGGAGGACTGCGGGTCGCCGGCGTCGAGGGACTTCAGCGAGATCTTGCGCTTGACCAGCTTGTCCTTGAACACGTCGAGCGCGGCGGTGACCCGCTCCTCGGTGTCGGCCTGCAGGACGACGGCCTCCTCGCCGGACCAGGCGATGCTGGCGTTGGTCCCGCGGAAGTCGAAGCGCTGGGTCAGCTCCTTCGCGGCCTGGTTGAGCGCGTTGTCGACCTCCTGGCGGTCGACCTTGCTGACGACGTCGAAGGACGAGTCGGCCATGGCTTTCCTCCGCTCTGGCGGCGCGCGCCCCGGGACACCCCCGAGGTCGGCGACCGCCGTTCTTGTACGCTGCTCCGGTACCACCGCACGGCGGGTTGCCCGAGTGGCCAAAGGGAGCGGACTGTAAATCCGTCGGCTCAGCCTACGAAGGTTCGAATCCTTCACCCGCCACGCCTCGGTACGACGGCCCCCGACCTGTGCCGGTCGGGGGCCGTCGCCGTGTCGTCGCCGTGTCGTCGCCGTCGTCAGGGCACGGTGGGTGCGCGGGCGCTGGCGACGGCGGTCCGCTCCAGCGGCTCCCCGCCGAGGAACAGCCAGCCGAACGCGATGTCGGCGTACCGGGTGCAGCGGACGGTGACCTCCACGCCATCGGTCTCGGCCGACCACGCGTCGAGCTGGACCCCGCCGTCGGCCAGCTGGTCGGCGACCGCCGCCTGCGCGGTGGCCCGGCTCAGCGGCAGCTGGGCGCCGACCCCGGAGGTGTAGACCGCGGCCTCGTCGGCCTGGTCGGCGGCGGCCAGGGCGGCGCCGTCGCACACGGCCTGCACCTCCTGCTGCTCCAGGAAGGCGTGCGAGGCGGCCACGGCGCCGAAGGCCATGAGGGCGGCGACCGTCCAGCAGACGAGCACGAACGGCAGGCTGGAGCCGCGCTCGCCCCGCCGTTCCGGGACTGCTTCGTCCGCCGGCACGCGGGGCAGCGTAGATGATCTCGGTCGTCGTCCACAGGCTGTGGACGACGGCTGTGCACGGAGGTGGACGCGGCCGTACCGCCCCCGGTCGGCCGCGCGCCGGCCTGTGGACGACGCCGGCGGGACGGGCCGGGGCGTGGTCAGACTCCGGCGCATGACGATCGAGGTGCCGCCCGAGCAGCTCCACGCGCTCGCCGACGCGCTGCGCGCCCAGGGCGCCGAGGCCGACGACGTGGCCGCGCGGCTCACCGCCGCCCCCGCCGCGAGCGGCCCGCTGGCCGGTGCCGTCGAGGCCTTCCTGGAGGCGCACCGCACGGCGGGCTCGGCCGTGGCGGGGGAGCTGCGCTGGCTGGGCGGCACCGTGGCCGCCGTCGCTGACTCGTGGCTCGGCCTCGACGGATCGCTGCTGCCCCCGCCCGGCCGGGCGGTCGCCCGGTGACCGGGCCGGTCCCCACGCCCCTCGACCTCCCACCCGGCGATCCCGCCGTGCTCGACGACCTGGTCGGCGCGGTGACCGGCGCCGCCTTCCGCACCGGGGTCCTGGCGGCGCACCTCGCCGGCCCGGCCGCGACGGCGCCCGGCTGGCTCGGCGCCGACGCCGCCGCGGCCGCCGACCAGGTGGGTCGGGTGACCGACCTGGTCCGCGGGCTGCACGGCACGCTGACGGCAGGCGTCGACCGGCTGCGGGCGCACGCGGTGGTGCTGGGCGACGTGCACCGCCGGGTCGAGGTGCTCCGCCGGCAGCAGGAGGAGGACTTCACCGCCCTCGCGGCGCGGCGTCCGGCTCTCGCCGACCCCGACACCCTCGGCCCGGCCGGAGCGGAGCTGGCCGCCGCGGAGGCAGCGCGGCGGCGCGAGCACGGGGCGCTGCTCGCCGAGGTCGAGGCGGACGCCGCCGCCACCGCCGCCGTGCTCGCCGGCACGGTGCCGTGGCCGGGGGGCACCGGTGCGCCCGGTCAGGAGGCGGGGATCCGCGCGCACCTGGCGGGGCTGTTGCCCGGCTGGGGCGACGGCGAGATGGTCGCGCTCGCCTGGTCGGCCGTCCGGGCGCTCGACGGGCCGGTCACCGCCGAGGACCTCGACGCCGCCGCGCGCGAGGGGCTGCCGTACGCGTCGAACCCCGCCTACGCCGGCGCCCTGCTGGCCGGCCTCGGCGTCGACGGCGTGCGCCACCTGCTCCTCACCCTCGGCCGGCAGCCCGGGGACCCGGCGCCGCCGCTGGCCCGGTGGCTCGCGCTGGCGTTCGGGGCGGCACGGGGCGACGCGGTGCCGGGTGCGCTCGAGGAGGTGCTCGACGCCCGCTTCGTCGATCCCGACGACCCCGATGCCCTGCCCGACCAGGTGGCCGCCGGGCTGGCGCTGCTCGTCGGTGCCGTCCCCGCCGCCGCCGGGGGTGTGCGGCCGGCGACGGTGGCGGCCTGGACGGGTGCGGGGGGGGGGGGGGGGGGGGGGGGGGGGGGGGGGGGGGGGGGGGGGGGGGGGGGGGGGGGGGGGGGGGGGGGGGGGGGGGGGGGGGGGGGGGGGGGGGGGGGGGGGGGGGCGGGGGGG
>NZ_JBJGZV010000059.1:0-22903 GCF_054050715.1 Blastococcus sp. SYSU D00669
ACCGAAGAAGGGCTGTCGAAGAAGGACATCATCCGATGCCTCAAACGACTGATCGCCCGCGAGCTCTACTACCTGCTCACCTCACCACCACCGGCCCGAGCCGCTTGACGATCCATAGGAGCATCGGGACGACCGCGCAACCGGTGGACGCCGACCCCACCAGGGGTCGAAGCTGACCGGCGGACGGGGCGGCGGAGGGACGGCGGACATGGACCCTGAGGGACCCGGGCCCGCCGTCGGGCAGCACGGCCTGCGCATGGGGACGACGCGGGCGCGGTGGGTGCTGCTCACCACGGTGCTGGGGTCCAGCCTGGCCCTGCTCGACGCGACCGTGGTGAACGTGGCGCTGGAGCGGATCGGCGCCGACCTGGGGGCCGGGTTCGCCGGTCTGCAGTGGACGGTCAACGCCTACACCCTGACCCTGGCGGCGCTGATCCTGCTCGGCGGCTCGCTCAGCGACCGGTACGGCCGGCGGCGGATCTTCGTCGTCGGCACCTGCTGGTTCGCCGTCGCCTCGCTGCTGTGCGGGCTGGCGCCGAACATCGAGACGCTCGTCGCCGCCCGCGCGCTGCAGGGGGTCGGCGGCGCGCTGCTCACCCCGGGCAGCCTGGCGATCATCTCCGCCACGTTCGCCCAGAGCGACCGGGCCGCCGCGGTCGGCGCCTGGTCGGGGCTGGGCGGCGTGGCCGGCGCGATCGGGCCGTTCCTGGGCGGCTGGCTCGTGGACTGGAACTGGCGGGCGGTGTTCCTGCTCAACCTGCCGCTGGCCGTCCTCGTCGTGTGGGTGGCCGCGCGGCACGTCCCGGAGACCCGGGACCCGTCCGCGGCCCCGCACCTCGACGTCGCGGGCACCGTGCTCGTGGTCGTCGGCCTCGGCGCGCTGACCTACTCGCTCACGGCGGCCGGCGAGAGCGGGGCCGGTGCCGTGGTGGTGGGGACCGGCGTCGTCGGGCTGCTCGCCCTCGCGCTCTTCGTCCGAGTGGAGCTCCGCTCGCCGCACCCGCTGGTGCCCCCGGTCCTCTTCGGCAACCGCCAGTTCACGGCGGCGAACCTGGTGACGCTGCTGGTCTACGCGGCGCTGGGCGCCCTGTTCGTGGTGCTGGTCCTGCATCTGCAGGTCGTCTCCGGCTTCAGCCCCCTGCTGGCCGGCACGGCGCTGCTGCCGGTCACGGTGCTCATGCTGCTGTTCTCGGCCCGGGTCGGCGCCCTGGCGCAGCGCATCGGACCGCGGCCCCTGCTGACCGTGGGCCCGCTGGTCTGCGCGGCCGGGGTGCTGCTGATGCTGCGGATCGGCCCGGACGCCTCCTACGTCGCCGACGTGCTGCCGGCCACGGTGGTCTTCGGCGCCGGGCTGACCCTGCTCGTGGCGCCGCTGACGGCCACGGTGCTCGCCTCGGCCGCGGACCGGTTCGCCGGCGTCGCCTCGGGGGTGAACAACGCGGTCGCCCGCGCGGCGGGGCTGCTGGCGGTCGCGGTCGTCCCGGTGGCGGCGGGCATCGGCGGCGACGACTACGCCGATCCAGCGGCCTTCGACGCGGGGTTCCGGACCGCCGTGCTCATCCTCGCCGCGATGCTCGTCACCGGAGGCGTGATCGCGGCGGTGATGGTCCGCCGGCCGCTGGCGGCCGCCGCGGAACCGGTCCCCGGGGAACCGGCGCGTCTGCGGGTCGAGGAGTGCGTCCACTGCGGCGTCGCCGGCCCCCAGTTCCACCCCTCGCAGCCGGCGGGCCGCCCGGCCGGCTGAGCCCGGCGGTAGGAAGGACCCGTGGCCGAACCGGATCTCGACGTGCTCCTCGCCCGCCTGACCCCCGAGGTGGCCGACATCGTGCGGGCGGTCGACGCGCTGGTGCACGAGGTGGACCCGGCCGTCGTCCGGGTCGTCTGGCCGCACCAGCGCACCGTCGGCTACGGCGTCGGCCCGAAGAAGATGACCGAGCACTACGCCTACGTCGCGGCGTTCGACCGGCACCTGAACCTGGGCTTCAACCGCGGCGCGGACCTCCCCGACGACGGTCTGCTGGAGGGCAGCGGGAAGTCCTTCCGCAAGCTGACCGTGCGGACCGCGGACGACCTCGCCGACCCGCGGCTGGCGCCCCTGCTGCGCACCGCCCGGCAGGAACGGCTGGACGCGCTCGGCCGATGAGTCGGCGTCGTCGCGCCGGTCGGACCCCGCGTGACGACACCGCAGCCCCTCGACGCCACCTTCACCGAGCCGATCCGCACCGACGGCGCCTTCCCGACCTACCTCGAGCTGGCCGGCTCCGCCGAGGTGCTCGGCACCCGCCGGCCGGTCAAGGTGGGCGGGCTGCTCGACGGGCAGCCGTTCACCGCGACGCTGATGCCCTCGGGCCAGGGCCCGCACTGGCTGCCGCTGCGCAAGGCGCTGTGCGGCGCGATCGGCAAGAGCGCGGCGGGGGAGCAGGTCACGGTGCACCTGTGCGAGCGCTTCAGCTGACCGGCGCCCGGCACACTGCGCGGGCGGCCGGCTACGACGACGAGCTCGCCGACTGGCTCGCCGCGCACGCGACCGGCAGCGCCTCCAACGCCCACGACGACCGGCCGTCGGTGCTCGACCTGCTCGGCGGCGTCGCCGGCCGCCGGGTGCTCGACGCCGGGTGCGGCGCCGGGCACCTCGCGGCGGAGCTGGTCGCCCGCGGTGCCGACGTCGTCGGCGTCGACGCGTCGGCGCGGCTGCTCCGGCATGCCCGCGCGCGGCTCGGGCCGGGCGTCCCGCTGGTCCGGCACGACCTCGAGCGCCCGCTGGGCTTCGCCGACGGTTCCTTCGACGACGCCGTCCTGGCGCTGGTGCTGCACCACGTCGACGACCGTGCGCAGCTGCTGCGCGAGCTCGCCCGGGTGATCCGGCCCGGCGGGCGGCTCGTCGTCTCCACGCACCACCCGACGGCCGACTGGCTGCACGCGGGCGGTTCGTACTTCACCACCGAGCGGACGACGGTCGGCTTCGGCGGGCGCTGGCGGGTTCCGGCCTGGCGGATGCCGCTGCAGGACCTGCTCGCCGAGCTCACCGCGCCGGGCTTCGCGCTCGACCGCCTGGTCGAGCCGCGGCCGCAGCCGGCGATGGCCGACGTCGACCCGGAGACCCACCGGCGGCTGCTGACCGAGCCCGCCTTCCTGGCGCTGCGCCTGCGGCGCGACCCCGCCTGACCGCCGCCCGCGGGCGCGACCAGGATGGGGACATGGCCTACACCGCTGCCGAGGACCGCTACGACTCCATGACCTACCGGCGCTGCGGCCGCAGCGGCCTGGACCTGCCGGCGATCAGCCTGGGCCTCTGGCACAACTTCGGCGACGACGTGCCGCTCGACCGCCAGCGCTCGATCCTGCGCCGCGCGTTCGACCTCGGGATCACCCACTTCGACCTGGCCAACAACTACGGCCCGCCCTACGGGAGCGCGGAGTCCAACTTCGGCCGGCACCTGCGGGAGGACTTCGCCGCCTACCGCGACGAGCTGGTCATCTCGACCAAGGCCGGCTGGGACATGTGGCCGGGCCCGTACGGCCAGGGCGGCGGCTCGCGCAAGTACGTGCTGGCCAGCCTCGACCAGTCGCTGCGGCGGATGGGGCTGGACTACGTCGACATCTTCTACTCGCACCGGCCCGACCCGACGACGCCGCTCGAGGAGACGATGGGCGCGCTCGACACCGCCGTCCGCTCGGGCCGGGCGCTCTACGCCGGCATCTCCTCCTACTCGCCGGAGGACACCGCCCGCGCCGCCCAGATCCTGGCCGACCTCGGCACGCCGCTGCTGATCCACCAGCCCTCGTACTCGATGCTCAACCGCTGGATCGAGACCGAGGGGCTGCTCGACGTCCTGGCCGACGAGGGGGTCGGCTGCATCGCGTTCTCGCCGCTGGCGCAGGGCATGCTCACGAACCGGTACCTGAACGGCGTCCCGGAGGGGTCGCGGGCCAGCCAGGACAAGTCGCTGTCCACCGACCTGCTCTCGGAGGAGGCGCTGGGCCGGGTGCGCGCGCTGAACGACATCGCCGCCGGCCGCGGGCAGTCGCTGGCGCAGATGGCGCTGGCCTGGGCGCTGCGCGACGAGCGGGTGACCACCGTGCTCATCGGCGCCAGCAGCGTGCGGCAGCTGGAGGACAACGTCGGCGCGCTGCAGCGGCTGGACTTCACCGCCGACGAACTGGCCGGGATCGACCGGCACGCGGCCGACTCGGGGATCGACCTCTGGCAGGGCGCCCGCGAGAAGACGCTGCCGTGAAGGGCCCTGCGAACCGAAGCGGAGGCGCCTACGGTTGAGGGGGCACCTCATCCGCTCGCGAAGGGTTCCCCATGCGGCACGTCTCCCTCGGCTCGCTCGACGTCCCCCGGCTCGGTCTCGGCTGCATGGGGATGTCGGCGTTCTACACTGGCGCCGGCAGCGACGACGCCGAGTCCATCCGCACCATCCACCGCGCTCTCGACCTCGGCGTGACCTTCCTGGACACCGCCGAGATCTACGGTCCGTACACCAACGAGGAACTGGTCGGCCGGGCGATCGCCGGCCGCCGCGACGAGGTCGTGCTCGCCACCAAGTTCGGCAACATCTCGCACGCCGCGGGCGGCGCGCGCCGCTACGACAGCAGCCCGGCGAACATCCGCACCGCGGTCGAGGGCTCGCTCCGGCGGCTGGGCACCGACGTCATCGACCTCTACTACCAGCACCGGGTCGACCCGGGCACCCCGATCGAGGACACCGTCGGCGCCCTCGCCGAGCTGGTCGCGGAGGGCAAGATCCGCGCCATCGGGCTGTCGGAGGCGGGGCCGGAGACGATCCGGCGGGCGCACGCCGTCCACCCGGTCACCGCGCTGCAGACGGAGTACTCGCTGTGGACCCGCGACCCGGAGGCGGAGGTCCTGCCGCTGGTGCGCGAGCTCGGCATCGGCTTCGTCGCCTACTCGCCGCTGGGCCGCGGCTTCCTGACCGGGCAGATCCGCTCGGTGTCGGACATGGACGACTCGGATTTCCGCACGGCCAACCCCCGGTTCGCCGAGGAGGCGCTGCGGCAGAACCTGCGCATCGTCGAGGAGGTCGAGGCGGTCGCCCGCGAGGCCGGCGCGACCCCGGGGCAGGTGGCGCTGGCCTGGCTGCTCGCGCAGGGCGACGACGTCGTCCCCATCCCGGGCACGAAGCGGGTCGCCCGGCTGGAGGAGAACGCCGCGGCCGACGACCTGCGGCTGACCGACGAGCAGCTGGACCGGCTCGGCGCGATCGCGCCCCCGGTCGGCGACCGCTACGCCGACATGACACCGCTCGGGCGCTGATCGCGCGGAGGCACATGTCGGCTCGTCGACTTCTCGGCTGGCCGACACGTGTCCCGGTCGATCAGAACGGTGGTGGGTCGTCGCCGGCTTCGGCCGGCGGTGGCCTGGGCCGGGGTGGTCGTCGGCGCATGCCCGGCGGATGGGTGATCCGGGTGATGCCGGTCGGGGTGGTCACGTGCAGCGTGCCGTCGGCATCCAGCAGGAACGTCCAGCCCTGGGCGAAGGTCTCCAGCCGGTGGTGGGAGCGGCACAGGCAGCACAGGTCGGCGCAGGCGGTGGGCCCGCCGGCGGCGGGGGGTCCAGGCCCTCCCCGCGGCGGACCACGTCACCCGCCAGGGTCGTGACCGGTCGCAGGGTCTGCCTGGTGGGCGTCGGCCGTGGCAGGGTCGCTGCGGCCGCACACCGGACGGGAGGACGACGTGGACTTCGACGAGGTCGCCGACGAGCTGTACGGCATCCCGCCGGAGGAGTTCACCGCGACCCGCCGCGCCCGCGAGGAGGAGGCCCGCGCCGAGGGCGACCGCGTGCTCGCCAAGTCGGTCTCCCAGCTGCCCAAGCCGTCGCTCGCCGCCTGGGCGACGAACGTGCTGGTCCGCCACCACCGGGACGAGATCGAGTCGCTGGTCGAGCTGGGCGGGCTGCTGCGCGAGGCGCAGGAGAGCCTCGCCGGCGACCAGCTGCGGGCCCTGTCGGTGCAGCGCAACCAGCTGCTGGCCGCGCTCAGCCGGCAGGTCGTGGGGCTGGCGCGGCAGCTCGGCCACCCCATCAGCAGCGGTGTGGCCGGTCAGGTCGAGGAGACGCTGCGCGCCGCGATGGCCGACCCGGAGGCCGGCGAGGCCGTGCTCTCGGGGCGGCTGACCTCGCCGTTGTCCTACAGCGGGCTCGGCACCGGGCAGCGGCCGGATCTGCGCGTCGTCCGGACGCCGGTGCGCACCGCCGAGCCGGAGCCGCGCAAGCGCGCCGCCAAGGCCCCCGCGCGGACGACGGCGGACGAGCGGCGCCGCGCCGCCGAGGAGGAGCGGCGGCAGGCCGAGGAGGAGGCCCGGCGCGCGGCCGAGGAGCGCCGGCGCCGGGAGATCGCGGAGGCGCAGGAGGCCGCCGACGACGCGGCCGAGGAGGCGGAGGACGCCGCCGCGGCCGCCGAGCGCGAGCAGGCGCGGTCCGCCGAGCTGGCCGGCCGCAGGGAGGAGCTCGAGGCGCGGGTGGAGGAGCTGATGGACGAGCTCGCCCGCACCCGCGAGGAGTGCAACTCGGTCACCGCCCAGCTCTCCCGCGCCCAGCGCCGGTCGCAGTCCGCCCGCCGTCGCGCCGGGGAGGCGGCGGCCGCCCGCGACCGCGCGCTCGCCCGGCTGGCCGAGCTGCAGGGCTGACCTTGCCGCCGCGTGCGGCCCGGTCCACACTCGGCGGCCATCCGGCCCGACGACGTGCGGAGACCCCCATGAGCGCCCCCCAGGACGACCCGATCGCCGACACCTCGCCCGACGACTCCCGCAGCGGCGCCGACATCGCCGAGGCCATCGAGGTCGCCGAGGCCGGCAGCCGGGTCGAGCAGGTCCACGACCGCGGGCAGTTCGACAAGACCGGCGAGGCGCCGGTGGAGCAGGTGCGCGACGACCCCGAGATGACCCAGGGCCAGGTCGTCCACGGCTCCGGCTCCGGCTCCGGCTCCGGCTCCGAGGAGGGGACGGCGGAGGGCGGCACCGAGGGCGTCAGCTCGGGTGCCGCGCAGTCGGTCCGCGGCGCCCGCCCCGTCGACCAGACCTGAGCGGAGTCCCACGGCGCGGAGAACGCCGCCGTGGGACTCCGCCTCAGCTCCAGAGCTCGACGCGGACGGTGGGTGCCGGGCGGCGGGTGGTGCGCGGCGGGCGGGCGAGCAGCGCGGTCGTCGCGTCGGGGGTGGTGAGGAACCGTTGCATGGCCCGGGCCGGCCCGGTGGCCGTCGCCGTGGCGATCGTCGCCCACCACATGCCGGTCACCGGGGTGCCTTCCACCGGCACCCGCACGAGCGTGCCGCGGCGCAGGTCGTCGGCGACCAGGTGGGCCAGCGCCAGGACGACGCCGTCGCCGGCCCGCGCGGCGGCCAGCGCCTCGGCCTCGCTGTCGAGGCGCTCGACGAGACCGGCGGTGTCGAGCTCCTCGACGCCCGCCGGCCCGGCCAGCCACCGCGCGCCGGCCAGCGCAGACGCCGGCACCGGTCCGCGCCGCGGCACCGGCAGCGCGGGCGCGGCCACCAGGACCCGTGACCAGCGCAGGAACGGCACGCTCTCCAGCAGCTGCCCGGGCAGCGGCGCCGGCCGGCCGCCGAGGGCGATGTCGGCGGCGTCCTCGGCCAGCGCGTGCGCCGCCCCCTCGGCCGCGCCCGCGCAGATCTGCACGCCGTGCCCGGAGAACCGGCGGGTGAAGGCCGCGACCACCGGCTCGGCGGCGTGCTCGGCGCAGGCCGGGGTGGCGTGCACCCGCAGCCTGCCCTCCGACGTCGCCTCGACGACGTCGCGGCGGGTGCGGTCGGCCAGCCGCACCAGCTCCCGCGCCCGCCCGGCCAGCGCCCGGCCGCCGGGGGTGAGCGCGATGCCGGTGCCGGTGCGCACGAAGAGGGCGTCGCCGAGGTCGTTGCGCAGCGCGGTCAGCGCCGCGGAGACGGCCGGCTCGCTGACCCCCAGGGCGGCCGCGGCGGCGCGGAGGGACCCGAGCTCGGCCACGAGGGCGAACGTCCTGAGCTGGGTGAACGTCACGGCCACCGCCCTCTTAAGGGGTTGCTTATCGGGATGTTGACACCGCCCGCGGGGGCGGACAAGGTTCGCCGCCACCAGGGCTCCAGCGTGGGGGCCCGCGGTCAGGGGGTGCGCCCGTGCAGACACCTGCTCCGTTCGACTACGCCCGGGCCGGCAGCGTCGCCGAGGCGCTCGACCTGCTCGAGCGCCACGGCCCCGAGGCCCGCGTCATCGCCGGCGGGCACAGCCTGCTGCCGATGATGAAGCTGCGGCTGGCCCGGCCCGACTGGGTCATCGACATCAACGGCCTCGCCGAGCTCGACCACATCACCGAGACCCCCGACCACCTCCTGGTCGGCGCCCTCACCCGGCACGCCACCCTGCTGGCGTCGCCGCTGGTCGGGCGGCTGTTCCCGATCGTCCACGACGCCGAGCGGGTGATCGCCGACCCGGTGGTGCGCAACCGCGGCACGATCGGCGGCTCCCTCGGCCAGGCCGACCCGGCCGAGGACCTCACCACCGTCTGCGACGTCCTCGACGCCGAGATCGTCATCACCGGGAAGACCGGGCAGCGGGTGGTCGGCATCGCCGACCTGCACCGCGGCCCGTACGAGACCGCCTGCGAGCAGCACGAGCTGATCACCGAGGTCCGCTTCCCCATCCGCGCCCGCCAGGGCAGCGCCTACGAGAAGGTCGAGCGGCGGGTGGGCGACTGGGCGGTCGCCGCCGCCGGCGCCGCCGTCGTCCTCGAGGACGACGGACGGATCTGCGACGTCACCATCGGGCTCACCGCGCTCGGGGTGGAGGGCTGCGTGCCCGGCATCCTCGAGGCGCTGTGCGAGCAGCAGCCCTCCGAGGAGCTCTTCGCCGAGGCCGGCCGGCTCGCCGCCGAGGCCAGCTCGCCGGTCGAGGACCAGCGCGGCCCGGTCGACTACAAGCGGCACCTCGCCGACGAGCTCACCCGCCGCGTGCTGCGCCGCGCCGTCGCGCGCGCCTCGTCCCTCGTCGCGGCACAGCCCTGACCCCCGCCTGAGCAGGAAGGCAGACCGTGCAGATCACCACGAACGTCAACGGCACCGAGATCACGAGGGACGTCGAGCCGCGGCTGCTGCTCGTGCACTACCTCCGCGACACGCTCGGGCTCACCGGCACCCACTGGGGGTGCGACACCAGCAACTGCGGCACCTGCGTCGTCCTCATGGACGGCGAACCGGTGAAGTCCTGCACCGTGCTCGCGGCGATGACCGAGGGGCACGAGATCCGCACCGTGGAGGGCATGGCGACGGGCGGCACGCTCGACCCGGTGCAGCAGGGCTTCATGGAGGAGCACGGCCTGCAGTGCGGCTTCTGCACGCCCGGGATGATGCTGACCGCCCGCGCGCTGCTCGACCGCAACCCCGACCCGGACGAGGGCGAGATCCGCGAGGCCATCTCCGGCCAGATCTGCCGGTGCACCGGCTACGCCACCATCGTGCGCTCGGTGCAGTGGGCCGCAGCCCACCCGGCCGCCGCCCCCACCGACCAGGAGGTGACGGCGTGACCACCGTGGTCGAGCGCTCCGCGATGCCGCAGGAGCGCGAGCCGAACCCCGCAATGAGCTCGCCCGAGCGGCCGATCGGCTTCGGGCGGGTGCAGCGCAAGGAGGACCCGCGGTTCGTCCGCGGCAAGGGCCGCTACCTCGACGACGTCGTCCTGCCCGGGATGCTGCACGGCGCGATCCTGCGCTCGCCGCTGGCGCACGCGCGGATCGTCTCCATCGACACGACCGAGGCCCTGGCCCACCCGAAGGTGCACGCCGTCATCACCGGCAAGGACCTCGAGGGGCTCAACCTCGCGTGGGCGCCGACGCTGTCGGCCGACGTCATGGCGATCCTGGCCACCGACAAGGTGCGCTTCCAGGGCCAGGAGGTCGCCTTCGTCGTCGCCGAGGACCGCTACTCGGCACGGGACGCGCTCGAGCTCATCGACGTCGAGTACGAGGACCTGCCGCCGGTCGTCGACGCCCGCCGCGCGATGGACCCCGGCGCCCCGGTGATCCGCGACGACCTCGAGGGGCGCACCGACAACCACATCTTCGACTGGGAGGCCGGCGACGCCGCGGCGACCGCCGCGGTCTTCGCCCGCGCCGACGTCGTCGTCAGCCAGGAGGTCGTCTACCCCCGGGTGCACCCGGCGCCCATGGAGACCTGCGGCGCGATCGCCGACTACGACCCCATCGACGGCAAGCTCACCCTCTACGAGACGACCCAGGCGCCGCACGCCCACCGCACCCTCTACGCGATGGTGGCCGGCATCCCCGAGCACAAGATCCGGATCATCGCCGGCGACATCGGCGGCGGGTTCGGCAACAAGGTCGGCATCTACCCGGGCTACGTCTGCGCCGTGGTCGGGTCGATCGTCACGGGCAAGCCGGTGAAGTGGGTCGAGGACCGCTCCGAGAACCTGATGAGCACCTCGTTCGCCCGCGACTACATCATGCAGGGCGAGGTGGCCGCGACCCGCGAGGGCAAGATCCTCGCCGTCCGCACCAAGGTGCTGGCCGACCACGGCGCGTTCAACGCGACCGCCCAGCCGACCAAGTACCCGGCCGGGTTCTTCTCGATCTTCACCGGCAGCTACGACCTCGAGGCCGCGCACTGCTCGGTCACCGGCGTCTACACCAACAAGGCGCCCGGCGGGGTGGCCTACGCCTGCTCGTTCCGGGTCACCGAGGCCGTGTACCTGGTGGAGCGGATGGTCGACGTCCTGGCCAAGGAACTGGGGATGGACCCGGCCGAGCTCCGGCTGAAGAACTTCATCCGCCCCGAGCAGTTCCCGTACAAGAACAAGACCGGCTGGGAGTACGACTCCGGCGACTACGAGCCGGCGCTGCGCATGGCGATGGAGCAGATCGGCTACGAGGACCTGCGCCGCGAGCAGGCCGAGAAGCGGGCCCGCGGGGAGCTGATGGGCATCGGCGTCTCGTTCTTCACCGAGACCGTCGGTGCCGGCCCGCGCAAGCACATGGACATCGTCGGGCTGGGCATGGCCGACGGCGCCGAGGTGCGGGTGCACCCCACCGGCAAGGCCGTCGTCCGCCTGTCGGTGCAGACCCAGGGCCAGGGGCACGAGACGACGTTCGCCCAGATCGTCGCCGAGGAGCTCGGCATCCCGCCCGAGGACATCGAGGTGGTGCACGGCGACACCGACCAGACGCCGTTCGGCCTGGGCACGTACGGCAGCCGCTCGACGCCGGTGAGCGGGGGAGCGGTGGCGCTGGCCGCGCGCAAGGTGCGCGACAAGGCCAAGGCCATCGCCGCGGCCATGCTCGAGACCCGGCCCGAGGACCTCGAGTGGGAGAAGGGCCGCTTCTCGGTGAAGGGCGACCCGTCGGCCGCGAAGACGATCCAGGAGGTCGCGCTCGGCGCGCACGGCACGGTGGCGCTGCCGGACGGCGTCGACGGCAACCTCGACGCCGAGGTCACCTACGACCCGCCCAACCTGACCTTCCCGTTCGGCGCCTACATCTGCGTCGTGGACGTCGACCCCGGCACCGGCAAGGTGCACGTGCGCCGGTTCGTCGCCGTCGACGACTGCGGCACCCGGATCAACCCGATGATCGTCGAGGGGCAGATCCACGGCGGGCTGGCCGACGGCGTCGGCATGGCGCTCATGGAGTTCATCGGCTTCGACGAGCAGGGCAACTGCCTCGGCGGGTCGTTCATGGACTACCTGATCCCCACGGCCATGGAGGTGCCGGACTGGGAGACCGGCTACACGGTGACCCCGTCGCCGCACCACCCGATCGGCGCGAAGGGGATCGGCGAGTCGGCGACGGTCGGCTCCCCGCCGGCGGTGGTGAACGCCGTCGTCGACGCCCTGGCGCCGTTCGACGTCGTCCACGTCGACATGCCGTGCACCCCGGCCCGGGTGTGGGCGGCCATGCAGGGCCGGCCCACCCCGCCGATCTGATGTCGGTGCTGGAGACGGCCGACGCCCTCGCGCGGGCGCGGGTGCCGTTCGTGCAGGCGACCGTCGTCCGCGCCTCGCGGCCGACGAGCGCGCACGCCGGCGACACCGCGCTGGTGCGCGCCGACGGGGTGATCGACGGCTTCGTCGGCGGGCAGTGCGCCGAGGCGTCGGTGCGCGAGTACGGGCTCAAGGTGCTCTCGGTCGGCGAGCCGCTGCTGCTGCGGATCGTGCCGGACGGCGTCGGGACGGCTGCGGATGAGGAGGGCGCGGTCACCGTGGCCAACCCGTGCCTCTCCGGCGGCTCGGTGGAGATCTTCCTCGAGCCGCGGGTGCCGCCGCCGCTGGTCGTGGTGGTGGGGGGCTCGCCGATCGCCGAGGCGCTGGCCGAGCTGGGCCGGCCGCTCGGCTTCGCCGTCGAGCGGGGGGACGACGTCGCGCTCGAGGGCGCCGAGGCGGTGGTCGTCGCCTCGCACGGGCGCGGGGAGGGACCGGCGCTGGCGGCGGCGCTGCGGCTCGGCGTCCCGTACGTCGGGCTGGTCGCCAGCCGCCGGCGCGGGGCCGCCGTGCTGGCGTCGCTCGACCTGCCGGCGGAGCTGACGGAGCGGGTGCGCACGCCGGCCGGGCTGGACATCGGCGCCCGGACGGCGGCGGAGATCGCGCTGTCGGTGCTGGCGGAGATCGTGGCGTCGCGCCGCTCGGCGGCCGGGCCGGCTCCCCGGCCGGCCACCGCGGTCGACCCGGTGTGCGGCATGACCGTGGCCGCGGTGGAGTCCTCGCCGCACGCCGACGTCGACGGCGTCCGCACCTGGTTCTGCGGCGAGGGCTGCCGCCGCGCCTTCCTCGCCGACCCGGCGGCCCATGCCTGAGGTCGCCGACCTGGTCCCGGACGTCGCCGCGCTCGCCGCCGCCCTCGACGAGTTCGACTACCTCGCCGACCCGGGGCTGGCCACGGCGCTGTTCCTCGCCGTCCGCCTGCCCCAGCCGCTGCTGCTGGAGGGCGAGCCCGGGGTCGGCAAGACCGAGGCGGCCAAGGCGCTGGCCCGCGTGCTGGACACCCCGCTGTTCCGGCTGCAGTGCTACGAGGGCATCGACGCCGCCGAGGCGCTGTACGAGTGGAACCACCCGCGGCAGCTGCTGGCCATCCGGCTGGCCGAGGCCCGGGAGGCGGAGCTCGCCGAGGACGACCTGTTCGGCGAGCGGTACCTGCTGCGCCGGCCGCTGCTGCAGGCGATCGCCCACCCCGGGCCGCGGCCGGCGGTGCTGCTGCTCGACGAGGTCGACCGCGCCGACGCGGAGTTCGAGGCGTTCACCTTCGAGGTGCTCGCCGAGGCGGCGGTGACCGTGCCGGAGCTGGGGACCGTCCGCGCCGCCCACCCGCCGGTCGTCGTCCTCACCTCGAACCGGACCCGCGACCTGCACGACGCGCTGACCCGCCGCTGCCTGTACCACTGGATCGACTACCCGTCGCCCGAGCGGGTCGCCGAGATCGTGCGCCGGCGGGTGCCCGGCAGCGCCGAGCCGCTCGCCCTCGACGCCGCCGCCGCGGTGACCCGGCTGCGCGGGTTGGACATGACCAAGCCGCCGGGGATCGCCGAGGCGGTCGACTGGGTCGCCGCGCTGAGCCTGCTGGGGGTCCCGCGGCTCGACGCGGGCTCGGTGGAGGCGACGTGGGGGGCGGTGCTGAAGAACCGCGACGACCTGGAGCTGGCCCAGGCCCGCGGCGCGGGGTGGCTGGCCGGTGCCTGAGGTCGCCCCCGGCCCGCTCGCCGTCGGGCTGACGACGGCGCTGCACCGGGCCGGGCTGCCCGCCCCGCCGGAGCGCTCGGTCGGCCTGGCGCGGGCGCTGCTGCTGGTGCCGCCCACCGACCGCGAGGCGCTGTACTGGACCTGCCGGGTCGCGCTGGTCACCCACCGCGCGCAGCTGCCCACCTTCGACGCCGTCTTCTCCGCCGTCTTCGACGGACTGCTCGACCCCGCCGACAGCCGCGGCGACCCGACCGCGCCTCCCGCGGTCGGCTCGGAGCCGCGGACCCGGCCGGTGCCGCACGAGCCGTCGCTGGAGCGGCCGCCGGGGACGGGGTCGGGCGAGGCGGACGTGTCGCTGCCCGGCAGCGAGGGGGAGGGCGGGGACGCCGGGCGGGAGGTGCTGCTCGCCGCCGCGTCGGCCGAGGAGCGGCTGCGGCACACCTCGTTCGCCGAGCTGTCCGCCGAGGAGCTGCTCGGCGTCCGGCGGGTGGTGCGCACTCTCGTGCTGGCCACCCCGCACCGGCGCAGCCGGCGGGTCCGGCCCACCCGGCGGCGCGGCGAGCGGCTGGACCTGCGGCGCACCGTGCGCGGCGCCCAGCGCACCGGCGGCGACCCGGTGCGGCTGGTCGGTGCGCAGCGGCGGACGCAGCCCCGCCGGCTGGTGCTGCTCTGCGACGTCTCCGGGTCGATGGAGCCCTACACCCGCGTGTACCTGTCGCTGCTGCAGGGCGCGGTGGCCGGGGCGCGCGCCGAGGCCTTCGTGTTCGCCACCGGGCTGACCCGCCTCACCCGGCAGCTGTCGGTGCGCGACCCCGACGCCGCGCTCGCCCGCGCTGGGGCGGCGTCGTCGGACTGGGCCGGCGGCACCCGGCTGGCCGCGAGCATCGGCCGGTTCGTCGCCGACCACGGCCGCCGCGGGCTGGCCCGGGGTGCGGTCGTCGTCGTCCTCTCCGACGGGTGGGCGCTCGACGAGCCGGACGACGTCGCCGCGGCGATGGCGCGGCTGCGGCGGCTGGCGCACCGCATCGTGTGGGTCAACCCGCGCAAGGCGGCGGAGGGCTACGCGCCCCTGGTCGGCGGGATGGCCGCCGCGCTGCCGCACGTCGACGCGTTCGTCAGCGGGCACAGCCTGGCGGCGCTGGAGGAGGTGGTGGCGGCTGTGGCGGAAGGGTGACCGATGGTGCACGACGGTGACTTCCGCGTCGCCGATCCGTCATATCCGGCACCTAGCGTTCGCCGCACCGAACGGTCGTCAGGAGGTCGCCATGATCCCCACCGCCGCCAGCACCGACGAGCTCGACCTCGAGATCTCGGTCGCCTGGATCGCCCTCGGCAGCGCCCGCGGCCGATTCTCCCGGTGCCCGAGCGCCGAGAACGAGCTGATGGTCACCGAGGCCGAGGACGACCTCAACCTCCTGCTCGACCGCCGCTCCGCCGTCACGGCGCGCCGCGCGGCGTGATCACCGGTCGGAGCCGGCCTCAGCCCATCGTCTTCTGACCGTCGATCGTCTCGCGCAGGATGTCGGCGTGGCCGGCGTGCTGCGCGGTCTCGGCGATGACGTGCAGGAAGACCCGTCGCGCCGACCACACCGCGCCCGGCTCGAACCACGGCGCCTCGGGCAGCGGGTGGCCGGCGTCGAGGTCGAGGGTCGCCACCAGCTCGTCGGTGCGCCGGGCGACCTCCTCGTAGCCGTCGAGCACGCTCGCCAGCGTCTCGCCGTCCTGCAGCTGCCACTGGGCCATCCAGGCCTCGATGCCGCCCTCGCCCGTGTCGAACGCGGCCGGGCCGCGCTCGGCGAAGTCCGCCCACTGCCGCTCGGTGTTCGCCACGTGCTTCACCAGGCCGGCGAGGGTCAGCTCGCTCGCGGTCGGGCGCGACGTCGCCTGCTCGTCGGTGAGCCCGCGGACGGTGTGCCGGAAGAACGCGCGGTGCTTGTCCAGGGTCTGCACCAGGTCGGCCCGCTCGCCGGTCAGGGTGGTCTCGGTGCTGGTCATCGGGGTGCTCCCTCGTCGTCGTCCGTGCTGGCGAGGACCACGTTAGGGGCGGCAAAGGCCAGTTCCTGTCCGCAATCCGGACATACTTCGGGACATGGCCGCCACCGGTTCCCGCACCCTCCGGCTGCTGTCGCTGCTGCAGGCCCGGCGCCACTGGGCGGGCACCGACCTCGCCGGCCGGCTCGGCGTCTCGGTGCGCACCCTGCGCCGCGACGTCGACCGGCTGCGCGAGCTCGGCTACCCGGTGGAGGCGCGCCGCGGCGTCGACGGCGGGTACGCCCTCGCCCCCGGTGCCGCGCTGCCACCCCTGGTCCTGGACGACGACGAGGCGGTCGCGCTCGCCGTGGGGCTGCAGGCCGCGGCCACCGCGGACATCGAGGGCGTGGCCGAGACGTCGGTGCGCGCGCTGGCCAAGGTGGTGCAGGTGATGCCGGCCCGGCTGCGCAAGCGGGTGGACGCGCTGCGGGCGGTCACCGTGCCGGCGGCGTGGGGCGGTGCGCCGGCGCAGGGCGGCGGGGTCGAGCCCGGCGTCCTCACCTCCCTGGCGCTGGCCTGCCGCGACGCCGAGCGGGTCGAGTTCGCCTACACCGCCGCCCGCGGCGAGCGCACCGAGCGGACGGTGGAGCCCTTCCGCCTGGTCTCGCTCGGCCGGCGCTGGTACCTCGTCGGCTACGACCTCGACCGCGGTGACTGGCGCAGCTTCCGGGTCGACCGGATCGCCGAGCCGCGCGGCACCGGGGCCCGCTTCGGGCCGCGCCGGTTCCCGGCCGAGGACGCGGCCGGCTTCGTCCGCGACCGGATCGTCGAGCTGCCGGTCCGCCGCGCGGCCGAGGCGGTGGTCGAGGCACCGGCGGAGGAGGTGCGCGCGCGGATCGGCCGCTGGGCGACGGTGGAGGCCGACGGCCCCGACCGCTGCCGGGTGCACCTCGATTCCGACGACCTCACCTGGGCGGCCACCGGCCTGGCGCTCACCGGGGCGCGGTTCACCGCGGTGTCCCCGCCCGAGCTGCGCGACCACCTGCTGGCGCTCGCGCGCAGGTTCACCGAGGCGGCCGGAAACGTCGTACCCCGGGCCTAGCGTGCCGGGCAGCAGCACACCTCGGGAGGTCGTCATGAGCCCGGTCGTCACCAGCATCGACACGCTCGACCACGAGATCGCGGTCGCCTACATCGCGCTCGGCGTGGCCCGCAGCGCCTGGAGCCACTGCCCGTCGGGCGAGAACGAGCGGCTGGTCGCCGACGCCGAGGCCGCGGTCGACCGGCTGCTCGACGAGCGGCTCGCCGCCCGCGGCTGAGGCGGTCGCCGTGCGCACGGTGGAGCGCGAGCTGGTGCTCATCGACGCCCAGCTGGCCGTCTCCACCCACCCGCTCGCCGGCGCCCGCCGCCGGTTCGCCGCGGAGCCGAGCACCGCGAACGCCCGCCTGGTCGAGCGGGCGCGGGAGGAGCTCGACCTGCTCCTCGACCAGCGGCTGCTCACCCGCCGCTAGCCACCCTGCGGGGTGCGCCGGGCGCCCCTAGCGTCGGGTGCATGCCACCGCGCGTCGCCGTCGTGACCGGGTCCGAGTCGGGCATCGGCCGGGCCACCGCCGTCGCCCTCGCCGAGCGGGGCTGCGACCTCGGCATCACCTGGTACCGCGAGCGGGAGGCCGCCGAGGCCACCGCCGGGGAGGTGCGCGCGCTCGGCCGGCGGGCGGAGGTGCGCCCGCTCGACCTGACGCAGCTGCCGGGCGTCGCCGACGTCGTCGACGAGCTCGCCGACGCCCTCGGCGGGATCGACGTCCTGGTCAACGACGCCGGGACGGGCCACATGACGCCCCTGCTCGAGCTCGACCTCGCGACCTGGCGCGAGGTGCTGGCCACCGACCTCGACGGCGCGTTCCTCTGCCTGCAGCGGGCCGCCCGGCGGATGGTCGACGCCGGCCGCGGCGGGCGGATCGTGAACATCACCAGCGTGCACGAGCACCAGCCGCGGGTCGGCGCGGCCGCCTACTGCGCGGCCAAGGGCGGCCTCGGCCTGCTCACCCGGGTGGCCGCGATCGAGCTGGCCGAGCACGGCGTCACGGTGAACGCCGTGGCGCCGGGGGAGATCGCGACGGCGATGACCGGCCAGGAGGACGAGGACCCGACCGCACCCGGGCACGAGCGGCCGGGGGTGCCGCTGCGGCGTCCCGGCGACGCCCGGGAGGTCGCCGCGGTGGTCGCCTTCCTGGCCTCCCCGGAGGCGGGCTACGTGACCGGCGCGTCGTACACCGTGGACGGCGGGATGCTGCAGATGGGCCCCATGGCCGGCTCGCACCTGGGCAGCGACGAGTGGCGCCGCGGGTGAGGTTGCGGAACTTGCGGCGCCGTATCTCATTTGGGTCTCGGTCTCGGTCTGTTAGCTGGGACACCCCTTAGCGCTGAGGTAAATCTGGGCGCACTTTCCGGCCGACCCACAGGATGGTGCCGCCCATGCGATCCGCCCGACTCAGCGCGACCGCTCTGGCCGCCACGACGCTGCTCGCCCTCACCGCCTGCGGTGGCGACGGGGACGGCGGCGGCGGTGGCGGGGAGGGTGGCGGCGGGGGCGGCGACGCCCCCCGCATCGCCGCCGTCTTCTCCGGCACCACCACCGACGCCGACTACACCTTCCTCGGGCTCGAGGCGCTCGAGGCGGCCGAGGCCGACCACGGCGCCGAGATCACCTACTCGGAGAGCGTGCAGGTGCCCGACGCCGAGCGCGTGCTGCGCGAGTACGTCGCCGACGGCTACACCGTCATCTGGACTCACGGCAGCCAGTTCTACGACGCCACCGTGGCCGTCGCCCAGGAGGCGCCGGACGTCGTCTTCATCGCCGAGCAGGACACTGAGCCGGCCGACGTCCCGGAGAACGTCTGGGTCCTGGACCGGAACTTCCACCTGGCCTTCTACCCGCTGGGCGTGCTCGCCGCCGAGGCGAGCCAGAGCGGGCGGATCGCGTACCTGGGCGGCGTGACCCTGCCCTTCTCCTACTCGGAGGTGCACGCGGTCGAGCAGGCGCTGGCGGACACCGGCTCCGACGCCACCCTGACCCCGGTCTGGACCGGTGACTTCAACGACCCGACCCGCGCGCAGCAGTTCACCAGCCAGCTGCTCGCCGACGGCAACGACGTCATCCTGACCTCGCTGAACCTCGGCGCGGTCGGCGCGTTCGAGGGGGTGGCCGACGCCCCCGACGGCGTGCTCATGACGGCCAAGTACACCGACAAGTCCAACCTGTCGCCGGACCACTACCTGACCTCGGTGCTCTACGACTTCTCGGTGATGCTCGACGAGATCCTGACCTCGGTGGAGGACGGCGAGACCGGCGGCTACCTCGGGATGGACTACGAGCAGGGCATCTCGCTGCAGACCCCGACCAACGTCGACCAGGCCGTCACCGACCGGGTCAACGAGGTGGTGGAGCAGCTGCGCTCCGGCGAGATCGAGGTCGAGCGCGACGTCACCCCGGTCGAATGAGCACAGCGGCACCCGCCGGGCCGGCCGGGGGCGGCAGCGCCCCCGGCTCGGCCCCGCCGCTGGTGATGAGCGGGGTCAGCAAGTCGTTCGGGCCGGTCCGGGCCCTGGACGACGCCGACTTCGAGCTCGGCGCCGGTGAGGTCCACGGCCTGGTCGGCGGCAACGGGGCCGGCAAGACGACCCTGATGAACGTCCTCTACGGGCTCTACCGGCCCGACACGGGGGACGTCCGCGTCGACGGGCGCGAGGTGTCCATCCGTTCGCCCCGCGACGCCATCGAGCTCGGCATCGGCATGGTGCACCAGCACCTGCTGCAGGTGTCGACGTACTCGGTGGTCGAGAACGTCGTCCTCGGCACGGGCACGAGGTCCGGCGGGCTGCGCGGCGCCGCCCGCCGGATCAGCGAGCTCTCCGACCGGTTCGGCCTGGCCGTGGACCCCCGCGCCCGGACCGACCGGCTGTCGGTGGGCGCCCGCCAGCGGGTGGAGATCCTCAAGGTCCTCTACCGCGGGGCGCGCATCCTCATCCTCGACGAGCCGACCACCAACCTCACCCCGCAGGAGGTCGACGCGCTGTTCGCCTCGCTGCGCGAGATCGTCGCCGAGGGCACCAGCGTCGTCTTCATCTCGCACAAGGCGCGCGAGGTCCTGGCGATCTGCGACCGGATCTCGGTCATGCGCGACGGACGGCGGATCGCCACGGTGCCGCGGTCGGCCACCGACGCGACCGGGCTCGCCTCGCTGATGGTCGGCGAGCTGGCCGGGGAGCAGAGCACCGAGGTGGCCGCCGCGCTCGGCGTGGCGCCCGTGGAGGAGATCGCCGCGGCCGAGGCGCCGGCACCCGAGGTGGCCGGCGCCGCGGTGCGCCTCGCCGTCTCCGGCCTGGTCGCCCACAACGACCACGGCGTGCCCGCGCTGCACGGCCTGGACCTCGAGGTCCGGGCCGGCGAGGTGCTCGGCGTCGCCGGGGTGGCCGGCAACGGGCAGGTCGAGCTGGCCGAGGTGCTCGCCGGCGTGCGCGACGTGCGGTCGGGCAGCGTCACGGTGGACGGCGTCGCGCTGGCCGGCGCGGCCACGCGGCGCTGGCTGTCGGCGGGCGTGGCCTACGTCCCCGAGGACCGGCACCGCGACGGCATCCTCGGTGCCGCCACGGTCACCGACAACCTGCTGCTCGGCGCGCAGCGCAGCAGCGCCTACCGCAAGGCCGGCCTGATCGACTGGCGGCGGGTGCGCGCCCATGCGCGGGACACCATCGACCGCTACTCGATCAAGACGCCGGGCCCCGACGCCCCGGCCGGCAACCTCTCGGGCGGCAACATCCAGCGCCTGGTGCTGGCCCGCGCCTTCGACCGCGAGCCGGCGGTGCTGGTGCTGCAGAACCCCACGCGCGGGCTGGACCTGCGCTCGACCCGCTTCGTCTACGACCGCGTGCACGAGGCCCGCGACCGCGGCTGCGCCGTCGTCCTCATCTCCGAGGACCTCGACGAGCTCAGCCTGCTCGCCGACCGCATGGTCGTCCTCTACTCCGGGGAGATCGTCGGCGAGCGCGCCCGCGGCGGCTACGACGTCTACGAGCTCGGCCGGCTCATGGCCGGCGTCCGGGAGACCGCATGAGCGCCCCCGTCCTGACCGAACCCGAGGCGGCCGCCCCGGCGGCGTCCTCGACCGGCGCCCGCCTGCTGCGCGGCGTCGTCCCGTACGTGCTGGCGCTGGTGCTGGCCTTCGTCGTCTCCGGCATCGTGATCGTGGCGCTCGGCTACGACGTGCTGGAGGCGTACCGGACGATCTTCACCACGTCGTTCCGGACCAGCTTCGGCTTCACCGAGACCCTCACCAAGTGGGTCCCGCTCACCCTGCTGGCCCTCGGCTTCACGATCCCGCTGGCCGTCGGCCGGTTCAACATCGGCGGCGAGGGCCAGCTGCTGGTCGGCGCCACCGCGGCGGCCGGGGTCGGCATCGTCTACGCCGACCTGCCGACGGCCGTGCTGCTGCCGCTGGTGATCGTCGCCGGCGTGCTCTCCGGCGCCGTCTGGGCGGGCATCGCCGCGCTGCTGATGGGCCGGTTCCGGGTCAACGAGATCCTCAGCACCGTCCTGCTGAACTTCGTCTCCTTCCAGGTCCTCGACTACGCGGCCACCGAGGTGTGGTCGGACCCGGCGGCCGGCGTCGCGGCCACCCAGCGGGTGGGGGAGGGGGCCCAGCTGCCCGAGCTCGGCGGCCCGCCGGGGGTGCACGCGGGCATCCTGCTCGCCGTCCTCGTCTCGCTGGCGACGATCCTCGTCACCCGCCGGACGGCCGCGGGCTTCGAGCTGCGCGCCGCGGGCACCAACCCGCGCGCGGCGAGCATCAACGGCATCCGCGTCGAGAAGGTCGCCGTCCTGGCCCTGATCGTCGGCGGCGCGCTCGGCGGCCTGGCCGGCGCGCTGGAGGTCAGCGGCGTGCACGCCCGGGCCATCGAGGGCATGCAGTCCAACTTCCTGCTGCTGGGCATCATCATCGGCCTGATCGCCCGGGGCAGCGCCCTGTGGGTGCCGGTGGTGGCGTTCGGCATCGCGATCCTCGAGGTCGGCGCGAGCTCGATGCAGCGCACCGTCGGCGTCCCCGCCGAGATGGTGCTGATCATCGAGGCGCTGATCCTGATCTTCCTGCTGCTCTCCGACGTGATCGCGGGGCGGCTGGCGCGGAGGGCGTCATGACGGAGTTCGCGGCCCTGGCCCAGCTCACGGTGATCGCGATGGTCCCGTACCTGCTGGCCTCGCTGGGCACCATGCTCGGCGGGCTGGCCGGCGTCTTCAGCGTGTCCCAGGAGGGGGTCATGCTGCTCGGCGCCTCGGTCGGCTTCCTGATCAGCTACAGCACGGGCAGCAGCACGCTGGGCATCCTGCTCGCCGCCGGGGTCGGCGCCGTCTTCGGCTTCGCGCTGGGCTGGGCGACGACGGCCCTGCGCCTGGACCAGTTCGTCGTCGGCCTGGCGCTGTTCTTCGCGGCCACCGGCCTGGCCGGGCTGCTCTACCGGATCGTCATCGGGCAGGCCGCGACGACGCCGCGGGTGGACACGCTGCCCCGGATCGAGATCCCCCTCCTCAAGGACATCCCGGTGCTGGGGACGGCGCTGTTCTCGCACAACGTGCTCGTCTACCTCGCCGCGCTGCTCACCGTGGGGCTGTGGTTCTACCTCTACCGCACGCGGTCGGGGCTGAACCTGCGGTCGGTGGGGGAGAACCCGAAGGCGGCCGACAGCCTCGGCATCCCGGTGGTGCGCAACCGGCTGTGGACGACGACGGTCGGCGGGGCGCTGATGGCCGTGGCGGGCGCCTTCCTGCCGCTGGTCTACACCGGCACCTACACCGACACGATCGTCGGCGGCCGCGGCTGGCTGGCGATCGCGCTGACGTTCTTCGGCGGGTGGCGGCCGCAGTTCATCGCCGCCGGCGCGCTGTTCTTCGCCGCCATGGACGTCGTCGCGCTGCGGGCCGAGGTCTCGGGGATCGACATCCCCAGCCAGGTCCTGCTGGTCATCCCGTACGTCGCCACGCTGCTGGTGATGATCTTCGCCTTCCGGTGGGCGAAGGTGCCGCAGTTCCTCGGCCGCAACTACGACCGCGAGTCCCGCACCGCCTGAGCCATCCGCTTTCGGGGCCGAAAGCGGTCCCGGGGTGGGGGGCGCGACAGGGGGGGGGGGGGCGCGGGGGGGGGGGGGGGGGGGGGGGGGGTGGGGGGGGGGGGGGGGGGGGGGGGGGGG
>NZ_JBJGZV010000060.1:0-22622 GCF_054050715.1 Blastococcus sp. SYSU D00669
CCCCCCGCCCCCCCCCCCCCCCCCGCCCCCCCCCCCCCCCCACCCCCCCCCCCCCCCCCCCGCCCCCCCCCCCGGGCCCCACGGTCAGGAAGGACCCCGCCGCCCCCCACCGCTCGCACGCTCGCGGCGGGCCCCTGCGGCGGGGCCACGGATCACCAGACGGGCGGCACCACGGGGACGGCGTCGGTGCCGATGCCGGCCGCCCGCTCCCGGATCACCTCGCGGTACGCCTGGTGGGTGAGCACCCAGAACCGACCGTCGCGCACCGCGTCCAGCACCTGCCCGGCGGCCTCGTCGGCGGTGAACAGGGGGGTCACCCCGTGCGCCGTCCGACGCCCGGCGGACGGCGCCGTGGCCGCGAGCTCCGGCGGCCGGTTGCGGGCGCTCTCGGTGATCCCGGTGGCGACGAACCCCGGGCAGAACACCGAGACGCCGACGTCGGCGCCCTCGGCGGCCAGGTCGTGCCGCAGCGACTCCGACAGCGCGGCCACCGCCGCCTTGGCCGCCCCGTAGGCCGCCAGCCGCGGCATCGGCAGCAGGGCGGTCATCGACGCGGTGTTCACCACGTGCCCGGACTGGCCGGACTCGAGCATCCGTGGGAGGAACGCACGGATCCCGTGCACCACGCCCCAGAGGTCGACGCCGAGCACCCACTCCCAGTCCTCGCGGGTGAGCAGCCACGCGCGGGCGCTCTTCACCACCCCGGCGTTGTTGCACAGCACGTGGACGGCGCCGAACGCGTCGAACGCCTCGTCGGCGAGGCGCTGGACGTCGTCCTCGCGGGCCACGTCGGTGCGGACGGCGAGGACGTCCGCCCCGTCGCCGGCGAGCGCGGCGGCGGCCGCGCGGACGCCGTCCCGGTCGACGTCGGAGAGCACGACGCGCATCCCCTCGGCGGCGAACCGCCGGGCCATCGCGAGCCCGAGCCCGCCGGCGGCGCCGGTGACCACGGCGACGCGGCCGGCGAGGTCGCGCAGGCCGGCCGCCACGGTCAGACGACCGTCTCGCCGCCGTCGACCACCAGCGTCGTGCCGGTGACGAAGCTCGCGTCGTCGGAGAGCAGGAAGCACACGGCGGCGGCGAGCTCGTCGGGCTCGGCGACCCGCTTCTGGATGTTGCCCTGGCCGAACACCGCCGCGCCCTTCTGCAGGTCGCCCTCGCCGCGGGCCAGCATGATCGGCTCGGTCATCCCCGACCGCGTCCGCCCGGGCGCGACCACGTTGACCCGGATCTCCGGCCCCACCTCGAGGGCGAGCTGCCGGGTGAAGCCGGCGACGGCCGCCTTCGCCGCGCCGTAGGGCGCGTTGTTCTTCTGCGCGAGCAGGGCGGCGACCGAGGCGACGTTCACGATCGACCCGCCGCCGCGCCGGCGCAGCAGCGGCAGGGCGTGCTTGCAGACCAGGAAGGTGCCGCCGGCGTGGACGAGCATCATGCGGTTCCAGCGCTCGAGCGACCACTCCTCGATCGGGCCGAACTCGGCGTGCCCGCCGGCGTTGAAGACCGAGTCCACGCCGCCGAGCTGCTGCTCGGCGGCGGCGAGCGCCGCCGTCACCGACTCCTCGTCGGACACGTCGCAGGCCAGGCCGACGGCGCCCTCGAGCTCGGCGGCGACCGCCTTGGCACGGCCCTCGTCGAGGTCGGCCACGGCGACCCGGCCCCCCTCGGCCGTGAACCGGCGGGCCACGGCCGCCGCGATGCCCGAACCGCCGCCGGTGGCGAACAGGACCTTCTCCGAGAAGCGCATGGCTCCCTCCACGTCTTAGTTGAGGATGACTACAGAAACACCGCGCCTGGGGGCTGTCAACGGCGCACCGCCACTTACTAGGCTGGCCGTCAAGAAACTCGGGACGAGGAGGTCCGGTGGCCCCGCTGATCCGGTATCCGGTGCAGCAGCACGCGTTCGTGGTGGCCGACCTCGACGAGGCGATGCCCCGGTGGACCGAGACCACCGGTGCCGGGCCGTGGTGGGTCAGCCGCGGCCACCGCGGGCGCGACCACCGCTACCGCGGCCGGCCGGTGGACCACGTGCTGCACTACGCGTTCGCCGGCACCGGCCCCACCCACGTGCAGCTGGTGCAGCAGGACGACGACACCCCGTCGATCTACCGCGAGGTGTTCGGTGCCGGCGAGGAGGGCTTCCACCACCTCGCCGTGCTGGTGCCCGAGGCGGAGATGGCCGCGGAGGTCGCCCGCTTCGAGGCCGCCGGGTTCGCCGTCGCCGACACGCTCTGGTCCTACGTGCCGGTGGCCTACGTCGACTGCCGCGAGGCGATCGGCTGCTTCGTCGAGCTGCACGGCGAGAACCAGGAGATCCGCGACCTGTTCGCGCTCTTCCGCGACTCGCACGCCGACTGGGACGGCGTCACCGACCCGGTGCGCGTGCGCTCCCGCAGCTCGTCGGCCTGAGGGACGCGGCGGACGGCACCGAGCTCGTCACCGGGCGGCCTCACAGGCAGTAGGGGCAGCCCGTCCCACCGACGGCGACCGTGCGCAGGCAGCGGAGCAGCGGCTCGAGGCGGGTGCCCTTCGGCACCACGGCGTGCGCACCGGCCACTTCGGCCCTGGCCCGCACGTCCGCGCCGTCCGCGGTCACCACGACCACCCGGGCCTCGGGGCGGACGGCACGCAGCGCCTCCGTGGCCGCCAGCCCGTCCATCACCGGCATGGACAGGTCCATGCACACGACGTCCGGGCGCAGGCGCGCGGCTGCTTCCGCCACCTGCGATCCGTCCGCGCACTCGCCGACGACGGTGAGGTCGTCCTCGTCGGACAGCGCTTCCGCCATCACCCGTCGGACCACCGGGTGGTCGTCGACGAGGAGCACGCGGATGTCCGTGGCGGGATCGCCCGCCCGGCCGTCCTCCGTCATCCCCAGACCTCCCGGCCGTGCTCCCGAGCAGCTGTCCAAGGGCCACGGCGTGCTGGACGGCGGGCTCCTCCCGCCGGCGCGCGTGGTCATTGTGGTCGGCCACCCCGGGGCCCGACCAGCCCCGCCGGTGGAGAGGGCCCGGGGTCAGCGCGCGAGCAGGCGCCGGGCGGCGCCGGCCACGCGCTGGATCCAGGCGGCGGGGTCGGTCCGCGCCGCCGGGTGGGGGACCTCGAGGCACACCGGGGCCTCCCGAGGGAGCCGGTCGAGCAGCTCGCCGAGCGGCAGCACCCCCTCCCCCGGCGGCAGCCGGTGCCCCACGGCCTCGGTCACCGCCCGCCGCACTCCGTCCGGGTCGGTGCCGGCCGGCTCGGCCGAGGCGGCGTCGCACAGCTGCACGTACGGCAGCCGCGCCGGACCGACCGCGGCGAGGTCGGCCGGCGTCGCACCCGCCCGCGCGAGGTGGAGGGCGTCGACGAGCAGCCCGGCGTCGGCCGTGCCGGCGGCATCCAGCAGGGCCACCGCCTCGGCCGGCGTGCGCAGCGCCGAGAACACCATCGGCTCGGCCACGCACCGCAGCCCGTACCCGCGGGCCAGCCCGCACAGCTCGGCGAACACCTCGGCCCGCCGCTCCGGTGAGGGGTCCTCCACCGCGGTCAGGAGGAAGCGGGCGCCCAGCTCGGCGCCCACCGCCAGCAGCGGTTCGGCCGCCGCGGCCGCCGTGCCCGGCCGCAGGCGGAACACCTCGACGTCGAGCACGCCGAGCCCGGTGTCGGCGAGGGCCCGCCGGGTCGCCGCGCGCAGGGCGCCGTCGGCCACCAGGTCGGACCCGCTGCCGTCGCTCGCCCGGTTCAGGCGCAGGGCGCCGACCAGGTCGAAGCCCGCCGCGGCGCCGAGCCGCACCAGCTCCGGCGGGGGCAGGCGCAGCGCGGTGAGCGACGCCAGCGACAGCGGCCAGCTCACCCCGGCGCGGCCGTGTCGAGCTCCTCCGCCGTCATCGCGCGAGGTACCCGCCGTCGACGGCGAGGGCGTGCCCGGTGGTGAACGACGCGTCGTCGGAGGCGAGCCAGAGCACCGCGCGGGCGATCTCCTCCGGCGCGCCGAAGCGGCTGAAAAGGCTCAGCCGGCCCGCCACCTCCTGCGGGTCACGGCCGCGCGCAGCGATGGCGCCCAGGAGCATCGGCGTCTCGATCGCGCCCGGGCACACCGCGTTGACCCGGATGCCGTCGGCGGCGTGGTCGACCGCGGCCGCACGGGTCAGGCCCAGCACGCCGTGCTTGCTCGCGGTGTAGGCGGGCTGGTGCGGCTGCGGCCGGAAGGAGTTGGTGGAGGCGATGTTCACCACCGCCCCGCCGCGGCCCTGGGTCCGCATCGCACGGATCTCGTACTTCGTGCAGAGGAACACCGAGCGCAGGTTGACCGCGATCAGGCGGTCGAAGCTCTCCTCGTCGCAGTCGGCCAGCGGCCGCGTCTCGTTCTCGATGGCCGCGGCGTTCACCCCGACGTCCAGCCCGCCGAACTCGGCGACCGCGGCGTCGACCACCGCGCGGACGTCGTCGGCGCTGGAGACGTCGGTGCGGCGGAAGACGGCACGCCCACCCTTGTCCGCGATGTCCGCGGCGGTCTGCTCCCCGCCCTCGACGGCGACGTCGGCGACCACGACGGCCGCCCCCTCGGCCGCCAGGGCGAGCGCGGAGGCCCGGCCCATCCCGCTGGCGCCCCCGGTGACGAGGGCGACCCGGCCGGCGAAGCGGCTCACCGCGTCGCCCCGACCGGGTGCGCGGCCGCGGCGCGGGCGGCGGCGTGCCGCCCGGCGAGGTGGCCGAAGACCATCGCCGGCCCCAGCGTCCCGCCCGCCCCGCCGTAGGTCATGCCGAGCACCGAGGCCATGACGTTGCCCGCGGCGTAGAGACCCTCGATCGGGTTCCCGTCGACGTCGAGCACCTGGGCGTCGGCGTCGGTGCGCGGCCCGCCCTTGGTGCCCAGGCACCCGCTGTACACCCGCACCGCGTAGTAGGGGGCGGTGTCGAGCGGGCCGATCGTCGTCTCCGGCCCGTCACCCAGCGCGCTGTCGCCCCACCAGCGGTCGTGCAGGCTCTCCCCGCGCCGGAAGTCGGGATCGCGGCCTTCCGCCGCGTGCGCGTTCCACCGGGCGACCGTGTCGGCCAGCGCGTCGGCCGGGACGTCGATCGCGGCGGCCAGCGCCCCCAGGTCGGGGGCCTCGACCATCCAGTCGGGGGTCACCCTCCCCTGGCCGGACCGGAACCCGGCCAGGCCGTAGCGGCGCAGGTAGTGGTCGTCGAACACCAGCCAGGCGGGGTGGTTGACGTAGTCGAACTCGGTCACGTCGAGCACGTGGAAGGCGGCGCCGAGCGCGTTGTAGTTGGCCGCCTCGTCGGCGAAGCGGCGTCCCTTCTTGTTGACCATGATGCTGTGCGGGCGGCTGCGCTCACCGTTGACCTGCCAGCCGGCGACCGTGCCGTCGGGCATGGGGACGTCGATGATCGGCACCCACCACGCCTCGCGCATGTTGCCCAGGCCGGCCCCGATGCGCATGGCCATCCGCAGCCCGTCGCCGGTGTTGGTGGGCACCGCCGCGGTGCGCTCGAGCGGGCCGCGGATGAAGGTCTGCACGAGGTCGCGGTCCCACTCGAAGCCGCCGGTGGCGAGCACGACCCCGCCGTCCGCGCGCACGTCGCGCCGGCCGGCGGCCGTCTCGACGACGACGCCGGTGACCCGCCCGCCCTCGTGCAGCAGCGACACCCCGCGGGCACCGGTCTCGGGCTCGATGCCGCGGTCCAGGCAGCCCTTCAGCAGCGCCCCGACCAGGCCCTGCCCGGCGCCGCGCTCGTCGCGCACCTGCCGCCGGGCCAGCTCCTCGGCCGGCACGCCGCCGGGCGCGCCCCGGCCGAGCGACGTCTCGCTCATCAGGATGTTGCCCGAGAGCTGCGGGCCGACGGTGACCCGGTGCTGCCACGGCCCGAGGTCGGCGAAGGGGAACAGCGGGCACTCCAGCGACCGGCCGCCGGCGCGGGCGGCCCCCGGGTGCTCGGGGTGGTAGTCGGGGAAGTCCTTGATGATCTGGAAGCGGGCCGGCGTCCGCTCCTCGAGGTAGCGCAGCAGCTCCGGGCCGGCGTCGACGAACGCCTCGGCCAGCCGCTGGTCGATGAGGCCGTGCGACATCGACATCAGGTAGGTCAGCACGTCCTCGCGGCTGTCGCCGAGGCCCAGCTCGGCCATGTGGTGGTTGCGCGGGATCCACACCATCCCGCCCGACCAGGCGCTGGTGCCGCCCACCTTCTCGGCCTTCTCGAAGACGGCGACGCGGGCGCCCCCGTCGTGGGCGGTGATGGCGGCGGTCAGTCCCGCCGCGCCGGTGCCCAGGACCACGACGTCGTAGCTGTCCACCGCGCCACGAAAGCAGGTAACTGGTGGCGCAGTCAAGTTACTCTCGGGCGACCCGGTCCTCCACCGTGCGCCCCCCGTCGCGGCCGCCGCCGACCAGCAGGTTCTGCCCGGTCACCCACGACGCGGCCGGGCTGGCGAGGTACAGCACCGCCGCGGCCATGTCCTCCGGCGTCCCCAGCCGGCCGAGCGGGACCGTGGCGGTCAGCCGGGGCAGGTCGTCCTCGGTCAGCGACAGCGCGGAGAAGAACGTCTCGGTCGGCACCATGCCCGGCGACACCGCGTTCACGCGGATCCCGCGGGGCGCCAGCTCCGCGGCGAGGGTCGCGGTGAGGTTGAGGACGGCGGCCTTCGACGCGCCGTAGGCGCCGGTACCGGGCGCGGCCCGCATCCCGGCACCCGAGGCGATGTTCACCACCGCCCCGCCGTCGGGCATGCGGGCGACCGCGGCGCGGACGCAGGCGAGCACCGCGACGAGGTTGAGCTCGAGCATGGCGCGCAGCTGCTCGTCCGACGTGGCCGACAGCGGACGGACCGAGGGGTCGTCGGTGCCGCCGGCGTTGTTCACCCACACGTCCAGCCGGCCGAGCTCCTCCACCGCGGCGGCGGCCAGCCGCTCGGGGGTGTCGCCGCGCAGGTCGGCGGGCAGCTCGACCGCGCGCCGTCCCCGGCCGCGCACCTCGGCGGCGACGGCGGCCACCTCGTGCGCCCGACGGGCGGTGACCACGACGTCGGCGCCCGCGTCGGCCAGTGCCAGGGCGACGGCGCGGCCGATCCCCCGGCCCGAGCCGGTGACCACCGCGACCCGGCCGTCGAGCCGGAAGCGGTCGAGGACCGAGCCGCCGGTCAGCCCCGCACCCCGAGCCACTGGTCGTAGAGGGAGTGGAAGTGCCGGATCTTGCTCTCCTGGTAGACGGCGAAGGACAGACCCGGCTTGCGGGTGGCCTTGAGCCCCTTCTGCACGGCCTCGAGGTTGAACTCGTCCTGGTCGAAGACCCGGGCCAGCGAGCCGAGCTCCTCGACCGCGCTGCGCCAGGGCTCGTCCGGCCCGAGCCGGCGCTCCGGCGCCGGCGGCGGCCGCTCGCCGCTGAACGGCGAGAGCAGCAGGACCTCCATGATGCAGCTCTCGTGGTCGTCGCCGTGGGGCCGCCAGCGGTAGGTGATCTGGTTGAAGCCGCCCCACGGGTGCATGTTCGGGAAGACGCTCAGGTAGTGGCTGTCGACCAGCTCGGCGTCGGAGAGCGCGTCGGCCTGCTCCCCGATCACCGGGCGCAGCGAGCGGCGGGCCGACTCGGCCAGCGTCTGGCGCGCCGTCCACCCGTCGGGGACCTCGAGGTTGGGCGGGTCGTCGATGCGCTGGTCGATCTGGGAGTTGAGCCGCTCCTGCTCGGTGGGGTCCCACGGCAGGTAGGGGCTCGGGACGCCGCGGGGCGAGATGGCCCGGGAGACGTTGCCGAACACGTCGTACTGCGAGTTGGCGTCGCCGAAGCCCGGCAGGAGCTGCGGGTGGGTGGTGATCACGTGGTAGGACTCCATGAAGGCCTCCTGCGCGACCTTCCAGTTCGTGCGGAGCACCTTGGACACGTGCACCCGGGTGTAGCGCTCGGCCAGCGGCCAGCGCTCGAAGAGCGAGTCCAGGTCGCCGAGGTAGTCCTCGAGCGGGGCGCAGTCAGGGTCGGGGTTGACGAAGACGAAGCCACCCCAGGTGCCGACCCGGATCTCGGGCAGCGTGAAGGCCTCCGGTCGCACCTGCGGGAAGTCCCAGGCGCTGGGCACCCGCTTGAGCTTCCCGTTCAGCGACCAGCAGAAGCCGTGGAAGGCGCACTCGAACTCGCCCACCCGACCGGGGCCGTCGCGCAGGGCCCGGCCGCGGTGCAGGCAGGCGTTGACGAACGCCTTGATCCCGTCGGGCCCGGGGGCCGCCCGCACGAGCAGGTAGCTCTTGTCGACGATGTCGTAGACGTAGGTGTCGCCCACCTCGGCGAGGACCTCCTCGCGGCAGGCGAACTGCCAGACCCGCGACCAGAGGTCCCGCTTCTCCCGCTCGTGCCACTCCCGCTCGAGGTAGCGGTCGATCGGGATGTCGTCGTCGCCGAAGTACCCCGGCTCGTCGCGGCGCAGCAGCGGCGGGACCGGCTTGCTGTCGCGGTCGAGCAGGTCCTGGTACGTCGGCCCCTTGCCGCGGAAGCCGGTCCGCGGCCGGGTGTCGGGCTCCGCTGTCACGAGAAGGTCTCCTCGGTCTCGAACCGGCGGCTGCGGCTGCCCGGGCCGCCCGGGTGCTTGCCGCCGCTGACGATCCAGCGGCACAGCTCGGGATCGGCCCGCCGGACGTCGCCGGCGACCCAGTTGCCGTCCCGGTCGAAGCGGCCCGTGCGCCCGTCGCGCTCGGTGACGAGCACCGGGCCGTGGTCGTCGGGGGCCCATTCGTAGACCGCGCGGCTGAGCGCGTGCTGGATCTTGCGCATCGACCCTCCAGGGGGCGGCAGCGACTCCGGCGAGCGCCCGGACGGCGCTCCTGCAGCGCGACTTACTGCTGCCGGTGCACAGTATGAGGACTGAGCGGGCGTCTCGACAGTGGTTGTCGACATCGATCGGCCTACTTTGTACAGTGAGCCTCAAGTTACTACCTCATGCGGAGGGAGTCGGGGTCCGTGACGATCTCCGAGGCGCCGGGCAAGCAGCGGACGCCGGGCCTGAGCTGGTACGAGCTCGTGCTCGAGGACGACCGCCCGCCGGCCGAGCACCTGCGCCGTCGCCACCCGTACTCCGCGCGCACCCAGCACGTCCCGGTGGAGCGCTACACCAGCCGCGCGTGGCACGAGCTGGAGCGCACGCACCTGTGGCGGCGGGTGTGGCAGATGGCCTGCCGGGAGGAGCACCTGCCGGAGGTCGGCAGCTACGTCGTCTACGACATCGCCGGCGACTCCTACCTCGTGGTGCGCACCCGCGACGGCTCGATCAGGGCCTACGTGAACGCCTGCCTGCACCGCGGGCGCGCGCTCAAGGACTTCGACGGCCGGTGCAGCGAGTTCCGCTGCTCCTTCCACGGGTTCACCTGGAAGCTCGACGGCACGCTGCGCTACATGCCCGGCGAGCGCGAGTTCCCCGAGATCGAGGCCGACCGCGAGGCCTGGCGGCTGCCCGAGGCGAAGGTCGGCACCTGGGGCGGGTTCGTGTTCATCAACCCCGACCCGGCGGCCGAGCCGCTCGAGGAGTTCCTGGGCACGCTGCCCGAGCACTTCGGCATCTGGGACTTCGAGAACCGCTACGTGCAGGCGCACGTGGCCAAGAAGCTGCGCTGCAACTGGAAGGTCGCCCAGGAGGCCTTCGACGAGGGCCTGCACCTCGGCGCGACGCACCCCCAGTCGGCGCCCTACGTCGGGGACGCGAACAGCGCCGTCGACGTCTACGGCAACTACTCGCGGCAGATCAGCCCGTCGGGCACGCCGATCGAGGACATCCCGGTCGACCCCACCGAGCGCGACATCCTCGCGCGCATGCTCGACGTCCGCGAGGGCGAGGAGCTGCCGATCCCGTTCGAGCAGCGGACGACGGCGCGCGACAGCATGGCCGCGGCCGCGCGCGAGCGCTGGCGGGAGGTGCTCGGCGACGTCGTCGACCAGATCTCCGACGCCGAGTTCGTCGACCACTGGAACTACGCGATCTTCCCGAACCTGCACCCCTGGGGGGCGTTCAACCGGATCGTCTACCGGTTCCGCCCCAACGGCGACCGGCACGACGAGAGCATCTTCGAGGTCATGTTCCTGACGCCGTTCCGCGGCGAGCGGCCGCCGCCGGCGCAGATCCGCTGGCTGGAGATCGAGGACTCCTGGACGCTGGCCACCGAGCTGCAGACCCTGGCGCTGGTCATGGAGCAGGACAGCTTCAACATGGAGGCCGTCCAGCGCGGGCTGAACACCACCCGGAAGTCGCACGTGATCACGTCGGACTTCCAGGAGGACGTGATCAGCTGGCGGCACGACATGCTCACCGACTGGGTGGAGAAGGCCGCCGCCGAGGCGGCCGGGTGATGCAGCCCCAGGGCGGGATCCGCCACCCCCTCAACCCGCGCGCGCTCTACACCCCCGACGAGGGCGGCACCGTGCGGGTGACCATGGGCGAGCGCTGGGGCCGGTTCCGCAAGGACGGGCTGTGGCTCGAGGGCCCGCTGTTCGAGGCCGACCCCGAGCTGTGCCTGTGGGTCTCCGCGCCCCGGCCGGCCGGCCACCACCGGATCAGCCGCCTCATGGACATGCCCGCCGAGCGCTGACGCGTGGACGTCCTGGTCGCCGCCGGTGACCGGCTCGGCGAGTGCCCGGTCTGGGACGAGCGCGCCGGCGTGCTCTGGCGCGTCGACGCGACGGCGGGCGCGGTGCTCGCGGTCGACGTCGCCACCGGCGACCAGACCCGCACCGACGTCGGGCGGCACGTGGGCAGCCTGGTCCTCCGGGAGGACGGCGACGGGCTGCTCGTCGCCGCGGAGGGCGGCTTCCGCTCCCTCGACCCGGCCACCGGGCGCTCCGAGCTGCTCGCGCCGGTGGCCACCGGGCTGATGAACGACGGCGCCTGCGACCCGGCCGGGCGGTTCCTGGCCGGCACCACGACCCGCGACGTCGAGCCCGGCCGGGCGGCCCTGTACCGCTACGACCCCCCGGCCACGGCCGTGCCCGTCCTGGACGGCCTCACCGTGAGCAACGGCCTGGCGTGGGATGCCGTGGGCACCACGCTGTTCCACGTCGACACCCCGCTGCGCCGCGTCGACCGGCTCGACTACGACGTCGCCACCGGCACGGTGACCGGACGGCGGACGGCGTTCGACACCAGCGGCTGCGCCGGGCTGCCGGACGGGCTGGCGGTCGACGCCGAGGACTGCCTGTGGGTGGCGTTCTGGCGCGGCGGCGCCGTGCGCCGGTTCACGGCCGACGGCCGGCTCCTCCAGGAGATCCCGGTTCCCGTGGCGCGCACCACCAGCTGCTGCCTGGGCGGTCCGGACCTGCGCGACCTGTTCGTCACCACGGCCCGCCGCAGCATCCGCGACGTCCCGGCCGAGGTCGAGGAGCTGGCCGGCGCCGTCCTGCGGTACCGCGTCGACGTGCCGGGGGTGCCGGCGCGGCGGTGGCGCGCTCAGCCCGCCTGGTAGTCGATCCGGTAGCGCACGCGGTCGGCCCGCGCCCGGCGGCGCACCCGCAGCACCGGCCGGCCGTCGTCCTCGGCGGTGAGCCCCTCGCGCACCAGGACCGGCGCGCCGGGGCGGATGCCCAGCCGGGCGGCGTCCTCCACCGAGGCCGCCTCGGCGGAGAAGGTGCGCCACACGTAGCGCAGCGGCCGGCCCGCCGGCTGCAGCAGCAGCCCGTACAGCCCGTCGGTCTCCCGCCACCGGGCGGCGACGTCCCGCAGCCGGGCGTCGGGCGCCCAGGACGTCGAGACGACCCACCGCTCGCCGTCCACCTCGAGCGCGCTCTCCACCCGGCGCAGCCGGGCGCGCGGCACCTGCAGGTCCCGGCGCACCGCCGGGTCGTCGTCCACGGCGGTGTGCAGCAGCACGTCGCGGTAGGACTGACCCTGGCCGCGCAGCGCGGCCTGCAGGCTGCCGGCGAACTCGTCCGGGGTCAGCGGGATGCCGATCGCCATCGGCTCGGGTCGCGGGGAGACGAACGTCCCCGATCCCTGCCGGGCCCGCAGGACCCCTTCCCTGGACAGCTCGTCGAGGGCACGGCGGACGGTCAGCCGGTGCACGCCGAGGTCCTCGGCGAGCACGCCCTCGCTGGGCAACCGGTCGCCGGGGGCGTACTCCCCCGAGCCGATCCGGTCGAGCAGCACGGTGCGCACCCGCTGGTAGAGCGGGGCCTCACCCCGGCGCGGCGGTGCCATGCCCGCAGGGTAGCGGCCGTCGATGCCCACGCTTGTCCACAGACATCTAGATGACTACGGTCCCGCCATGGAGGACGACGGCGGAGCGCGCCTGGCCCGGGTCGAGGCGCGGCTGGAACTGCAGGAGCTGCTCGGCCGCTACGCCCTCGCCGTCGACGACCACGACGCCGACGCGCTCGCCGGGTGCTTCACGGACGACGCCGTGTTCGCCTCGCCGAACAGTCCCCCGAGCGTCGGGCGGGACGCCGTCGTCGACTTCTTCCGCGTCCGGTTCCACCGGTACGGCGCCACGCTGCACGTGCCGCACTTCCAGGTGCTGCACGAGCTGACCGGGGACCGCGCCCGCGGCACCGTCGTCGCCCGCGCCGAGCTCGCCACCGCCGACGACACCGTGGTCACCGTCTTCCGCTACGAGGACGAGTACGCGCGCGACGGCGGCCGGTGGCGGTTCCGGCGCCGCGACGTCCTGACCCTGTACGCGATGCCGCTGCGGGAGCTGACGGCCGGCGGCCTGGCCTGGCCTGAGCGCAAGCGCTGGCCGGGCCTCGCGCCGTCCGCCGCCGAGCTGCCGCCGGCCTGAGGGGAGATCACGACATGGACCTGGGCCTGGCGGGTCGGCGCGCGGTCGTCACCGGCGGCAGCCACGGTATCGGGCGCGCGGTCGCGGCACGGCTGCTCCGTGAGGGCGCCGACGTCGCGATCTGCGCGCGGGACGAGCAGGGGGTCCGCAGCGCGGTGGAGGAGCTGGCGCAGCTGGGGACGGTGGTGGGCTCGGTCTGCGACGCCGGCGACGGAGAGGCCGTGCGGCGCTGGGTCGACGGCGCCGCCGAGGCCCTCGGTGGCATCGACGTCGTCGTGAGCAACGCCAGCGCCAGCGGGCAGCACGGCGACGGCCCCGGGCCGTGGGAGGCCAACTTCCGGGTCGACGTCCTGGGCTGCGTCGCCCTGTGCGAGGCGGCCCGGCCCCACCTCGAGGCCTCCGACGCCGCCGCGATCGTCCAGATCGGCACCATCACGGCGATCGAGCACCACGACGTCCCGATCAACCCCAGCTACGGGGCGTTGAAGGCGGCGACCATCAACTACATGGCCCAGCTCGCCCAGCGGTGGGGGCCGCTCGGCATCCGCGCCAACACCGTCTCCCCCGGGCCGATCCTGGTCGAGGGCCGGAAGTGGGACAGCCTGCGCGAGCGGCGTCCGGTGATCTACGCGCGCGACCGCGACGCCCACCCGCTCAAGCGGATGGGGACCGCCGAGGAGGTGGCGGACGTCGTCGCCGTGCTGGCCAGCCCGGTCGCCAGCTGGGTGAACGGCGAGAACGTCGTCGTCGACGGCGGCTACACCAAGCGGGTCGGGTTCTGACCGGGCCCGGCCGCGGGACGTGACGAAGATTCTGTAGACGGCCTCCAGTAACTGGGGCAGACTGCCGGCATGACGCCTTCCGACGACGTCTTCGCCGGCATCGGCTGGGTGCTGTGGTCGGGCACCGTGGGCCTGGAGAGCCGGATCCCCGACCGCATCGAGGCGGCCCGCGCGGCCGGGTTCACCCGGCTGTCGGTGAGCCCGCTGGACGTCGCCCGGGCGGCGGAGCGGGGCACACCGGCCGCGGAGCTCGGCCGGATGGTCCGCGACGCCGGGCTGGGGATCGTGATGGACCCGATCGGCGGCTGGTACCGCGGCGGCGCCCCGCGACCCGAGTCGCGGTTCGCCCGGTTCACCGCCGACGAGGCGCTGCGCATGTGCGAAGAGCTCCAGGTCGTCTCGATCACCGCGATCGGGCAGGCGCCGGGTGAGCTGCCGGTCGAGGAGGTCGCCGCGGCGTTCGGCGCGTTCTGCGACCGGGCGGGCGACCTCGGCGCGCAGGTGCACCTGGAGTTCATCCCGATGACCGCGATCGGGGATCTCGCCGCCGCCTGGGCGGTCGTGCAGGGCGCGAACCGGGGCAACGGCGGGATCCTCTTCGACACCCTGCACTTCTTCCGCGGCGACCCCGACTTCGACCTGCTCGGCCGGGTGCCCGGCGAGCGCATCCTCGGGGTGCAGATCTGCGACAGCTCGGCCCGCCTGCGGGGCAGCCTGCGCGACGAGACGGTGAACCGGCAGCTGCCCGGCGACGGTTCCTTCGACCTGCCCCGCGCGGTGGCCGCGCTGGACCGCATCGGCGCGCTGCGCTGGGTCGGCCCGGAGGTCATCTCCCCCGCCCTCGAGGCGATGCCCCCGGTCGAGGCCGCGCGGCTGGCCGGCGACCGGGTGCGCGCGCTGATCGCCGGGGTCCGCACCCGGGTGGCGCAGGTGCCGGCGTGAGCGACGTCGACGTCCTCGTCGTGGGCTCGGGCGCGGCCGGCCTGGCCGCGGCGGTCTCGGCGCGCGAGCACGGTGCCGGCAGCGTGCTCGTCGCCGAGGCCGAGGGCGTGGTCGGGGGCTCGTCCCGGCTCTCGGGCGGGCTCACCATGGGCGCCGGGACCCGGTACCAGCGGGCGCTCGGCATCGACGACGACGCCGACGCGCTGTTCCACCACTACCTGACGCTCAACCACTGGGACGTCGAGGCCGGCGTCGTGCGCCGGCTGGCCGACCTGGCCGGGCCGGCCGTCGAGTGGCTCGGCGACCTGGGCGTCGAGTACGCCGACCGGCTGGTCTACGGCGGCGACGAGCTCGTCCCGCGGGTGCACGTGCCGGTCGGCCGCGGGCAGGCCGTGGTCGACGTGCTGCACCGCACCGCCCGGCAGGCCGGCGTCGGGGTCGCGCTCGGGCAGCGGGTCGACCGGTTGCTCGTCGAGGACGGCGTCGTGCGCGGCGCGGCCGTCGGGAGCGACGAGATCACCGCCGGCGCCGTCGTGCTGGCCTCCGGCGGCTTCGGCGCCGATCCCGACCGGCTCGCCGCCCGGTTCCCCTCGGCCGCGGCGACCGGGGAGGCCTGGTACATCGGCGCCCCCGGGTCACGGGGGGACGCCCTCGCGCTGGCGGGGCAGGTGGGCGCGCAGGTGGTCGGCCACGACCGCGGGCTGCGGCTGCTGCACGCCGGCTTCGCGCCGATCTACGAGGCGTACCTGCCCGGCTGGCTGGTCGTCGTCAACCGGGAGGGTCGCCGGTTCATGGACGAGACCGCGCCCTACGGCATCACCGACGGGCTGCTGCGCGCCCAGGGCGACGTCGCGTGGGCGGTGTTCGACGGCGCGACCCTCGCCGCGGCGACCGCGGCCGGGGTGGCCCGCTACAAGCAGCAGGTCCCCGGGTCGACGAAGAGGCAGAGCCCGCACTGGACGACCGACGTGGTGGAGCAGATGGTCGCCGCCGGCAAGGTGTGCCGGGCCGGCAGCGTGGCGGCCCTGGCCGAGGGGCTCGGGCTGCCGCCGGCGGCGCTGGAGGGCACGGTCGCGCGGTACAACGCGCACGTCGCCGCCGGTGAGGACGCCGACCACCTCAAGGCCGCCGCGTTCCTCGAGCCCATCGCCACGCCGCCGTTCTACGGCGCGCGGCTGCGCCCGGCCACGGTCTGCTTCACCGCCTGCGGGCCGCGGATCGACCGCGACGCCCGGGTGCTCGGCACCGCCGGCCGGCCGGTGCCCGGCCTGTTCGCCGCCGGCGAGTGCACCGGCGGCGTGATCGGCCCGGCGTACGTCGGCAGCGGCAACTCCTACGCCAACTGCGTGGTCTTCGGCCGGGTCGCCGGGGCCTCGGCCGCGGGCGGGGTGCTCTGATGGGCACGGTCACCGCGGCCCTGATCACCGGCCGGGAGTCGGTCGAGTTCCGGAGCTTCCCCGAGGTGCCGCCCGGGCCCGGCTGCGTGACCGTGGACGTCCGCCTGTGCGGCATCTGCGGCACCGACATCGCCTCCTACCGGACGGGGCACCTGCACAGCCCCGCCGTCTGCGGCCACGAGTGGGTCGGCACCGTGCGCGAGGTCGGTCGCGGGGTGGACGGCGTCGGCGAGGGCGAGCGCGTCGTCGTCGCGGTGCCGCCGCCCTGCGGTCGCTGCCCGGAGTGCCGCGGCGGGCTGACCGAGCACTGCCGGACGGCGTCGATGGTGGCGCGGGGGCGCAGCGAGCTGGCCCCGCCGCACGGGGCCTTCGCCCGCAGCATCACCGTCGAGGCCGGCCGCGTCCTGGCCGCCCATCCCGGGCTCTCCGACGAGGAGGCGGCGCAGGTCGAGCCGGCCACGGTGGCCTTCCACGGCGTGCGCCGCTCCGGGATCCGCCCCGGGGACACCGTGGTGGTGCAGGGCGCCGGGCCGATCGGGCTGCTGGCCGCCCAGTTCGCCCGGGCGGCCGGCGCCGGCGAGGTGCTCGTCGTCGAGCCGACCGAGGCCCGCCGGGCGCTGGCGGTGGAGCTGGGCGCCACGGCGGCGCTGAGCCCGGAGGAGGCAGCCGACGCGGTCGCCGAGCGCACCCGCGGCCTCGGCGCCGACGTCGTCCTGGAGTGCGCCGGCGTGCCCAGCCTGCTGCAGACCGCCGCCGACCTGGCCCGCTCGGGCGGCACCGTCGGCCTGCTCAGCTTCCTCGCGCAGCCGGCGACGATCCAGGGCGCCCGGTGGCTGGCCGAGGAGCTCAGCCTGGTGGCGTCGAACGCCTTCACCCACGACGACTGCCGCCGCAGCATGGCCTTCCTCGCCGACGGCCGGGTGCGGGCCCTGCCGCTGCACAGCCGCACGGTCGCTCTCGACGACCTCGAGGCGACGCTGCGCTCCCTGGCCGCCGGCCCCTCGGCCGACGTCAAGGTGCTCGTGGACCCGCGGCGATGAGCCCGGGGCTGCGGCTGGCCGCGCCGCTGCGGGAGCTCCGCCCGGAGGCCACCGGCCTGCTCGACGAGGTCGTCGCGCGGGCGTGGGAGACGGTCGACCCCGTGCTGCTCGGTGCGCTGCGCGAGCGGGCGGCGCTGCTGCTCGGCCACCCGGACGGCCGGCGGGTCGAGGCCGCCGACCCGGGCGTGCGGGACGGCGTGGAGTTCGCCGAGCAGTTCGTGCTCGACGTCGCCGGCGTCGGCGAGGGCGAGCGGTCAGGGCTGCACCGGCACCACGGCGACCGCGCGACCGACGTCGTCCGGGCGCTGTTCGTCGTCGAGTACGCGCTGCGGCTGGAGCTGGTGTCGACCGCGCTGTTCGGCGGGCCGCCGGTCGCGGGCGCCCCGGTGCCGGCCGGCGGCACCCTGGCGGGTGCGCTGGCGGCGTACCAGGAAGCCGTGGTCCGCGGGACGGCGCTGGACCCCGTGCTCACCGAGCTGGTCCGGCTGCGCTGCGCGCGGACGCACGGCTGCCGCATCTGCCGCACGCTGCGGCTGGCCGATGCCCGCGCCGCCGGGGCCGACGACGCGCTGACCGCCGCCGTCGACCGCTACGAGACCAGCGACCTCCCCGAGCGCACCAAGGCCGCCCTGCGGGTCACCGACGCGCTGATCACCTCTCCGGCCGCGCTGACACCGCCGGTGGTCGCCGAGGTCCGGGGGCTGCTCTCCTCCGACGAGCTGGCGGAGCTGTGCCTGGACGTGTCGAAGTGGAGCACGCAGAAGGTGCACGTGGCCCTCGGCACCGACGGCCCCGAGCGGCTGCCGCTGGACGAGCGGGGGCTCAGCTGGTTCCGCTTCGACGGCGACGGACGGGTGGCCGGCTTCGCCGCCCGGCCCGACGGTGTCTGAGCCCGGCTCAGCCCGCGGCCGCGGCGAGCTCGCGGAGGAAGGCCGGGGCCCGTGCGGGATCGGGGCACCAGCCGAGCAGCGACACGAACAGGTCGGTGCCGCCGGCCCCGACCAGCTCCGCGGCCCCGGCCAGCGAGGCGGCGACGTCCACGGCCCCGCCGGCGTCGCGCACGGCCGGCGGGGTGACCCGCACCCGGACGGCGGCGGGGTCGCGCCCCGCCCCGCTCAACGCCGTCCGCAGCCGCCGGACGCCGTCGGCGACCGCGGCCGGGCCGTCGACCGGCGCCGGGATCCAGCCGCTGCCCCACCGCACGATGCGGGCGAGGTTCCGCTCCGTCATGGCGCCGCCGATCCAGACCGGGACCCGGCCCGCGACCGGCCGCGGGTGGCAGTGGATGCCCTCGAGGCGCACCGTCCCCGTGTCCAGGTCGACCGGTCCGCCGGCCCACAGGGCGGCGCAGGCGGCGAGCTGGTCGTCGAGCACCTGGTGCCGGCGCTCCCAGTCGGCGCCGAGCGCCCGGTACTCCTCCTCCTGCCACCCGGTGCCGACGCCGAGCACCAGCCGGCCGCCGCTGAGCACGTCGACGGTGGCGGCGGTCTTGGCCAGCAGCGCGGCCGGCCGCAGCGGCGCGATCAGCACCGCGGTGGCCAGCTCGACCCGCTCGGTCACCGCGGCGAGCGCGGCCAGCACGGTCAGCGGTTCCAGCCACGGCGCCTCGGGCCCGCCGGGGAAGCGGCCGTAGGGGTAGCGCTCCACCCGCGAGCCCATGACGACGTGGTCGACGACCGAGACGCCGTGCAGCCCCGCCTCCTCCGCGGCGACGGCGAGGTCGAGCAGCGTGCGCCAGCCGTGCTCCCCGAGGTAGGAGTCGTAGCTGGGCAGGCCGACGGTCAGCGGCGGCACGCGGGCACCTCCTCAGCGGCCGGCGGAGTCCCAGCCGCCGACGATCTCGTCCTCGTGCGCCAGCCGGGCGGCCAGCAGCGACTCCCCGTCCCGGACCAGGTCCTCCCGCCGGCTCGCCAGCGCCGCCTCCAGCGCCGTCGACAGGGCCTCGCCCGCGCGGCCGTAGACCTCGGTGACGTCGGCGAGGTGCAGGCTGCCGGCCGGCCCGTCCGCCAGCGCGCCGAGGGCGGCGCGCAGCGCCGGGTCGCCGGTCGCGGCCAGCACCGCCGCGCCGTACCCCTCGACGGCGACGGTCTCCTCGCGCATCCAGGCGATCTCGTGGGCGGCCCGCACCGCGGCGTTGCCGAGCACCTTGGCCAGCATGACCAGCCGGACCTGCGTGGTCTCGTCGGCGACGGCCGGGAGGACGTCGGTCTCCAGCACGCGGCAGCAGTCCCGCAGCAGCTGCTCGGTGGTCGGCCGGCCGATCACGCCGCTGCCCGCCGGCAGACGTCGAGGTAGAGGCCGTACTGGTGGGTGACCGCGTTGACGAGGTAGGTCGCCATGACGCCGCGGCTCGCGCCGTGCGCGACGGCGTCGAGCGCCCGCAGGATCTGCGCGAGCAGGCCGGCCATCCCCACGACGAGGAAGTACTCGACCGTCGCGGGGTTGACCTGCTCCTCGGTGAGCCCGGTGCGCTCGCGGTAGCGGGCCAGGAAGCCGCCGGGGTCGCGCCGGTAGACGTTGGGCGCCGTCGGGATCTGCGTGTAGTAGCCGAGGTCCTCGCGGGGGTCGCCGATGCGGGCGAACTCCCAGTCGATGACGACGGGCCCGCCGGACTCCGGCACCAGGACGTTGGAGGGCTGGCAGTCGCCGTGGACCAGCGTGAACGGGACCGGCGGCGGGCGGTGCCGGCCCAGCCGCGCGCACGCGTAGCGCAGCACGGGGCTGCTGTCGGCGATCTCCCGCTCCACCGCGCGGTAGGTCTCCAGCACGGCGTCGAGGTGGGCGTCCCAGCTCTCCGGCCGCTCGAGGACGCCGTCGACCGCCGACAGCGGCGTGGCGTGCACCCGCGCGACGGTGTCGACGAACAGCTCCGCCGGTGCCGTGGCGTCCTCCGCCGTGCTCAGGACCTGCTGCAGGTGCCGGCCGGCGACGTGGTCGAACACGATGCACTTCGTGCCGAAGTGCGCCCCGGTGGCGTCGTACCAGCGGGGCCGGGCGACGGGGACGGCGCGGGCGGCGGCCAGCGCCTGCAGCAGCCGCCACTCCGCGTCGCGGTCGCTGACGAACACGCCGGAGCCCACGGGCGGATCGGCGCGCAGCACCAGCCGCTGCGTCGCGCCGTCGTCCCACCGGACGTCGGCGACGGCGCTGAGCCGGCTGTAGCCGCCGGAGATGGGCCGGAACGCCGTCACGACGGCGCTCCGCCGCGGCTCGGCCTCGGCGAGGAAGCCCGCCAGCGCCTCCGCGGTGACCGACGGCCCGGTCACCGCGCGACCACCGCACGGGAGAGGGGAACGACGTGGACCCGCTGATCCAGGCCCTGCTCGACGAGCGGGCGATCGCCGCGGTGTGCGTGCGGTACGCCACCGCCATCGACGACCGCGACTGGGCGCGGCTGCGGTCGTGCTTCCTGCCCGACGCCGTCGGCGTCTACCACCCCGACCGGCCGCTGCACGGCCGCGCGGCGATCGAGGCGGCGATCCGCACCGCGGTGGCGCCGCTGACCCGCACCCAGCACCTGGTCACGAACGTCGAGGTGGACGTCGGCGGCGACGCGGCGGCCGCGCGCTGCTCGCTGCACGCCCAGCACGTGCGGGCCGGGGTGCCCGGCGGCGAGAAGTACGTGATCGCCGGCCGGTACGTCGACCGGTTCGTGCGCACCGCCGACGGCTGGCGCATCGCGCACCGGGTGCTCGAGCGCTGGTGGACCGCCGGGAACCCGGGGGTCACGGCCCGCTGAAGAGGCTCTGGTCGGCGCCCGCACGGCTGGTTAGTGTAGGCGGTCACAAGATACTCGGACCAGCCCCGGAGGTGCGCGGTGAGCGGACGCTTGGCCGCAAAGGTCGTCGCGATCACCGGTGCGGCCAGCGGGCTCGGCGAGGCCACCGCCCGGCTCATGGCGGCCGAGGGCGCGCGGGTCGTGCTCGCCGACATCCAGGACGACCGCGGCGAACGTCTCGCCGCCGAGCTCGGCGACGAGACGCGCTACCTCCGCTGCGACGTCACCGCCGAGCCCGAGGTGGCCGCGGTCGTGGACACCGCGGTGCGCGAGTTCGGGCGGCTCGACTGCATGTTCAACAACGCCGGCATCGTGGGGGCGCACGGCGGGATCGACGAGATCCCGCTCGAGGAGTACGAGTTCACGATGGCCGTGCTGCTGCGCTCGGTCTTCCTGGGCATGAAGCACGCGGCCCGGGTGATGAAGCCCCAGCGCTCGGGCGTGATCCTGTCGACGACCAGCATCGGCGCGCTGCAGGGCGGCCTCGGCCCGCACGTCTACGGCGCCGCCAAGGCCGCCGTCATCGCGCTGACCAGGAACGTCGCGGCCGAGCTGGGCGCCTGGTCGATCCGGGTCAACGCGATCGCGCCCGGCAAGATCCTCACGCCCATGAACGCGGCGAACATCGTCGGCGACCCCGACGCCATGGACGAGGCCCGCGAGGCCTTCCGCACCCGCACCCCGCTGCGCGGCCGGATCGGCGAGGCGTCCGACATCGCCCAGGCCGCGCTGTGGCTGGCCAGCGACGACGCCGGCTTCGTCAGCGGGCACACCCTGGTCGTCGACGGCGGGCTCACCACCGGGTCGAGGGAGGACGTCGCACCCGGCGAGCACGGCCGGTGGGCCAGCCGCCGCGACCTCGTGCGCGAGGCCGGGCGCAGCGGCGTGCCCACCGCATGACGTCTGCCGACCTACCCGGCTACCCCGACCTGGGGCCGGACGACCTGGTGCTCAGCCACTTCAGCCTCGGCCGCGCCCGGCCGTTCGAGGAGCGGGTGCGGGCGGCGGCGGGGGCCGGGTTCGCCGCGATGGGGCTCTACGTCGCCGAGTACCGGCGGCTGCGCGCCGAGGGCGCGACCGACGCCGATCTGCGCGCCGTCCTCGATGCGCACGGGCTGCGCGTGGTCGAGCTCGAGGCGCTGCGCGGCTGGTCGGCCACCGGGCCGGAGCAGGCGGCCTACCGGGCGGCCGAGCGGGAGCTGTTCGCCATGGGCGAGGCGCTCGGCCCGGCGCACCACGTGCAGGTCATCGGACCGTTCGAGGGCGGCCTGGACGACGCCGCCGAGGCCTTCGCCGGGGTGTGCGACCGCGCCGCCGAGCACGGCCTCGCCGCGGCGATCGAGTTCCTGCCCGAGATGTCGAACATCCCCGACGCCGGCACCGCGATGGAGATCGTGCGCCGGGCCGGGCGGGCCAACGGCGGCATCTGCCTGGACGTGTGGCACCACGTCCGCGGCGCGGCCGACGAGGAGATGCTGCGCCGGATCCCGCCGGAGCGGGTCTTCGCCGTCCAGTTCGGCGACGGGCCGCGGCAGCGGGTGGACGCCGACTACTACACCGACTGCACCCGCTACCGGGAACTCCCGGGCGAGGGCGACTTCGACCTGGTCGGGTTCCTGCGGCTGCTCGACGGGATGGGCGTGCGCCTGCCGCTCTCGGTGGAGGTGCTCTCCACCGCGCTGCTCGAGCTGCCGGCCGACGAGCTGGCCCGCCGGCTGCACGACGGCACCCGAGCGGTGCAGGCCGCGGCCCGCGCGTAGAGCTCCATGCACCGGAGCGCGTGCGCCCCGCCCACATCCCTATCAGCGCTTCAGGTCCGGCGCTCTGTGTCCCTGAAGTCCCGGGCAGCCCTGTCGGGGAGAGCCGCTTCGGGCTGAAAATGGTGCGCGGTCACCCGTAGACGCCGTAGCCGCCTGGTCGATAGAGGCCGTTCTGAAGTCGGGCGCGGGGAGCTGTGCTGT
>NZ_JBJGZV010000061.1:0-22377 GCF_054050715.1 Blastococcus sp. SYSU D00669
GTGCTCTGCGACATCGAGGGGCTGACCTACGAGGAGATCGCGGCGACCCTGGGCATCAAGCTGGGGACGGTGCGCAGCCGCATCCACCGCGGCCGCGTCCAGCTGCGCGAGGCGCTCGCCCACCTCGCGCCGCGCCGTGCGGCCGTCGCGGGAGGAGGGCAGGCATGAGCATCCCCGAGAGCCACCTCGCCCAGGAGGCGATCGCCGCGCTCGTCGACGGCGAGCTGACCGCGGGCCCCGCCCGGCGCGCGGCGGCGCACCTCACCGGCTGCGCGCAGTGCCGCATGGCCGTGCAGGCGCAGCGCGAGGCGAAGGAGGCGCTGCACCGCTCGCAGGAGGTCGCCGTCCCCGGTGACCTGCTCTCGCGGCTGTGCGCGATCCCCTTCACCACCGACGTGCCGGGGAGCGGAGGCCCCGGGACGCTGGCCGCGGGACCGGACTCGCTCACCGTCTCGGGGGCCACGGGGTCGTGGGCGGTGTCGCTGCGCCCGCACCGGCCGGGCCGCTCCGACTCCACCGCGCGCTGGCTGCGCCGCGGTGTCACCGGCACGCTCGCCGGTCTCGGCATCGGCGTCGCCGCCCTCGCGCTGAGCCTGCCCGCCGCGGGGGAGCTCGAGCGCGGCACGCCGTCGGGCCCCGTCGCGCGCCCGTCCCTCCCGGAGGAGCAGACTGAGGGTGTGCCGCCCGTCGTCCGCACCCTCACCGGGGGAACCGCGACCGTGCCCGCCGCCGCTCCGGGCGGGACCCCCTGAGCGAGACCGACGACCGCCGCCCCGCGGCGGAGCAGCAGCCCGACCCCGCCGACGGGGCCTTCGCACGACCCGCGGGCGCGACCGGTTCCTTCGCCGTCCCCGGTGAGCGGCTGACCCCGCGTGCCACCGCCGTCCCCGCCACCGCGCCGGCCCAGCAGGCGGCGTTCGGGCGACCGACCAGCGTCGACGGCAGCTTCGCCGGCGACCGGCCGGTGCCCCCGCCGCGCCGGCTCCCGCCGCCGCCCCCCGAGGCGGTGCTGCGCGCCTTCGCGCCGTCCGGGCCCGGCCGCACCGGCCTGCAGGAGCCGCCCGGCGGCCGCCCCGGCCGGCGGCGCACGTCGGCCGGGCCGTGGTGGAAGCCCGACGCCGCCTCCGACCCGTGGCGCGACCCGCACGCCCCCGCCGGCCTCGGCGCCCCCGCCGTCTACGACGAGGACGAGCAGGAGGGCCCGGTCGTCGTCGACGCCAAGGGCCGCAAGAAGGTCCGGCTGCGCGACATCTCCGTCCGCGTCTCGGCGCTGGTGCTGCTCGCCGTGCTGCTGGTGGGCGCCATCGGCGGTGGCGTCGGCTGGTTCCTCACCCGCGAGGCCGCCGAGACGCCGCTGCTCGCCCCCGACACCCAGCTCTCGGAGACCGACGAGGGCATCGCCCGCGAGCCCGGCTCGGTCGCCGACATCGCCGAGCGGGTCACCCCCGCCGTCGTCTCGATCGAGGTGCGGCTCGGCAACGCCGGCGCCACCGGCTCCGGCGTCGTCGTCGACGGCGAGAACGGCTACATCGTCACCAACAACCACGTCATCTCCGGGGCCGACGGCAACGAGGACGCCGAGATCCGCGCGGTCTTCTCCGACGGCAGCGGCTCGGAGGCGCGGATCGTCGGGCGCGACCCGGCCAGCGACATCGCCGTGATCAAGGTCGAGAAGCCGGGTCTGGTCGGCGCGTCGCTGGGCGACTCCGAGGCGGTCCTGGTGGGCGACCCGGTGGTGGCCATCGGCTCGCCGCTCGGCCTGGCCGGCACGGTGACCAGCGGCATCGTCAGCGCGCTCGACCGCCCGGTGCGGCTCTCCGGCGAGGGCAGCGACACCAACGCCGTCATCAGCGCCATCCAGACCGACGCGCCCATCAACCCCGGCAACTCCGGTGGCGCGCTGGTCGACGCGACCGGCGCGGTGATCGGCATCAACACCGCGATCGCCTCGCTCGGCGGCGGGGCCGGCGGCGGCTCGATCGGCCTCGGCTTCGCCATCCCCATCGACACCGCGCGCGACATCGCCGAGCAGCTGATCTCCTCCGGCTCGGCCGTCCACGCCTCGCTCGGGGTCAACACGCGGTCGGTCACCGACGGCACGCGCGACGGCGCGCTGGTGCTCAACGTCGAGCCCGACAGCGGCGCGGCCCGCGCGGGGATCCAGGAGCAGGACGTCATCATCGGCGTCGACGACCAGCAGGTGGGCAGCTCCGAGGAGCTCGTCGTCGCCGTCGACGCCCACGCCCCCGGCGACACGGTGACGATCGAGCTGGTGCGCAACGGGTCGTCGACCACCGTGCAGGCGACGCTCGACGAGGCGTAGCCGGAGGGACGAGGCGTAGCCGGAGCACAGCCCGCCGACAGGGGCCGCGGCTACCCTGGACGGCGGTCCGGCGGACGGCGCGGGGACCGGACGGGAGCGGCGGTGTTCGACTCGATCGGCTGGGGCGAGATCGTCGTCCTCGCGCTGGCCGCGCTGTTCATCTTCGGCCCCGAGCGCCTGCCGACCCTCGCCCGCGACGCCGCGCAGGGGCTGCGCAAGGTCCGCGAGGCGGTCACCGGCGTTCGCGCCCAGGTGCACGAGTCGATGGGCGACGAGCTCTCCGACCTGCGCGACCTCGACCTGCGCAAGTACCACCCGAAGACGTTCATCCGCGACAACCTGCTCGGCGACGACACCCCGCCGGTGCGCCGGAAGAGCGCGGCGTCGTCCGCGCCCGTCGCGCCGGCGGCGAAGCCGCGCAACGCCGCGACCCCGCCGCCGTTCGACGTCGACGCGACGTAGCGGCCCGCACAACGCGCATCGCCCGCTCTCCTCCCGGGTCGCCCGCGCTGCAGGGCGGGGGATCCAGGGGAAGAGCGGGCGATGTGCGCGCGGGTGCCTAGCGGCGGACGGGCGTGAGGCCGAGGCTCATGCCCGACAGGCCGCGCTGGCGGGTGGCCAGGCCGTCGGCGACCTTGGCCAGCGCCTGGGCGGCGGCCGACTCCGGGTCGGCGAGCACGATCGGCGCACCGGCGTCGCCGGCCTCGCGCAGGCGGGTGTCGAGCGGAATCTGGCCCAGCAGCGGCACGCGGGCGCCGAGGGTGCGGGTCAGCGCGTCGCTCACCGCCTGGCCGCCGCCGGAGCCGAAGACCTCCATGCGGCTGCCGTCGGGCAGGTCGAGCCACGACATGTTCTCGATGACGCCGACCACCTGCTGGTGGGTCTGCGTGGCGATCGCCCCGGCCCGCTCGGCGACCTCGGCGGCCGCCGTCTGCGGCGTGGTGACGACGAGGATCTCGGCGTTGGGCAGCAGCTGGGCGATGGAGATCGCCACGTCGCCGGTGCCGGGCGGCAGGTCGAGCAGGAGGACGTCGAGGTCGCCCCACCAGACGTCGGCGAGGAACTGCTGCAGCGCGCGGTGCAGCATCGGCCCGCGCCACACCACCGGGGTGTTGCCGGGGGTGAACATGCCGATCGAGATGACCTTCACGCCGTAGGACTGCGGCGGCATGATCATGTTGTCGACCTGGGTGGGCTTGTCGTCGACGCCCAGCATCCGTGGCACCGAGTGGCCGTAGATGTCGGCGTCCACCACACCCACCGACAGCCCCCGCTTGGCCAGCGCGGCGGCGAGGTTGACCGTGACGCTGGACTTGCCGACGCCGCCCTTGCCCGACGCGACCGCGTACACGCGGGTCAGCGAGCCGGGCTGGGCGAAGGGGATCACCGGGTCGGTGGCGTCGCCGCGCACCGTGCGCCGCAGCTCCGAGCGCTGCTCGTCGCTCATCACGTCGAGGGCGACCTGCACCGAGGTCACCCCGGCGACGGCGGAGACGGCCTGCGTGACCCGGTTGGTGATGGTCTCGCGCATCGGGCAGCCGGCGACGGTCAGGTAGACCTGGACGCGCACGCTGCCGTCGGCGCCGATCTGCACGTCCTTGACCATGCCGAGCTCGGTCAGCGGCCGGTTGATCTCGGGGTCCTGGACGGTGGCCAGGGCCGCGTTCACGGCGTCGAGCGCCGGCGAGCCGGTCATCGTGTCCGACATCGTTCTCGTTCGTCTCCTTCGGCGAAGGACCGGCCTGCGCCCGCCGCGAGCCCGCGGGGACCAGCGCATCCGGATCTCCCGCCACTGTACGGCGGGCAGCAGACGCCGCCCGCCGTTCCCGGGGTGATCTGCTGCTCAGTGCGGCCTGAGGCCCCTTACCCGCCGCCGACGTGCGGATCTGCGCGGTCGACCGATGCCGGGACGGGTGCCTCAGGACGACGGTCGTCGTCATGACACCCCACGAGATGGCCCCCCTGCTCCACGCCCTCCTGCTCGAGGACCCGGACCGCAGCGATCGCCGTCCCCGGCGCACCCGCCGCACCTGGCGCGGCCGGCAGCGCTGACCGGGCGGTCGCCTAGGGTCGGCCGCGTGCCGACCCCCACCCGCTCCGAGACCGTGCGGGACGCGGTGGGGCTCGGCGTCGCGGTCGGCCTCTACGGCGCGGCCTTCGGCGCGGCCGCCGTCTCGGCCGGGCTGTCCGAGTGGCAGGCGGTGGCGATGTCGCTGCTCATGTTCACGGGCGCCTCGCAGTTCGCCCTCGTCGGCGTCCTCGGGGCCGGCGGCAGCGCGCTCGCGGCGGTCGGCAGCGCGCTGCTGCTGGGCACCCGCAACACCGTCTACGGCGTCCGGCTGGTCCCGCTGCTGAAGCTGCGGGGGCCGCGCCGGTTCGGCGCCGCGCACTGGGTGATCGACGAGACGACGGCGCTGGCGGTGAGCGCCCCGGACCGGCACCTGGCCCGGCTGGGCTTCCTCGTCGGCGGCGCGACCATCTTCACGTTCTGGAACGCCACCACGCTGGTCGGTGCGTTCGGCGCCGCGGCGCTCGGCGGCACCGCCCGCGCGGCGCTGGACGCCGTCGTCCCGGCGGCGTTCCTGGCCCTGCTGTGGCCGCGGCTGCGCCGCCCGTTCCCCGAGGCGGGGGTGCAGCGCCGGGTGGCGCTCGGCGGCGCCGTCGTCGGGCTGGCCCTCACCCCGTTCGTGCCGCCGGGCGTGCAGGTGATCGCCGCCGTCGTCGCGGTGGCGCTCGCCGGTCCGCCCCCGGAGCGGGCCGCGTGAGCGGGACGACGCTCTGGGTCGTCGTCCTGGCCGGCTCCCTGGGCTGCTACCTGCTCAAGCTCGCCGGGGTCTCGGTGCCGGCGCGCTGGGTCGAGCAGCCGTGGGTCACGCGGGTGGTCGACTTCGTCCCGGCGGCGCTGCTGGCCGCGCTCGTCGTGGTCCAGGCGACGGCGTCGGGCCGGGAGCTCCAGCTCGACGGCCGGCTGGTCGGGCTCGCCGTCGCGGCGCTGGCGCTGGCGCTGCGGGCGCCGTTCATCGTCGTCCTGCTCCTGGCCGGCGGCGCCGGTGCGCTCGCGCACGTCCTCTGGGGGGTGTGAGTCAGAACAACCGGGCGTCGCGCTGCTCCAGGTCGAGCAGGAAGCGCTTGCGCGGCAGCCCGCCGCCGAAGCCGACCAGGCTGCCGTCGGCGCCGACCACCCGGTGGCACGGGACGACGATCGCCAGGGGGTTGCGCCCGCACGCCAGCCCGACCGCCTGCGCCCCGCCGGGCTCGCCGACGGCGGCGGCCACCGCGCCGTAGCTGCGCGTCTCGCCGTAGGGGATGGCGGCCAGCTGCTCCCACACGGCCAGCTCGAAGGCGCTGCCCGCCGGCCGCAGGGGCAGGTCGAAGGCGGTGCGCTCGCCGGCGAAGTACTCGCCGAGCTGGGCGGCCACGGCGCCGCCGTCGTCGCGGGGCCCGAGGTCGGCGGTCGCGCCGGGCGGCTCCAGGTACAGCCGGACCAGCACGTCGCCGTCCCGGACGACGACGAGCGGTCCGATCGGCGACGGCACGACGGTGTGCGTCCGGCCCATGCGCGCATCCTGTCGGAGGGGACCGACAGGATGCGCGCATGACGTGGGACCCGCTCCCGCCCTCCGCGGCCTGGACCCACCGCGGGGCGCGCGACGGCTTCGAGGTGTCCTGGTTCGACGGCGCCGTCCTCACCGGCTGCACCACCGGGCTGGAGGAGGGCCGCACCTGGGCGGTCGAGTACGAGATCCGGGTCGACGGCGAGTGGCGCACGCGCGAGGCCCGCGTGCGCGGCCGCACCGGCGACGGCGTGCGCTCGGTCGTGCTGACCACCGACGGGGTCGGCCGCTGGCAGGTCGACGGCGCACCGGCGCCGCACCTCGACGGCTGTCTCGACGTCGACCTGGAGAGCTCGGCGATGACCAACACGCTCCCGGTGCACCGGCTGGGGCTGCGCCCGGGGGAGCGCGGCACCAGCGCCGCGGCCTGGGTGCGGGCCGGCGACCTGTCGGTCGAGCGGCTCGACCAGGGCTACGTCGCGCTCGGCGACCGGCGCTTCGACTACGACGCCCCGTCCGAGGACTTCGCCGTCCGGATCGTCTACGACGCCGCCGGCCTCGCGCTGGAGTACCCCGAGATCGCCGTCCGGGCGGGCTGAGGTGCGCTACGCGATCGGGTCGGGTGCGGGGTGAGCGGCGTCCTGCTGCTTCTTCTTCTTGCCCTTCTTCTCCCGATCCTCCGGCTGGTCCTCGGCCAGCCGGGACAGCTCGCCGCGGATGAAGTCGCGGGTGGCCAGCTCGCCGATCGCGACGCGCAGCGCGGCCAGCTCGCGGGCGAGGTACTCGGTGTCGGCGCGGGTCTGCGCCGCCCGCGCCCGGTCCTCCTCGGCCTGCACGCGGTCGCGGTCGGCCTGCCGGTTCTGCGCCAGCAGGATCAGCGGCGCGGCGTAGGCGGCCTGGGTGGAGAAGGCCAGGTTGAGCAGGATGAACGGGTAGGGGTCCCACTGCAGCTGGATGGCGAAGACGTTCAGGCAGATCCAGGCGACCACGATGATCGTCTGGACGGCGAGGAAGCTGCCGGTGCCGAGGAAGCGGGCGATCCCCTCGGCGAAGCGGCCGACGGCGTCGGGGTTCAGCCGGAGGAAGTTGCCGAACGTGCGGGCGTGGCCCCGCGGGACGTCGAGCCGGCGGCCGTCAGCCACGGCGGGCCCGCTCGCGCCAGTCGTCGGGCAGCAGGTGGTCGAGGACGTCGTCCACGCTCACCGCGCCGACGAGCCGGCCCTGCGGGTCGACCACGGGCGCGGCCACCAGGTTGTAGGTGGCGAAGTAGCGGGTCACCTCGGCCAGCGGCGCCTCCGGCCGCAGCGGCTCCAGGTCGTCGAGCGCCCCGCTGACCAGGGTGGACGGCGGTTCGCGCAGCAGCCGCTGGATGTGCGCCAGCCCGACGTAGCGGCCGGTGGGCGTGGCCGACGGCGGCCGGCAGACGTACACCTGGCTGGCCAGCGCCGGGGTGAGCTCGGGGTCGCGCACCCGGGCGAGGGCCTCGGCGATGGTGGCGTCCGGGGTGAGGATCACCGGCTCGCTGGTCATGATGCCGCCGGCGGTGTCCTCGGAGTAGGCGAGCAGCTGGCGCACCGGCTCGGCCTCGTCGGGCTCCATGAGCTCGAGCAGCCGGTCGCGGTCGACGTTGGACAGCTCGGCGAGCAGGTCGGCGGCGTCGTCGGGGTCCATCTCCTCGAGGACGTCGGCCGCCCGGGCCTCGTCGAGGGTGCCGAGGATGGTGATCTGGTCGGCCTCGGGCAGCTCCCCGAGGACGTCGGCCAGCCGCTCGTCGTCCAGCGCCTCGGCGACCTCGTGCCGGCGCTTGATCGGCAGCTCCTGCAGCGCGTGCGCGAGGTCGGCGGCGTTGAGCTCGCGGTAGGTGGCGAGCAGCGTCTCGGCGCCCTGGTCGCCCTGCGGCAGCGCGAGCCCGACCACCTCGTCCCAGGCCAGCTGGTGCAGCTGGCCGCGGCGGCCCAGCCGGCCGGGCTCCTGCACGGCGAGGCGGGTGATCAGCCAGTCGCCGGTGCGGGTCTGCTCCATGCCGGCGTCGACGACGGTGGCCCGGCGGCCCGACTCCCGGATGGTGACCGTCCGGTCGAGCAGCTCGCCGAGCACCAGCGTCTCGCCGCGGCGCTGCTCGAAGCGCTTGAGGTTGATCGTGCCCGAGGCGAGCATCACCGAGCTCGGGTCGATCCCGGTCACCCGGCCCACCGGCACGAAGATGCGGCGGCGGGCGACCACCTCGACGACGAGGCCGAGGACGCGCGGCGGGGCGGTGCCCACCCGCAGCGCGGCGACGACGTCGCGCACCTTGCCGACCCGGTCGCCGTTGGGGTCGAAGACGGTCAGCCCGGCCAGTCGCGAGGCATATGCCCGGGTCGCCGTCGTCACGGCTCGGAAGGCTACCGTCGGGCCGTGTCGCGCCCGGGTTCCGTGGAGTACGAGGTCGTCGACGTCTTCGCGCCGCGGGCGTTCGCCGGCAACCCGCTGGCCGTGGTGTTCGACGCCGGCGACCTGTCCACCGAGCAGTGCCAGGCCCTGGCGTCGGAGTTCCACCTGTCGGAGACGTCGTTCCTCATGGCGCCCACCGAGCCGGGCGCCAGCTACAAGGTGCGCATCTTCACGCCGTACGCCGAGCTGCCCTTCGCCGGGCACCCCAGCGTCGGCGCCGCGCACACGCTCGTGCGCACCGGGCGGCTGCCGGCCGGCACCCTGCACCAGGAGTGCGGCGCGGGCGTGCTGCCCGTCGACGTGACCGACGACGGCGCGACGCTCACCGGCGGCCGGCCGACCCTGGAGGACGGGCCGGACGCCGCCGAGCTGGCGGCGGCGGTGGGCCTGTCGGCCGCCGACGCCGTCGGCCTGCCGGCGCACGTCGCCGGCTGCGGGCTGCCGTTCGCCTTCCTGGCGGTGCGGCCCGAGGTGGTCGACGAGGCGCGGCCCGACCCGGTCGCGCTGGGCCGCTTCGGCGTGGGGGAGGGGGTCTCGGTCCTCTCCTGGGACCCGGCCACCTCCACGGTCCGCGCCCGGGTGTTCGCCGCCGACCTGAGCTGGGGCGAGGACCCCGCCACCGGCTCGGCCGCGCTCGGCACCGGCGTGTGGCTGGTCGCCGCCGGCCTGCTGCCGGGGGAGGGGACGGCGTCCTACGTCGTCCGCCAGGGCGAGCGGGTGGGCCGGCCCTCGGTGATGAGCTGCACCGTCACCTCCGCCGGCGGCCGGGCGACGGTGGCGACGGTCGCCGGTGCCGTCGTGCCGGTGGCCAGCGGCCGGATCCGGGTGCCGTGACGGGGTCCCAGGCCGCGGCCTGGGCGGTGCACCGGCCGACCGGCCGCGAGTTCGGGCTCATGGGGCTGGCCGTGGTCGGCGTCTCGATGTCCGGGCCGCTGACCGCGCTGGTCGCCGCGCCGTTCCTGGCCATCGCCTTCTGGCGCAACGCCGCCGGCGCCGCCGCGCTGCTGCCGGTGCTGCTCACCCGTGAGCGGTCGACCCTGCGGGGGCTGCGGCCGCGTCACCTGGGCAGCTCGGTGGTCGCCGGGCTGTTCCTGGCCGGGCACTTCGCCGCCTGGTTGCCCAGCCTGTCGATGACGTCGGTCGGCGCCTCGGTCGCGCTGGTCACCACGACGCCGATCTGGACGGCGCTGGTGGCGCGGATCAGCGGCGTGGAGCTGCCCGCGGCGGTCTGGTGGGGCCTCGTGCTCGCCGTCGTCGGCGCGGCGCTGATCGCCGGGGTCGACGTCACGGTGAGCGTCGAGGCGCTGGCCGGCGACGGCCTGGCGCTGCTGGGCGCGCTCTGCGCCGGCGGGTACGTGCTGGCCGGTGCGCGGGCCCGGCAGCGGCTGGCCACGTCGGCCTACACGATCGTCTGCTACTCGGTCTGCGCCGCGGCCACCGCGGTCGTCGCGCTGGTCGCCGGCTCGCCGCTGGCCGGGTTCCCGCTGCGCGACTGGCTTCTGATCGCGGCGATCACCGTGTGCGCGCAGTTGTTCGGGCACACCCTGCTCAACCTGGTGCTCTCCTCGGTGGGGCCGACCGTGGTCAGCCTCGCCGTCCTGCTCGAGGTGCCCGGCTCGCTGGTCGTCGCCTTCGTGCTGCTGGGGCAGGTGCCGCCGCTGCTCGCGCTGCCGGGCATGGCCGCCGTCGTGGCCGGCGTCGCGCTCGTCGTCCGGGCCAGCCGGCCGACGACCCTGGTGGAGCCGGCGACCTGACGGCAGACTGCGCCCCATGCCGAGGTACCTGGTCGAACGCACGCTCGGCGACGTCTCCCGAGCGGAGGTGGACGCCGCCGCCGAGCGGTCCACCGAGGTCCGGGAGGCGCGCTACCCGACCCTCACCTGGGAGCACACCCACGTGGTGGCGACGGCGGAGGGGCTGAAGACGTTCTGCGTGTACGGGTCGCCCGATCCCGACACCCTGCGGCAGCACGCGGCCGACGCCGGTCTGCCGGTCGACCGCGTCTACGAGGTGGAGACCGACCTGGTGCCCTGAGGCGTTGCTCACTCCGCGGCGCGGTCGCCGGGCGCCGTCGCTACTCTCCGGTAACGACGTCCAGACCCGAAGCGGAGGCACCGTGGCCGAGCTCCGATCCCGCCGTTCCAACCTCGCCGTCCCGGGCAGCAACCCGCGCTTCCTGGAGAAGGCGAAGGGGCTGGACGCCGACCAGGTGTTCCTCGACCTGGAGGACGCGTGCGCGCCGCTGGCCAAGCCCGGTGCCCGCAAGAACATCGTGGCCGCGCTCAACGAGGGCGGCTGGGGCGAGAAGATCCGCGTCGTCCGGGTCAACGACTGGACGACGGAGTGGACCTACCGCGACGTGATCGAGGTCGTCGAGGGCGCCGGGGCGAACCTCGACTGCATCATGCTGCCCAAGGTGGCCGACGCCGCCCAGGTGCGGGCGCTGGACTTCCTGCTCACCCAGATCGAGAAGGCCAACGGCCTCGAGGTCGGCCGGATCGGCATCGAGGCGCAGATCGAGACCGCGCAGGGCCTGATCAACGTCAACGACATCGCCTTCGCCAGCCCGCGGATCGAGACGATCATCTTCGGCCCGGCCGACTTCATGGCGTCGATCAACATGAAGTCCCTCGTCGTCGGCGCCCTGCACCCGGACTACCCGGGCGACCCGTTCCACTACATCCTCATGCAGATCCTCATGGCCGCCCGCGCCCGCGGCGTGCAGGCCATCGACGGGCCGTTCCTCCAGGTGCGCGACGTCGACGCGTTCCGCGAGGTGGCCAAGCGCTCGGCGGTGCTCGGCTTCGACGGCAAGTGGGTGCTGCACCCGGGCCAGATCGACGCGGCCAACGAGATCTACGCGCCGAGCCAGGAGGACTACGACCACGCCGAGCTGATCCTGGACGCGTACGAGTACTACACGTCCGAGGCCGGCGGGAAGAAGGGCTCGGCGATGCTCGGCGACGAGATGATCGACGAGGCCAGCCGCAAGATGGCGCTGGTCGTCGCCGGCAAGGGCCGCGCCGCCGGCATGCAGCGCACGTCGTCCTTCACGCCGCCGGAGGAGTAGGAACTCCCGCTTGCGGCGCCGAAAGCAGGAGTCTCACGGCCCGAAGCCGGTGTTGACCAGGGCGACCCAGCTGATGACCAGCACGATGATCGCCAGCAGCCAGATGCCGGTGACGATGCCGCCGATGATCACCGCGGCCAGCGCGAGGCCGTCGCCCTGCTCGCCGGTGCGGCGGATCTGCTTGCGCGCCGCGATGCCCAGCCCGAGCCCGACCGGGGCGACGGTGAGCGCGCAGACCAGGGCGGCGATCGCCAGCGAGTTGGTCGGTGCGCCGTACACCGGGTACGGCTGCGGGTAGCCGTACCCCGGGGGCGGGCCGTAGCCGGGCGGCGGGCCGTAGCCGGGCGGCGGGCCGTAGCCGGGCGGCGGGCCGTAGCCGGGCGGCGCCTGGCCGGGCGGCGGCCAGGAGACGGGGGAGTGCTGGCCGGCGTCGCTCACCCGGGCAGTGTGCGGCCTCAGAGCCCGATCGCCGCAGGAGGCAGCGCGGCGAGTCGGGTGGCGACCGAGCGGGCCGCGGCCGTCGCCGTCGCCGGGTCGTCGCCGATCAGGACGGAGAGGACGGCGCCGCGGGCCTGCGCGACCACGACCTGCGTCCCGTCGCCGGCGAGCTGGTACTGGAAGACGACGCTGTTGTCGGCGAGCCCTTCCGCGCTCGGTGCCGGGACGAACGTGTACTCGTCCGGCGGGCAGCTACTGAAGGCCTGCACCAGCTCCTGCACCGCCGTGGTCGCGGCCTCCGGGGCGTCGTAGGCGATCGCCTCGGAGGACAGCTGCGCGGTGCCGGTGGCGTCGAGCCCGACGACCGGCGCCTTGGCCACCCGGTGTGCCTCGGAGGTGAACGTGAACCCGCAGATCCCCGCGAGGCTCGGGTCGTCGCCGAGGTCGCCGTCCGGGACCGGGTTGGCCTGCACGCTCCAGCCCTCCGGCAGGTCGGCCGCGCGCAGCGCCACCGCCTGCGCCGCGCTCGCCGGGTCGGTGGCCGCGGCCGGGTCGGCCGAGGCCTGAGCCGACGCCTCGGCCTGGGCCGGCGCCGGTTCGCCGCGCTCGGTCGACGCTGACGGGTCGCTCCCGCAGCCGGCCAGCAGCAGCACGGCGGCCACGGGGGCGAGCAGTCGGCTCCTCACCGGGCCGACGGTACGCAGTGACCAGGCACACCCTCGTCGTCCGGCGGGGGTGGCCCATACTCACCGGTAACCAACGGACACCGCAGTCCCGAGAGGTGCGTGCGAATGACCCGCCTGGCGCAGACCGCCGACCTGACCGACGTCCAGCAGGAGATCCTGTCGACGGTCCGCAGCTTCGTGGACAAGGAGATCATCCCGAACGCGCAGCGGCTCGAGCACGCCGACGAGTACCCGCAGGAGATCGTCGACGGGCTCAAGGAGCTCGGGATCTTCGGGCTGACCATCCCCGAGGAGTACGGCGGCCTGGGCGAGTCGCTCCTCACCTACGCGCTGGTGGTCGAGGAGATCGCGCGCGGCTGGATGAGCGTCTCCGGCGTCATCAACACCCACTTCATCGTCGCCTACATGGTCATGCAGCACGGCACCCCGGAGCAGAAGGAGCGCCTGCTGCCGCGGATGGCGGCCGGCGAGGTGCGCGGCGCGTTCTCCATGTCCGAGCCGGGGCTGGGCTCCGACGTCGCCGGCATCCGCACCAAGGCCGTGAAGAAGGACGACGGCTCCTACGTCATCGACGGCCAGAAGATGTGGCTGACCAACGGCGGCTCCTCCACCCTGGTGGCCGCGCTGGTGCGCACCGACGAGGGCGCCGAGAAGGCGCACCAGAACCTGACCACGTTCCTGATCGAGAAGCCGGCCGGCTTCGGCGAGGTGCTCCCGGGCCTGAGCATCCCCGGCAAGATCGACAAGATGGGCTACAAGGGCGTCGACACCACCGAGCTGGTGTTCGACGGCTTCGCCGTCTCCGCCGACGACATCCTCGGCGGGCTGCCCGGCCGCGGCTTCGCCCAGATGATGGACGGCGTCGAGGTCGGGCGGGTCAACGTCGCCGCGCGCGGCTGCGGCATCGCGATCCGCGCGTTCGAGCTGGCCATCGCCTACGCGCAGCAGCGGGAGACGTTCGGCAAGCCGATCGCCGGGCACCAGGCGATCGCGTTCAAGCTCGCCGAGATGGCCACCAAGGTGGAGGCGGCGCACGCGATGATGGTGCGCGCCGCCCGGCTCAAGGACGCCGGCGCCCGCAACGACGTCGAGGCCGGCATGGCCAAGCTGCTGGCGAGCGAGTTCGCCGCCGAGGTGACCCAGGAGAGCTTCCGCATCCACGGCGGCTACGGCTACTCCAAGGAGTACGAGATCGAGCGGCTGATGCGCGAGGCGCCGTTCCTGCTCATCGGCGAGGGCACCAGCGAGATCCAGAAGACGATCATCAGCCGCGGCCTGCTCAAGGAGTACGCCCTCAAGCGCTGACACCTTGTCCGCCGACGCTCGTGCTCTGCGTGCGCAGCGCACGCAGAGCATGAGCATCGGGGGGAGAGGGTCGTCAGTTCGGCTGGGTGAGGTCGTAGAGCGTCACGCCGTCCACCGTCGTGGCGGTGAAGTTCTCCTCGACCCAGCCGGTGATCTCGGCCGAGGCGCTGCTGCCGCCGTCCCCGCCCATCCCGGCGCCGCCGGACACGAACCAGTGGATCCGGCCGTCCTCGACGAGCGCCTGGAACTCCGCCAGCGTCGGCGAGGGGTCGGTGCCGTTGAACCCGCCGATCGGCATGACCGGCAGCCCGGTCGCCAGCTGGTAGCCGGCGGCGTTGTTGGCGCCGACCGTCGCGGCGGCCCAGGTGTAGGCGTCGGCGTCCTCGGCGAGGACGGCGGCCAGCTCGTCGCTGACCTCGCCCGCGTCGAGCAGACCCCCCGTGCCGCCGCCGGGGCCGCCGCGGGTACCCGGGGTCGTGCCGCCCGGCATGGTGCCGGTGCCGCCACCGGGCGGGGCGGGCATCGTGCCGTTCGCGCCGCCGCCCGGGACGCCGGCCGGACGGGCGCCGCCGCCCGGGAAGCCACCCCCTATGCCGTCGGTGACGGTCGGGCCGGCGCTCGGGATCGACCCGGTGTGCGCCGTCCCCGCCGTCTGGACGGCGTAGGCCGCCGGGCCGCCGAGGCCGGCGACGACCGCCGCGGCCAGGACGCCGACGGCGACCGCGCGGCGCAGCCGGTGGACGGCCAGCAGCCCGAGCGCCCCGACGGCGCCGGCGGCGAGCACGACCCACCTGAGCCAGGGGAGGAAGTCGGCCGAGCGGGCCAGCAGCGCGAACGACCAGGCCGCGGTGGCGGCCAGGACGACGGCCAGCACGGCCCGCGCCCAGAACTCGCCGCGGCGCCGCCACAGCAGCCCGCCGCCGATGCCGACGAGCGCGGCGACCGCCGGGGCCAGCGCGACGGTGTAGTACGCGTGGAAGATGCCGGCCATCAGGCTGAACGTCAGGCCGGTGACCAGCAGCCAGCTGCCCCAGGTGAGCAGCCCGGCGCGGCGGATGTCGGTGCGCGGGGCGCGGCCGACCGCCACCAGCCCGGCGACGAGCAGCAGCAGCGCCGCCGGCAGCAGCCAGGCGATCTGCCCGCCGATCTCCGAGCCGAACAGGCGCCCGAGGCCGGCCTCGCCCCAGCCCATGCCGCCGCCGACGCTGCCCGTCTCGTCCCCGGTGAGCCGGCCGAGGCCGTTGTAGCCCCAGATCAGCTCCCAGACGGAGTCGGTCTGCGAGCCGCCGATGTAGGGGCGCATCGAGGCGGGGACGAGCTCCACGACCGCCACCCACCAGCCTCCGGTGACCACCAGGGCGGCGCCGGCCGCGAGCAGGTGCCCGATGCGCTTGCCGAGCGTCGTCGGCGCGGCGACCAGGTAGACCAGCGCGAAGCCGGGGACGACGAGCACCGCCTGCAGCGTCTTGGTGAGGAACGCCAGGCCGATCAGCGCCCCGACGGCGACCAGCCGGCGCAGGCTCGCCTTCTCGACCGCCCGGGTGAGCGCGTAGGCGGCGATCGTCATGAGCAGGACCAGCAGCGCGTCGGGGTTGTTGAACCGGAACATCAGCACCGCGACCGGGGTCAGCGCCATGGCGGCGCCGGCCAGCAGCGCGGGGCCGTACCCGGCCACCCGGCGGACGGCGAGGTAGAGCACCCCGACCGTGGCCACCCCCATGAGCGCCTGCGGCACCAGGATCGACCAGGACGACAGCCCGAACAGCCGCACCGACAGCGCCATGACCCACAGCGAGGCCGGCGGCTTGTCGACGGTGATCGAGTTCGCCGCGTCGGAGGAGCCGTAGAAGAACGCCTCCCAGCTCTGCGAGCCGGCCTGCACCGCGGCGGAGTAGAAGGCGTTCGCCCAGCCGGAGGCGGCCAGGTCCCAGACGTAGAGGACGCCGGTGGCGAGCAGCAGGCCGAGCAGCGACGGGCGCACCCAGCGCGGGTCGCCGTCGCTCCCGCGGACGAGCCGCCGGAGGCGCGACGGCCGCGCCGGGGGAGCGGGCGGCGCGGTCCACCCCGGCGCGGCGGGCAGGGTCGTGGTCATCGGGCGGTCTCCATCTCGGGGACGGCGGTCCCGCCGTCGGCAGGGGCAGCCGCGGCGGGCCGGAAGACCCAGCCGCGGAGGAGGACGAAGCGCAGCAGCGTCGCGACGGCGTTGGCGGCGACGAGGAGGAGGAGCTCCGCCGCGCGGGAGGCGCCCGGCGCGACGGCGTGCAGGACGGCGAGCGAGCCGCTGGTCAGCGCCAGGCCGAGGCCGAAGACGACCAGCCCCTGGGCGTGGTGGATGCCGGCGCCCGCGCCGCCGCGGATGCCGAAGGTGATCCGCCGGTTGGCCGCGGTGTTGGCGACCGCGGTGAGCAGCAGCGCGGTGAGGTTGGCCGCCTGGGCGCCCACCACCCCGCGCAGCAGCACGAAGACGAGCAGGTAGGCCAGCGTGGACAGCACGCCGATGGCGGCGAACCGCAGCAGCTGGGTCACCAGGCCCGGCGGCACCCCGGGCACCGGGTCGGGCAGCGGGCGGCGGCCGATCTGCGCCCGCAGCTCGGCGACCGGCAGCCGGCCGGTGGCGAAGGCGCGCAGCATCCGCGCGATGCCGACGAGGTCGGCCTTCGCCGTCCGCACGATGTCGACGCGGCTGTCGGGGTCGTCGACCCAGTCGACCGGCACCTCGTGGATGCGCAGGCCCGACCGCTCGGCGAGCACGAGCAGCTCGGTGTCGAAGAACCAGCCGGTGTCCTCCACCAGCGGCAGCAGCCGCCGCGCCACGTCGGCGCGGACGGCCTTGAAGCCGCACTGCGCGTCGGACAGCGAGGTGGCGAGCGTGCCGTGCAGCAGCAGGTTGTAGCCGCGGCTGATGACCTCGCGCTTGAGCCCGCGCACCACCCGCGACGAGCGGGAGAGGCGGCTGCCGATCGCCAGGTCGGAGTGGCCGCTGATCAGCGGCGCGACGAGGGGCAGCAGCGCGGCGAGGTCGGTGGACAGGTCGACGTCCGTGTAGACGAGGACCGGGGCGTCGGAGGCCAGCCAGACCTCGCGCAGCGCGCGGCCGCGGCCCGGCTCGAGGAGCACCCGCACCTCGACGCCGGGCAGCTCGGCGGCGACCCGCCGGGCGACGGCGAGCGTGCCGTCGGTGCTGGCGTTCTCCGCGACGGTGATCCGGGAGCTCCACGGCAGCTCCGACAGGGCCGCGTGCAGCCGGCGCAGGCACGGCTCCAGGTCGGTCTCCTCGTCGTGCACCGGCACGACGACGTCGAGGACCGGCGGGGCGGGTCGGGACTCTCCGGCGCGCGCGTCGGCGCCCTGCAGCAGGGGTGGCATGGCGATCACCGTCGGGTGCGGAGCTGGCGCGGAGCCGGGGAGTGGCTGGACGTCCCCTGTGACAGCTGATTCACAGAGAGTGACGGGGTAGAGAGGGCGCATGGGACGCGCGGCGGGAGTGACCGGGTTCGGCGGGCCGGAGGCCCTGCACCTCGTCGAGGTCGACGACGAGCCCCTCGGGCCGGGGCAGGTGCGGCTGCGGGTGACCGCCGCGACGGTGAACCCCACCGACACCTGGCTGGTGACGGGCGCCTACGCCGACCGGGACCCGGTCAAGAGCCCGCCGTGGGTGCCCGGCATGGACGTCGCCGGCCTCGTCGAGGAGCTCGGCGACGGCGTCGACCGGCCCGACCTCCAGGTCGGGGCCCGGGTCATGGGCGTCGTCGTCCCGACCGGGGCGCACGGCGGGTACCGGGAGGACCTGGTGCTGCCCGCCGACTCGGTGGTGCGGGCGCCGGCGACCGCGACCGACGTCGCGGCGTCGACGCTGCCGATGAACGCGCTGACCGCGCGGTTCTCCCTCGACCTCATGGGTCTGCGGCCGGGGCAGGTGCTGGCGGTCACCGGGGCGGCGGGCGCGTACGGCGGCTACGTCGTCCAGCTGGCCAAGGCCGACGGGCTGACCGTCGTCGCCGACGCGTCGGAGGCCGACGAGCCGCTGGTCCGCGACCTCGGCGCCGACGTCGTGGTCCGCCGGGGGGACGACGTCGCCGCGCGGATCCGCGAGCAGTTCCCGGACGGCGTCGACGGGCTGGCCGACGGCGCGGTGCAGGACGAGCGGGTGCTGCCCGCGGTGCGCGACGGGGGAGCGGTGGCGACCGTGCGCGGCTACCGCGGGCCGGCCGGCGGCGAGCGCGGGCTGCGGTTCTTCCCCACCCTGGTCCGCCGCGTCGCCCAGGACCGCGCCGCGCTCGACCGGCTGCGGCAGCAGACCGAGGACGGCGTCCTCTCGCTGCGGGTCAACCGCGCGCTCCCGGCCGAGGACGCCGCCGAGGCGCACCGGCTGCTCGCCCGGGGCGGGGTCCGCGGTCGGCTGGTGCTCACCTTCTGACGCTGCTTGGCTGACCGGCATGGTGCACCGACTCCTCGTCAGCTACGGCCAGCCCACCGACCCCGGGGCGTTCGACGACTACTACCGCGACACCCACGCCCCGCTGGTCATGGAGCTGCCCGGGCTGGTCGGGTTCAGCGTCGGCCACCCGCAGCCGATGGACCCGTCGCAGCCGGCGCCCTACCTGGTGGCCGAGCTGGACTTCGAGTCGGAGCAGTCGATGGGGGCGGCGCTGGCCTCCAACGAGGGGCGCGCGACCGGCAAGGACCTGGCGAACTTCGCCACCGGCGGGGCGACGCTGGTCCACTTCGACGTGCACGAGCCGATCGCCGGCATCCCGGAGATGCCGTGAACGGCGCGCAGGCGCTGATCCGCACGCTGGTCGGCTCGGGGGTCGACGTCTGCTTCGCCAACCCGGGCACCTCGGAGATGCACTTCGTCGCGGCGCTGGACGACGTCCCGCAGATGCGCGGCGTCCTCACCCTGTTCGAGGGCGTGGCCACCGGCGCGGCCGACGGGTACGCCCGGATGGCCGGCCGGCCCGCCGCGACCCTGCTGCACCTGGGCCCGGGGCTGGGCAACGGGCTGGCCAACCTGCACAACGCCCGGCGCGGCCGCACGCCGGTGGTGAACGTCGTCGGCGACCACGCCCGCTCGCACAAGCGGCTGGACGCGCCGCTGGAGTCGGACGTCGACACCCTCGCCGGCACCGTCTCGAGCTGGGTGCGGCGCTCGCTGACGCCGGCCGACGTGGGGGTGGACGCCGCCGACGCGGTGGCCGCGGCCTGCACCGGGGGCGTGGCCACGCTGGTGCTGCCGGCCGACGTCTCGTGGTCCGACGGCGCGGAGGTGGCGCCGCCGGTGCCGGCCCGGTCCGCGCCGCGGCCCGGTCCGGACGCGGTGGAGGGGGCGGCCGCCGCGCTGACCTCCGCGGAGCCGGTCGTGCTGTTCCTCGGCGGCGACGCGGTGCGGGAGGCCGGGCAGCTGCTGGCCTCGCGGATCGCCGCGGCGACCGGTGCCCGGCTGATGTGCGAGACCTTCCCGGCGCGGATGCCGCGCGGGGCGGGGCTGCCCGACCTGCCGAAGCTGCCGTACCCGCCGGAGATGGCGATGGCGGCGCTCTCGGGCACCCGGCACCTGGTCGTCGCCGGCGCCACGGCGCCCGTGCACTTCTTCGGCTACCCGGGGATCCCGGGGTCCCCGGTGCCGGAGGGCTGCGCGGTGCACGTGCTGGCGGCACCCGGTGAGGACGGCGTCGCGGCGCTGGAGGCGCTCGCCGACCGGGTGGCCGACGGCGCCGAGCCGCAGCTGCTGGAGGCCGCCCGGCCCGAGCTGCCGAGCGGGGCGCTGGACGTGCGCTCGCTGTCGGCGGTCGTCGGCGCGCTGCTCCCCGAGGACGCGATCGTCGTCGACGAGGCGCTGACCTCGGGCGTCGGGCTGGCCGAGCTGACCGCCGGCGCGCCGCGGCACGACTGGCTCTCGCTGACCGGCGGGGCGATCGGCGACGGGCTGCCGATGGCGACGGGGGCGGCGATCGCCTGCCCCGGCCGGCCGGTGCTCGCGCTGCAGGCCGACGGCAGCGCGATGTACACGATCTCCGCGCTGTGGACCCACGCGCGCGAGCAGCTCGACGTCACGACGGTCGTCTGCGACAACGGCTCGTACGCCATCCTCGAGCACGAGCTGGCGCGGGTGGGGGCGACCGGCGACGGCAAGCGGGCGGCGCAGCTGCTCGACCTGGGCGGCCCGGACCTCGACTTCGTCGCGCTGGCCGGCGGGATGGGCGTGCCGGCCACCCGCGCGGAGACCGCCGACGAGCTGGCCGACCAGCTGCGCCGGGCGCTGGCCGAGCCGGGCCCGCACCTCGTCGCCGCCGTCCTGCCCCGCCGGAGGTAGTCGCCCGGGCCAACCGTGGTTGCCCGCAACCGCGGCGGCGCGGACCGTTCCCCGCGTGGCCGCGTCCCGGCTGCAGCGGGTGCGGTGCCGGCTGGCCCTGCACCGGTGGACGGCGGTCGGCGCGGGCGACGGGCAGCGGATGCGCCGGTGCCGGCTCTGCGGCCGCGAGGACGGCCCGTTCCCCTGGTACGAGGGGGCGACCACTCGGCTGGACGCACGGGACGTCCCGCCGGGCGGTCTCGGCTCCTGAGGCGCCACCCGGTGCGCTGGGCAACCATGCTTGTTCTCTACCTAGGGGCTAGGTAGAGTTCGTGCATGGGTGGAGAGCCCCGGATGACCATCCCGACCCAGCTGGTGCTGGAGGCGCTGCTCGGCGATCCCGAGCGGGAGCTGTACGGGGTGGAGATCGGTGAGCTGGCGAACCTGCGCAGCGGCACCGTGCACCCGATCCTCGCCCGCCTCGAGGGCGTCGGCTGGCTGACCTCGCGGTGGGAGGCGATCGACCCGCAGGTCGAGGGACGTCCGCCGCGCCGGTACTACCGGCTGACCGCCGAGGGGGCGCTGGCCGCGCAGGCGGCCCTGGCGAAGGCGTACCGGCCGCCCGTCGTCCGCCTCCGGCCGCAGGTGGGGGAGACGTGACCGGCTCGCGCGCCCTGGTCCGCGGGGCGCGTCTCGGGATCGCGATCGCGGTGCGGCCGTTGCCGGCCCGGGCCGACCGCGACCGCTACTACTGCGAGTTCGTCGCCGAGCTGTACGGGCTCGACCGCGCGGCCCAGCGCCGGCAGGTGGCCGGCTACCTGGCCGAGTCGCTCGCCCTCCGCGCCGCCGTCGGCGGTGGACCCTCGGGCCTGCCCCTGGACGCCCCGCCCAGCACCATCCGCCGCGTCGTCGTCTGCCGCCTGCTGCGGTGGCACCGGTGGCGGGTCTTCCGGACGCCCGACGGCGAGCGGTACTCCGCCTGCGCCATCTGCGGCAAGTTCCCGACCGACACGGTCTCCCGCGACGGCTTCACCGTCGCCTGACCCCCGGAGGCTGCGATGCAGTCCAGCACCACCGGGCAGCGGTTCCGCTGCCGGTACCTGCACTGGCACCACTGGAAGCCGACCACCACCCCGGACGGCGAGCGCTACGTCGCCTGCGCCGTGTGCGGCAAGTACCACTCCGCCTGGGCCGGGGTGAACCAGAACATCACCGGCTACCTCGCCGGCTGACCCGGCCCTCGCGAGGAGGCCAGCCATGGCTCCCGCCACCCGATCGCGCACGGCACTCCGCTGCCGGCGGGGCCTGCACGCCTGCGACCGCCCCGGAGCGAGACGGCCTCCAGGTGAGCACGTGCAGGCGGTGCGACCGGACGACGGGGCCGTACGTCGAGCACGTGCCGACGCCGCCACCGGTCGGTTCTGAGCACGACGAGGACGTCCCGACCCGGGGAGCCCGTGATGACCATTCGACGCAGGATCCCGTAGGCGGCGGCATGGCGGCGCCCTCCCGGCCGGTGCCGGGCGCTCGGCTGGCCATAGAGGTGGCCGCGCACTTCCTGCCCACCCCGGCCGACCGCCGGCGGTACCAGGCGGAGTTCGCCGCGGAGCTCTACGGTCTCCCGCCGGTCGCCCAGTTCCGGCACGCCGCCGGCGTGCTGTCCCGCACGCCGGCACTGCGCGCCGCGCTCCGCGCCGGCCGGCTGCCGGCAGCGGCCGGGAGGCAGCCGCTCGGTCGCCGGTTCCGCTGCCGCGTCCTGCGGTGGCACCACTGGAAGAAGTGCAGCGCCCCCGACGGGGGTCCGTACCTCGCCTGCTCCGTCTGCGGGAAGCACCACGACGGCCCGGCCCACTGGCTGGCCGGCGCGGGGATGAGCGGAGGAGGCGGCCTCGGGCTCGGCGGCGGTGGCGTGGCCTGAGAGAGGGGAGACCGAGATGTCATCGACCGGACGACGGTGGCGCTGCCGCCTGCTGCGCATGCACGACTGGCGGGTGCACAGCACCGAGGACGGCGGGCGCTACCGGTCCTGCGCCGTCTGCGGCAAGGACGACGACGCGGCGGGCGGCGGCGGGCAGATCCTCGCCGGCTAGACCGTGCCGGTGCGTCCGGGTGCGCCGAGCGTCCGGAGGCCGCTCCCCGGGGCGCGCCTCGCGGTCGCGGTGGGGGGGGGGGGGGGGGGGGGGGGGGGGGGGGGGGGGGGGGGGGGGGGGGGGTGGGGGTGGTGGGGGTTGGTTTATCAGTTACACTAAGCCGCCTCTACCGAAGCCACTCCCTCA